>NZ_BLPF01000001.1:3135000-3471878 GCF_011764425.1 Phytohabitans houttuyneae
TGGGCTTGCTCACCCGCTCGGATTTTTTCCGAGCGTCCCCTTGACATCGCGGGAGTTCGTGAAAGTATTCACAAGCGAAACGAGTTACCGGGAAGTTGCGCGGGCATGCCCGCCGTGTGGCACGTTCACGCAGCTCGACCGGTCCCAAAGCCTGCTAACGCGCTGCCGATCGGATGAATGCGCAAAGTCGCGATCGGCACTGCGGGCGCAAATAGAGTTCCACCGCATTAATTGCCACCGATCCAGAACGAGGAGTGTTGCCGCCATGGACTGGCGCCACCATGCTGTCTGCCGCGACGAGGACCCGGAGCTGTTCTTCCCGATCGGGACGTCCGGCCCTGCGCTCCTGCAGGTCGAGCAGGCCAAGGCCGTCTGCCGGCGCTGCTCCGTGACCGACGAGTGCCTCCAGTGGGCCCTCGACTCCGGTCAGGACGCCGGCGTCTGGGGCGGGATGAGCGAAGAAGAGCGGCGCGCCGTCAAGCGTCGCGGCGGCCTGCGGGTCCGCGCTCACTCTGCCTGACAAACAGCACCACACACAGCATCAACGCCCCGGGCTCCAGGCCAACCGGGGCGTTTTGCTGTCCGCATCCGGTGCCCCTTTCTCGTCCGAGCGCCATTGCCCACACACGCGGCCGGCCCCCGCACCCGGCGGCCATAAGCCCGCACGCGGGCGGCCATAGGCCCGCGCGCCACAGGCACGCACGCGACCGGCCCGGCATCAGGATCCCCCTGCGGTCCCGGACCGCCCCCGGCCGCCCCGGACCCGCCCTGACACCCGGGCCGGTCGCGCTGTGCGCGGGACTTCCCCCCGAACTGTCCCGCGTGCGAGAAAGACGCCCTGAGGCGCGGTCGGGGCGTCTCTCTGGGATGAGGAGCCCACGCGCCACGCCTTGATACGGGTCGGTTGGACTACTGCCGGCGGCAGTATCAGGCGGCAGCGGCTGCCGAGGCCGGCAGCGCGGCTGCGTCGGCCCGGGCCAGCACCAGCCGGGCAAGCTCGATGGCGCCCTCGAGCGGCTTGGCCGCGGCGACGGCGCCCGCCTCCAGGGCGGAGTCGACCACGGTGTCGTAGAGCAGCCCTGGCGCCAGGAAGTACGCCGCGACGCCGATCCGCCGCGCACCGGCCGCACGCAGCTCCGCCACCGCTTCGGCGCCGGTGGGCGGGGCCGCCGACGCGTACGCCACGCGGGCCGGCGCACCCAGGTAGGCGCCGAGGGCGGCGGCGGCACTCACCACGGTCTGCCGCGCGGCGGCGTCGCGGGTGCCCGCCGCGGCGAGCACCACGGCGTCGAAGCCGGAACCCGCCTCGGCCAGCCGCCGCCGCAGGCCGGTGAGCAGGAGGTCGTCGACGGGAGCGCCGGCGGGCGGGCCGAGCACGTCGGTCACGTCGACCGGCACGCGAAGGCCGGCGGCGCGGGCGGCCCGCACCATCTCGGGCACGTCCACCCGCCCGTGGTACGCCGACGTGAGCAGCAGCGGCACAAGTGTCACCCGCTCGTGGCCCGCGGCCTCCAGCGCGGCCAGCACCTGTCCCGGGCGGGGCAGTGTGTGGTCCAGGTACGACGCGCGGACATCCACCCCGGGGCGGGCGGCCGCGACCGCGCGGACGAGGGCACGGGTAGCCCGTGCCGCCCGCGGATCGCGGCTGCCGTGCACCACGAGAAGGATCGGTGTCACGTGTGCAGGCCGCACTCGGTCTTTTCGAACATCGCCCACCGGCCGGCCCGCGGGTCCTCGCCGGCCTTGGTGCGCCGCGTGCAGGGCCAGCAGCCGATCGAGGTGTACCCCTTCTTGAAGAGCTCGTTGACCGGCACGTTCCACCGCGAGATGTACGCGTCGACGTCGGCCTGGGTCCACGCCGCGATCGGGTTGACCTTGACCTTGCCGCGCTTGGGTCGAACGCGACCACCGGCGTGTTGGCGCGGGTCGGCGACTCTTCGCGGCGCAGCCCGGCGGCCCACGCGTCGTAGTCGGCGAGCGCGCGCTCCAGCGGCTCGACCTTGCGCAGGAAGCAGCAGTCGTCGGGGCTCTTGTTGAACAGGCGCGGCCCGTACTCCCCGTCCTGCTGGCCGACGGTCAGCCGCGGGCGGATGGAGCGCACGTTGACGGGCAGCGTGGCCGCCACCGCGTCACGCACCTTGAGCGTCTCCGGGAAGTGCAGGCCGGTGTCGAGGAACACCACGTCGACGCCGGGCGCCACCCGCGAGACCACGTGTGCCAGCACCGCGTCGGCCATCGAGCTCGTCACGCAGAAGCGGTCGCCGAACGTCTCGGCCGCCCACCGCGCGATCTCCTCGGCGGGCGCGCCTTCCAGCTCGCGACCGGCCTCCTCGGCCAGGAGACGCAGCTCTGTCGAGCGATCAGTGGCCGGGTTGAGAAGGCCCAGACCCACGGCGTTCACGGGGCTCACCGGGTTACCGCCTTTCGCACCAATCCGATGAACTTGACGGAGAACGCACGCGCGCAGCCCCGGCACTCCCAGGTCCCGTGCCCCTCCTCGGACGGGCGCAGGTCCTCTTCTCCGCAGTACGGGCAGTACATGGGTGCGGCGCGGGACTCAGTGCTCATCGCAATGCCTCCTCATCAGCCCTCATGACCCAGGTGGCGAACGCCTCGCCCTCGGTGCGGCCGTCCAGGTAGCGGCGGGCCAAGCGTTCCACGTACTCCGGTAGCTCGTCCGCGGTGGTCTTGAGCCCGCGGACCTTGCGCCCGAACCCGGCCTGCTGGCCCTCGGCCATGCCGAGACCTCCGCCGAGATGGACCTGGAAGCCCTCCACCTGCTGCCCGTCCGGCCCCATGACGATCTGGCCCTTGAGGCCGATGTCGGCGGTCTGGGTGCGCGCGCAGGCGTTGGGGCAGCCGTTGATGTGGATGGAGATGTCGGCGTCCATGTCGCCGAGGCGCTCCTCGAGCCGGGCGACGAGCTCCTCGCCGCGCCGCTTGGTCTCGACGATCGCCAGCTTGCAGAACTCGATGCCGGTGCACGCCATCGTCCCGCGCCGCCAGCTCGACGGCCGGGCCTCCAGGCCGATCCCGCGCAGCGCGGTGACCAGCGAGTCGACGCGCTCCTGCGCCAGGTCGAGCACGAGCAGCTTCTGGTACGGCGTGAGCCGCACCCGCCCGCTCCCGTGCGCCTCGACGAGGTCGGCGAGCTGGGCGAGCTGGGTGCCGGACGTGCGACCCACCACCGGCGCCGCGCCGACGTAGAAGCGACCGTCGGCCTGCCGGTGCACGCCGATGTGGTCGATCGGCTTTTCCGGCAGCTCGGGCGCCGGCCCGTCCAGCAGCGTGCGGCCCAGGTACTCCTTTTCGAGCACCTCCCGGAACCGCTCCACGCCCCAGTCGGCGACCAGGAACTTGAGCCGGGCGCGGTGGCGCAGCCGGCGGTAACCGTAGTCGCGGAAGATGCCCACCACGCCGGCCCACACCTCGGGCACCTCGGCGATCGGCACCCACACGCCGAGGCGCTGCGCGAGCATCGGGTTTGTCGAGAGGCCGCCGCCGACCCAGAGGTCGAACCCCGGCCCGTACTCCGGGTGGTCGACGCCGAGGAAGGAGATGTCGTTCACCTCGTACGGCATGTCGGCCAGCCACGAGATCGACGACTTGAACTTGCGCGGCAGGTTGGAAAACTCCTTGGCGCCCACGAAGCGCTCCACGATCGCGTCGATCGCGGGCGTGGCGTCGAGCTTTTCGTCGGCCGAGATGCCGGCCACCGGGCTGCCCAGCACCACCCGCGGGCAGTCGCCGCACGCCTCGGTGGTCTGCAGCCCGACCGCCTCCAGGCGGCGCCAGATCTCCGGCATGTCCTCGACGCGGATCCAGTGGAGCTGGATGTTTTGCCGGTCGGTGATGTCGGCCGTGTCCCGCCCGAACTCCTGCGAGATCGTGGCGATCGTGCGCAGCTGGTCGAGGTCGAGCTGCCCGCCGTCGACGCGGACGCGGAGCATGAAGTACTCATCGTCGAGCTCGTGCGGCTCCAGGATGGCCGTGCGACCGCCGTCGATCCCGGGCTTGCGCTGGGTGTAGAGCCCCCACCAGCGGAACCGCCCGCGCAGGTCCTGCGGGTCGATCGAGCCGAACCCCCGGTGCGCGTAGATGTTTTCGATCCGGGCGCGGACGTTGAGCGGGTTGTCGTCCTTCTTGGTGCGCTCGTTGGGGTTGAGCGGCTCGCGATGTCCCAGCGCCCACTGCCCTTCGCCGCGCGCCTTGCGCGGGCGTGCGGCCGGCCGGCCTTCCGAGCTTGTGACCGCCATCCTGGCGTCCTCCATGTGCTTGATCAGGATGGACGCGCGAGGCTACGCCGCTGATCTTGGAGGCCGGCGCTCTCTACGCGCCCGGGAACGGATAGATCGGGCGACGTCAGTGAGCCCGACACATGGCGCTGCGGACGCGGCCGTAGTCAACGTGGCGCCGGGAGGTCAATCCCAGCGACACGGCACGGCGCTCGGCAACGGTCACGAGGGTTAGCTTCTCACAGCGACCCGTGACCGCCAACCAGCCGCCCAGATGCCGGGAGTGTGGTTTGTAACACCTGGGCAACAAGCTGTGACCCCCGGCCAGGGTGAACAGAAACGGGGCAGAGGACACGGGATTGCGCGATATAGCATGCGCGCGCCTTTGGTAATTCATTCAAATACGGGGAGATACCGTGTCATTACGCTCCAAGGTTGCTGTGCTGGCGGCTGCCGCGCTTCCGGTGCTGGGCCTCGCCGCGTGCGGTGGTGATTCCGGCTCCGGCACGCCGTCCGCGCCGCAGGAGCAGGGTGTGCTGGCGATGCTCGTCGCCGACGCGAAGGGCTCGCTGGCGAAGGCCGTCGACAAGGCCACGAAGGCCGAGTCCGTGACCATGAAGATGGACGGCACCGCCGCCGGTGAGACCTTCAAGGGCGAGGGCACCTTGCTGTACGGCAAGGACCCCAAGGCCGAGTTCTCCATGGAGGCCGCGGGCACCGCCACCAAGATGCTGATCATCGGTTCGGTCATCTACATCGAGGTGCCCGAGGCGGACCGCGCCGAGATGGACGGCAAGCGCTGGATGAAGATGGACGTGAGCGCGGCCGGTGAGCAGGCGGGCTCCGGGTTCGCCAAGCAGATGGACGACATCGACCCGGTGCGCCAGGTCAAGACCCTGCTCGCGGCCGAGTCGGTCACGGTGGTGGGCGAGGAGACGATCGACGGTGTGAAGACGGTCCACTACACGGTGACCAACCCGCTCGCCACGTACCTCGGCCAGCTCGACGCGGACATGCGCGCGGCCACCGAGAAGGAGCTGTCCAAGGCGGGCATCAAGGAGATCAAGACCGACCTCTGGGTGGACGAGAAGTACCAGCCGCGCCGGGTGCACGTGGTGATGGGCAGCATCAGTGACATCACCGTCACGTACACCGACTACGGCAAGCCGGCGACCATCACGGCGCCGCCTGCGGCGGAGGTGTTCGACTTCGCCGAGATGCTCGAAGGTCTGAAGACCGGAGGCTGAGGCCTCAGCGCTTGGTCAGGGGGAGCGCGAGGACCGCCTCGGTGCCTCCCTCTGGCCGGGCGCGCAGCTCGATCGTGCCGCTCAGCTCGCCGGTGACCAGCGCCCGCACGATCTGCAGGCCCAGCCGCCCGCCCTGCTCCGCGTCGAACGTCTCCGGCAGCCCTCGCCCGTTGTCCACCACGGTGACGTGCAGCTGCTTGCGGTGGCGGTGGGCCGAGACCACCACCTCTCCCACCGCGCCCACGCCGTCGATCTCCGGAAAGCCGTGCTCGACCGCGTTGATCAGCAGCTCGTTGAGCACCATCACCAGCGAGGTGGCCATCTCGGCCGGCAGCACGCCGAACGTGCCGTTGCGCCGCATCGCCACCTTCGACGCGGTGGTGCCCACCTCGGCGGCCGCGGCGGCGACCCGGTCGACGATGCCGTCGAACTCCACCGCCTCGTCGCTCGACATCGACAGGGTCTCGTGGACGAGGGCGATCGAGGCGACCCGGCGTACCGACTCCTCCAGCGCCGCCTTCGCGGACGGCGTCTCCACCCGGCGGGCCTGGAGGCGCAGCAGGGCCGCGACGGTCTGCAGGTTGTTTTTCACCCGGTGGTGGATCTCGCGGATCGTGGCGTCCTTGGTGACCAGCGCCCGGTCGCGGCGCCGCACCTCGGTCACGTCGCGCACCAGCACCAGCGCCCCGATCGGCACGCCGGCCGGCATGAGCGGCAGCGCGCGGGTCAGCACTGTCGCGCCCCGCGCCTCGATCTCTTTGCGCGACGGCGCCTCCCCGCCGAGCGCCGCCAGCACGCGGGCCGAGGCGTCGGTGCCCTCCAGCGGGTCGTCGGCCAGGCGTGCGGCGAGGGCGGCCAAGTCTTCGCCCACCAGGTGGGAGGCGAAGCCCAGCCGGCGGAACGCGGACTGCGCGTTCGGGCTCGCGTACGTCACCTTGCCGCTCGCGTCCAGCCGGATCAGCCCGTCACCCACCCGCGGCGCGGACGTGGTCTCGATGCGGCGGCTGATCGGCGGAAACGTGCCGTCGGCCATCATCTGCGCCAGGTCGTCGGCGGTCGTGAGGTAGTTGAGCTCCAGCTGGCTCGGAGTGCGCGCGGTGGAAAGGTTGGTGTCCCGCCCCACGACCCCGATCACGCTGCCCGGCTCGCCCTCGGCGTCGCGCAGCCGCACCGGGATCGCCTCGTGGCGGGCGGGGGTGTCCCCGTACCAGACCGGGTCGCCCTCGCGCCAGATGCGCCCCTGCCGGTAGGCGATCGTCAGGTGCGCCACCTCGGGCCCGCCGACGGTGCGGCCGACCTGGTCGTCCTGGTACGCCGTGGGCGCGGTCGTCGGCCGCACCTGCGCCACGCACAGAAACGACTCGTGCCCGTTGACCGGCACCCACAGCAGCAGGTCGGCAAAGGAGAGGTCGGACAGCAACTGCCAGTCGCCGGCGAGCCGGTGCAGGTGGTCGATGTCTTTGGACCCCAGCGAGGTGTGCTCTTCGACCAGGTCGCGCAGCGTAGACACGCTGCAACTCTAGGCCCTGCTTGAAAAGATTTGTCCCCCGTCCGCGTCACCTGCGGACCGCATGCGCGGGCGCCGGGGAACCGTGGAGCGCAGCGGAGCGTTTTCTTTGGGCGCTTTCCCGCGGGCACCGCTGCGGTCGGCGGGCCAAGCGCTCAGAGGGTCGAGGTCACCTTCTTGAGTCCTCGCGGCGCGTCGGGGTCTTCGCCGCGGGCCAGCGCGAGCGCGAGCGCCAGCCGCTGCAGCGGCAGGATGTCGAGCATCGGGGCGAGGCGCTCGTCGACCTCGGGCACGGCGAGCTCGCCCTTGGCGCCGACCGTGAGCACATCGGCCTTGCGCTCCCGCAGCCGCGCGAGCACGTCGCCCATCGCGGCGCCGCCGGGCCCTGACCCCACCACCGCCAGCACCGGCACGTCGGGGTCGGTCATCGCCAGCGGGCCGTGCAGCAGGTCGGCGCCGCTGAAGGCGAGGGCCGGCAGGTAGGACGTCTCCATGAGCTTGAGGGCGGCCTCGCGGGCGGTCGCGTACGCGTACCCCCGGCCGGTCGTGACAAGGCGCGCCGCGAACCGGTAGCGGCCCGCGACGGTCTCCGGCGCGGGGTCGGCAAGCACGCGCGCCGCGAGGTCGGGAAGGGCGGCGAGCTCCGCGGGTGGCCGGCCGCCGCCGGCCCGCACGCTCTCGACAAGCAGGAGGAGGGCCAGGAGCTCAGCGGTGTACGTCTTCGTCGCCGCCACCGCCCGCTCGTGCCCCGCCGCCACGTCGACCGACAGCTCGGCGGCCACGGCAAGCGGCGAGTCGGGATTGTTGGTGATCGCCAGCGTGAGCGCGCCGGACGCGCGGGCCACCCGCACGACCTCGGTGAGGTCCGGCGAGCCGCCACTCTGGCTGACGCCGATGACCAGCGCGTGCGACAGGTCGGGGCGGGCACCGTAGACCGTCACCGCGCTGGGCGATGCCAGCCCGGCGGGGAGGCCGAGGAGGATCTCCGTGAGGTAGGCCCCGTAGAGCGCGGCGTGGTCGGACGTGCCGCGCGCGGTGAGCACGACGTGGCGCGGCTGCCGCTCGGCGATGACGGCGGCGGCGCGCGCGATGGCCTCGACGTGTGCCGGCTCCAGGAGCCGCGCGTAGACCTCCGGCTGCTCCGCGATGTCCGCGGCCATGCCCGCTCCCGGCGTCCCCACGATGACCTCCTGGATGTGGCTCTCGCATGCGCAAAGCTGCTCGTTCGGTGCTCATTCTTGCACGGTCTCGCGCGCAAACACAACGCATCGCGCACGGGTTCACACCTCTTTGGGTTCCCGCGAGCGGCCATTTCGCACGCGATAAGGGCGCCCCTCCGGTCGGAGGGGCGCCCTTCGGATTCGCGCGGGGTTACGGCACGGCGGGCGCGTCCGCCAGGGCGCGCTCGGCCCGCTCTTCGGGAGTCGCCGTCGCCGCCACCTCGGGGCACCGCGCAGCGGGATCTCCTTCACGAACCAGGCGAGCACCGGCACCAGCACCGCGAACGCCACCGCCCACCAGAAAACGCCCGCGATCGAGTCGGCGAGGCTGGTCAGCAGGCCGTTACGGGCCGCGGCGGGGAGGCCGGCCAGCACCGCCGGGTCGAAGGTCCCCGCGCCGCCGCCGCCACTGAACTGGTCGGCGGCCTGTGCGCCAAGCTTGTCGGTCAGCTCGCTCTGGAAGCGGGTGGCGAAGACCGCGCCGAACAGCGAGACGCCGAACGAGCCACCGATCGAGCGGAAGAACGTCGCCGCGCCGCTCGCCGCACCCAGGTCGCGCTGCTCGACGCTGTTCTGCGCGATGAGCATCGACGTCTGCATCAGGAAGCCCATGCCGGCGCCGAGCACCACCAGGTACGCACCGAGCTCGACGCGGCTCGTGTGCGCGTCCAGCAGGGTCAGCAGCAGCATGCCGACGGTCATCAGCACGCCGCCGATGATCGGGAAGAGGCGGTAGCGGCCGGTGCGGGTGATCGCGCGGCCGCTCAGGATCGAGACGACCAGCATGCCGAACATCAGCGGGAGCAGGAGCAGGCCGCTGCCGGTGGCGGAGGCGCCCTGCACGTACTGCTGGAAGATCGGCAGGAAGTTCATCGCGCCGAACATCGCGAAGCCGAGCAGGAAGCCGACCGCCGAGATCAGCGCGAAGTTGCGGTTCTTGAACAGGCCCAGCGGCAGGATCGGCTCGGCCGCGCGGCGCTCCACGAAGCCGAAGAAGGCAAGTGCCACGGCGGCGAGGCCGACCAGGGCGAAGATCTGCGGCGAGGCCCAGTCGTACTCGTTGCCACCCCACGTGGTGATCAGCACCAGCGCGGTGATGCCCACGGAGAGGAGGCCGGCACCCAGCCAGTCGATCTTGTGCTCGGTCCGGTACTTCGGCAGGTGCATCTGGGTGATCAGCACCAGCAGCGCGACGCCGCCGAGCGGCAGGTTGATGTAGAACGCCCACCGCCACGACAGGTGGTCCGCGATGAAGCCGCCCAGCAGCGGCCCGGCCACCATCGCGATCGCCATGACGCCGGCCATCATGCCCTGGTAGCGGCCACGCTCGCGGGCGGCACCAGGTCACCGATGATCGCCATCACGCCCACGATCAGGCCGCCCGCGCCGAGGCCCTGCACAGCGCGGAAGCCGATCAGCTGGAACATGCCGTCCTCCGGCCCGCCCAACATCGCGGAGCCGGCCATCCCGGAGAGCGCGGAGCCGATCAGGAAGATCACGATCGAGGTGAGGAAGACGGTCTTACGCCCGTACAGGTCGCCGACCTTGCCCCAGATGGGGGTCGAGACGGTGGTGCCCAGCACGTACGCCGTGACCACCCACGTGAAGTGGTCCAGCCCGTCGAACTCGCGAACAATGATCGGCAGCGACGTGCTGACGATCATGTTGTCGAGCATGGCGAGCATCATCGCGATCATCAGGCCGACCAGGACGACCCGGATCTTTGGCTGGTTGGCCGAACCTTGATCCGTGACAGTCATGTGACGCCTCCCCCGGCTGATAGATTCCTTACTTGCCGTACGGTAAGCTCGCAACTAACCGGTCGTCAAGTAAGTTTGCTGGGTAAGGTGGTTCAGGTGAGCGAGGGCACAGGCGACACACGGTCGCGCATCCAGGCCGTGGCGCTGGAGCTGTTCACCGAGGAGGGCTACGAGAAGACCTCGTTGCGCGAGATCGCCGAGCGGCTCGGCGTGACGAAGGCGGCTCTCTACTACCACTTCAAGAGCAAGGACGAGATCGCCAACAGCTTCATCGAGGACCGCATCGGCATCATGGATCGGCTGATCGAGTGGGCCGAGTCCCAGCCCCCGACGGTCGAGACCCGGCGCACGCTGCTCGAGCGGTACGCGGATGAGCTCTTCGGCAGGGACAAGCACCCGGTGATGCGCTTCTTCGAGCAAAACCAGACCGCGATGAAAAACTTCTCCGCCGGCCAGGAGCTGCGCGCCCGCATGATGCGCCTGGTCGACCTGCTCGTGCGGCCGGCGACCTCACACGAGGCCCAGGTCCGCGCCGCGCTGTCGCTCTTTTCCGTGCACAGCGCCTGGTTCACCGCCCGCGACCCCGAGATCACCAGCGACCAACGCCGCGCGACCGCCCTAAAGATCGCCTACGAGCTGCTGGACAAAATCAGCACCGAACCCCCAACCCCCGCCTAACGACGCGGCCCCGCGGTGATCGTGGACGTCCGGTGCCCCTGAGGGACTCAACAGCCCCCTGAGGGGCAGCTCACGTCCACGATCCGCCATGGACCGGACATCGCCCCCGGCATTCGCCGTCCGAGTTGGGATTGCTTGCCGCGCGACAGCTCCGGTGTCTTCCCAGCTCACGGTGTGTCCGTCTGAGTCCGCCGCGGTTCGGCACCGTCGTCGCGGTCGGTGACTGTCGACCAGGTGCAGGCGGTGTGAGCTTCGAGATCTTGGTGAGTTAGCCCGCCTTTTCGACGCTAACTTGCCAAGATCTGCGGGAGCGGGTGCTGGGCCACCGCGGAGGGTGAGGCCGCGGGAGCAACGGTCCGGACCACGACGGGCGTCGCGGTAGCTCAGAATCGCTTCTCATGCAGTGGCCGGCCTCGCCGGCCGGGGTGACCAGCAGCGGCGCCGCGCCGAGTGACCAGCAGCAGCCGCCGGCCGTCCACAGAGCGACCCGCGCTAGAGCGCCAGCCTCAGTCCCAGCAGGCGCACGCCCGGCGAGGGTGACCAGTCGAGCTCCGGCTCGCGCACGAAGCCCAGCCGGGCGTAGAGGCGCTGCGCGGGCGTGGCGAAGTCGCGGGTGCAGATGACCACGGCCTTGCAGTCCAGGTCGCGGGCCCGCTGAACGCACGCGCGGGCCAGTGCCTCGCCTGCGCCGCGGCCTTGGGCGGCGGGGTCGACGGCGAGCATGCGGAACTCGGCCTCGCCCGGGCCGGACAGCTCCGCGTAGGGCGAGCCGTGCAGCACGAAGGTCACCGCGCCCAGCACCTCGCCGTCGCCGTCGGTCGCTACCAGCAGCTCGCCGCCGGCTTCGCGGGAGGCCACGTCGGCGAGCGTCGCCGCGTACGGGTTTTCGTCTCTGAGCTGGCCGTCCGCCTTATACGCGGCGACGGTGATGCGGGCGATGGCCTCGTGGTCGGTGGGGAGGGCGGTGCGGACGGTCACGCTCATTCGATCACCGCGATGAGGTCGCCCTCCTGGACGACGTCGCCTTCGTTGACCGCCAGCTGCTGGATCGTGCCGTCGCTCTCCGCGATCACCGGGATCTCCATCTTCATGGACTCCAGGATGACGAGGGTGTCCCCTTCGGCGACGGTGTCACCTGCCGACGCGACGACCTTCCAGACGTTGGCCACCATCTCGGCGCGGATCTCCTCGGCCATCGTTGGCCCTCCCTCGTGAGCGGAGTGTAGGTGCGTCGGTATCAAATCATGCCCGGCTAGGATCCGTGATGTACGCCGGCTCCGCCGCCACGGCGCCCGCCGACTATGGCGGTGCGGAGGCGGCACCCACATGCTCAGCACACGTCCCTGGGAGGCGCGCATGGCTAAGAAGTCTCGCAAGAAGAAGGCCCGCAAGAAGAGCGCGGCCAACCACGGCAAGCGCCCCAACTCCTGAGCTGGGGCCTACGGCGCCCCTGAGGTCGTCTTCTCGACGGCTTCGGGGCGCTTTGCTCTTCCGGGACCGCGCGGTCCCGCCGGGCCACCAGCAGCGCGTCCACGGCCGCCACGATCGCGATCAGTGCGGCGAGGCGGAGGCCGATCGCCTCCTGGATGCCGAAGCGCCAGTAC
Source organism: Phytohabitans houttuyneae (assembly GCF_011764425.1). Taxonomy (NCBI): domain Bacteria; kingdom Bacillati; phylum Actinomycetota; class Actinomycetes; order Micromonosporales; family Micromonosporaceae; genus Phytohabitans; species Phytohabitans houttuyneae. The sequence continues at coordinate 3,147,252 of NZ_BLPF01000001.1, forward strand.
TCCCCCGCGCCGAACCAGATGCCGGCCAGCAGGCTCACGCCGGAGCCCACCGCCACCACGGTGCCGGCGAGCGTGAGGTCGGGCCGCCGCCGGGCCGCCACGACGAACGCCGCCGCCGCGAGCAGCATTGCCACGCCGAGCGCCTTCAGCACCCAGCTGCGCGGCGGGAAGGCGAGCTTTTCGACCGCCATGGGCACCACGCGCTCGGTCTTGGCGTAGTCGGAGCCGGCCACCGAGAGCCGCACCACCTCGCGCATCTGTCGCGCGAAGACGCCCGGCTCCGCGGTCGCGTACCGCTGCCAGACGTCGGATGCGTTGCGCTCACCCCAGGCCTTGAAGTCGGTGCACTGCTCGTACGCCGCCGCGAACTTGGCGGTCTCCCACGCCGGCCCCGCGGCGATCTCCTCCATGCCCGGGCACGACGGCATGTCGAACTCCCGCTGGAAGATCGCCTTCACCTCGGGGTCGGGTAGCACGTGCAGCCGCAGCCGGAAGAGCATGAGCCCTTCCTCGTGCCGTACCTCCGGGGTGGCGCTCCAGCCCGTGTAGGTGCGGTCGACGACCGGCGTGATCGCGGTGCACCAGATTGTCGCCAGCACCAGCGCGCCCGCCGCGACAAGCGTCTGCCGCCGCCGCGCCGGCCGCCGCCAGGCCACGATCGCCAGCGCGAGGATCAGGAAGACCACGAAGACCCGCACGTCGGTCCGGGTGAACGTCCACCAGACCGCCGCCGCGGTCGCCGCACCGAGATGCCAGACCGATCCGGTACGGGCCCAGAGCAGCATCAGCGCGAGCGTGAGTACGCCCAGCGAGATCGAGAGCGACTCGGAGAGGATCGCGAAGTCCCAGTTGGCCACCTGGGGCAGCAGGCCCAGCGTGAGCACGGTGGCCGCCGCCAGGATGCGGGTGACGAGCGTGCGCAGGCACGTCCACAGCGCCCAGGCGAGCAGCGCCCACGCCACGGTGCCGACCGCCCACTGGGCGACCGCGCGGGCCTCGTCGTTCGGGAAGATCGCGTAAAAGATCGGCACGCCCCACAGGCGCGGGGCGTGCCCGGTGAGTGACACAAGCGTTCCGCGGTCGAAGGCGGGGTCGCCGCGGTGCGCGTACGAGAAGGTGTCGAACGAGGTGAAGACGTCGCCCCGCACGCAGATGAAGACCCGGGCGGCCACGAACAGGGCCAGCAGGCCGGTCAGCACCGCCTCGGGCAGTCGCACCAGGCGGCGCAACCGGTCTGTCAGCACGGGGGGACTCCAGCGGGAACGAGATCCGATCAGTCGGGCAGATACTCCCGGGAGTCGGCCTCGAACACAAGCTCACTGAGCCGGACGCGCAGCCGCTCGCGCAGCTCCGTGGGTGCCCGCTCGTCGCCGCAGCAGCGGGCGACCAGGGCCTTTACCTCCTGCTCGATGCCGTACTCCCGGAGGCACGGCGAGCACTCGTCGAGGTGGGTGCGGATCAGGTCGCGCCGCTCGTCAGAGCACTCCAGGTCGAGGTAGAGGTATACCTCGGCAAGCACGTCACGACAGTCTGTTTCGTGTGGTTCACCGCAACTCACGGTCTGTCACACCTCCTGGCCAGCTGCTGCGGTGTCGGGCGACGGGCTGCGATTGAAGCCCCGCTCGGCAGCGTAGCGCTCCAGCAGCTTGCGCAGGTTACGCCGACCACGGTGCAGCCGGGACATCACGGTGCCGATGGGAGTGCCCATGATGTCGGCGATCTCCTTGTAGGAGAAGCCCTCGACGTCGGCGAGGTAAACGGCGAGCCGGAACTCCTCCGGCAGCTGCTGGAGAGCGTCCTTGACGTCACTGTCCGGCAGCCGCTCGAGCGCCTCGGTCTCGGCCGACTTCAGGCCGCTCGACGTGTGGGACTCCGCCTCGGCGAGCTGCCAGTCGGTGATCTCCTCGGTCGGCGCCTGTATCGGCTGGCGCTGCCGCCGCCGGTACGAGTTGATGTACGTGTTGGTGAGAATGCGGTACAGCCAGGCCTTGAGGTTGGTGCCCTCTTCGAACTGGTGAAAGGCCGCGAACGCCTTGAGGAAGGTCTCCTGGACCAGGTCCTCGGCGTCGGCGGGGTTGCGCGTCATGCGCAGGCCCGCGGCGTACAGCTGGTCGACGAACGGCAGTGCGTCGCGCTCGAAGCGCGCTCGCCGCTCGTCGGTCCTCTCCGGTCGGGTCAACCGAACGTCCCCCCTCGACTGTCCCGCCGAGGATACGCGGAACGCCTGGTCGGCGCCTGAGGAAGGCTCACCTGTCACCGGGTTAGCCGCGAGCCAGTCCGGCCCGCCCAGGAGCTGACGCACGCGCTCGACCTCGGGGTTCACCCGATCAGAGGGTCGCGTACTGGTTTGCACCGATCCTGCCCCTTCCGCAGTATGTGCTTCCGGGGGCTAGAACACGTACCCGATGGGGTGCATTCCCCTGCGGTGCTGGTCAGGACCTCATCGGGCGAGACGCCGCTCACGGAGCCAGGCGACCGCGATGGCGGCGGTGCCCTTGGGGTCACGGCGCAGGTCGTGTCCCTCACCTGGGCGTACCTCGATCAAGGTGGCGGGCCCACCGGTTGGGATGCCGAACGGATCGCGGTCGCCGTTGAGCACCAGCGTGGGGATCCCCGCGGGCAGCTCGTCCTGCCGGGAGCGCTCCGGCCGGCCCGGCGGATGGAGCGGAAACGCCAGGCAGACGATCGCGGCGGCGCCGAGGTCGGCGGCGGTGCGGCAGGCGACCCGCGCTCCGCTGGAGCGGCCACCCACGACGAGCTTCGCCTTCGGATGGTCGGCGAGCAGCTCGCGCACGACCGCGGCCCACGCCTCGTCGAGCTGTGGCGCGGGCGCCGGCGCGCGCCGGCCGGCGACGCGGTAGGGCTGGGTGACGAGTGCGACCGTCACCCCGGCGGCGTGTGCGGCGTCACGGAGCGCGACAAGGTCGAGCGCGCCGACCCCGCCGCCGGCACCGTGCCCGAGCACGAGCAGGCTCTTTGCTCGGCCGGACGCGGGGGTCAGGTCGACCAGGGCCGGCCCGCGGGGCGTGACGATCTCACGGCTGGTGTCAGACACTCGCCCATACTCGCCGAAACGGGATGGTCAGCGCGTGTTTAACGGAACCAAGGTCAGCAGCTGGTCGCGGACCGGTGGGCCCGCGCTCTCCGCCACCTCTGTGTCCCGCTGCACCTGCCCGCGCCAGGCGACAAGCATCGCCCGCCGCTCACGCGGTGTCGTGGCACCCCAGACCCCGTGGCAGTCGCCGACCTCCAGTGCCCAGGCCAGGCAGGCTCCCTGCACGTCGCACGTGCGGCACAGGGCCACCGCGGCGTCCGCCGGCTCACTGGGAGCAGGAAAGAACGTCTCGGGGTCCACGCTCTGGCACACGCCTCGCGTGCGCCACGCATCGTCCAGCTGCCGCTCACTCAGCGCCCGAAGCAGCCTCGGGTCACGCCGTGCAGCGGCAACCTCGTGCGGGCGTGGCATCCGCGCCCGTGTCATCCACCCACCTCCCCCGTGGGACCGGCGAAGTAATGGTTGTTGCCGTCCGCCCAGTGCGAATCGACACCTCTGCCGGCGTTGTGTTCTATCGCATTCGCGCCTTGCAATTCAAGGGGTTGCATAGATCCTGGCCGAAAGGCCAATCGTCTATTCACCACGAATAGCGGAAATGAGCACACAGCGTGATGGGAGCGCTCCCGTGCGCTATCGCTCGGTACTTTTTCTGATCACGGTGCGTCAGAAGAGCGGAAACCAATCAGAAACACTAACGATCAAAATAGCGTCAACTCGACCGGTTCCTCGGGAGGCCCGCCGAGTGTCGCCCCGGGCACCCGCTCGACCAGATGCGGCCCGTCGTTGCGGACATCGCCCACGTCCGGACCCACCGGGCGAATCTCGATCCCGGCCAGAAACTCGTCGCTCGGCGCGTTCAGCAGCTCCTCGGCGTCGCCTCCACCGGCGAGCCAGCCCGCCCACCGCTGCCACGGCAGCAGCAGCGGCATCCGGTCGTGCACCAGCGCCAGGTCGCCGATCGCGGCCGTGGTCACGACGCTGAAGGTCAGCCCCTCGCCCCACGGCGACCACAGGCCGGCCATGGCGAGCACACCGCCGTGCGCGGGCGTCATGAAGTACGCCTGCTTGCGGCCGTCCGGCCTGCGCAGCCACTCGTACCACCCGTCGGCGGGCACGAGGCAGCGGCGCTTGGCGAACGGCGACGCGTACGCGCTCGACGTGGCCACCGTCTCCGCCCGCGCATTGATCATGCGGGCGGCACCCTTGGCGTCCTTGGCCCAGGTCGGCACCAGGCCCCACCGGGCTCCGGCCAACACCCGCTCGCCCCGGGACGTGGACATGCGCACGATCGGCACCGGGTCGGTCGGCGCGACGTTGTAGTCCGGCGTCAAGCCCCCCGCGGTGTCGTCGTACGCCTCGAAGAGCGCGCTGAGGTCCGCCGCGCTGCGGGTGGTCGCGTACCGGCCGCACATGCCGCTCACGCTACCGCGCCCGTCTCGACACCTGGGAGAAGCCGGATCGGCGATCACGATTGGTGGGCGGCGGACGGCAGACTGTACGGGTGGCCGACACGAGCGCGAGACGCGCACCCACCCCGTGGACCGCGCCGACCGCCAAGGAGCCGGTCGCGACCACGTTCCGCCTCCCCGGCTCCAAGTCGATGACGGCGCGTGCCCTCGTGCTCAGCGCGATCGCGGACGGCCCCTCGACACTCCGCCGCCCGCTGCGCGCCCGCGACACCGAGCTCATGGCCGCCGGGCTGCGCGCCATGGGCTCCCAGGTGTCCACACTGGACGATGACCGCTGGGTGATCCGCCCCAACCCCCTGGCCGGCCCCGCGCACATCGACGTCGGCCTCGCCGGCACGGTCATGCGGTTCGCGCCGCCGGTGGCGGGGCTCGCGACCGGGACGGTGACGTTCGACGGCGACCCGCGCGCCCGGCAGCGGCCGCTCGGCCCGCTGGTGGGCGCGCTGCGTTCGCTCGGGGTCCGGATCGACTCCGCGGACAGCGGCGGGCTGCCGCTGGCCGTGCACGGCACCGGCCGGGTCGCTGGCGGCGAGGTGGAGATCGACGCCTCCGCGTCCAGCCAGTTCGTGTCGGGGCTGCTGCTGGCCGGCGCGGCGTTCGAGCGCGGGGTGGTCGTGCGCCACGCCGGCCCGCCCGTGCCGTCCGCCCCGCACCTGCGGATGACCGCGCTGATGCTGCGCGCGGCCGGCGCCGCGGTCGACGACACCACGCCGGACGTGTGGGCGGTGCAGCCCGGCCGGCTGTCGGGGCGCGCCTGGATCATCGAGCCGGACCTTTCCGGCGCGGCGCCGTTCTTCGCGGCCGCGCTGGTCACCGGCGGCGAGGTGACGCTCCTGGGCTGGCCGCGCACGAGCTCCCAGCCGGTCGACCGGCTCCGCGCGCTGCTGCACGAGATGGGCGGCGAGGTGTCGCTCGGCACCGAGGGGCTGACGGTTCGCGGCACCGGCGCCGTGCACGGGCTGGACGCCGACCTGTCCGACGTCAGCGAGCTGACCCCGGTGCTGGCCGCGCTCGCCGCGCTCGCCGACTCGCCCTCCCGCCTGCGCGGCGTCGCGCACATCCGCGGCCACGAGACCGACCGCGTGGCGGCGCTGGCCCGCGAGCTGAAGGCGTTGGGCGCCGACGTGACCGAGAGCCATGACGGGCTGGAGATCCGGCCGAGGCCGCTGCGCGGCGCGCCCTTCCAGACGTACGACGACCACCGCCTCGCCCACGCCGCCGCCGTGATCGGCCTGGCCGTCCCGGGGGTCGAGGTCGACGATGTGGCATGCACGTCGAAGACCCTGCCCGAGTTTCCGGCACTATGGTCAGCAATGGTGGCCGGAAGCTAGGCCCGGGGCGGCGCGGGGGAGGGATCCTGACGGGGAAGAAGCGGCGGGAGTACGACGAGGACGACGTACGGGTCCGCCCGTCGCGTTCCTCGCGCCCGCGCACCCGCACGCGGCCCAAGCACTCCGACGCCGTCGAGGGCTTCGTGGTGGCGGTCGACCGCGGGCGGTACACGTGCCACGTCGGCGACGCCAGCATCACCGCGATGCGGGCCCGCGAGCTGGGCCGCAAGTCCGTGGTGGTCGGCGACCACGTGGCGATCGTCGGCGACATCTCGGGAGCGCCGGGCGCGCTGGCCCGGATCGTCCGGATTGCCGAGCGCACGTCCGTACTGCGCCGCACCGCCGACGACGACGACACCACCAACGAGGGGCGGCTGGAGCGCGTCGTGGTCGCCAACGCCGACCAGCTCGTGATCGTCAGCTCGCTCGCCGACCCGCCGCCGCGCACGGGGTTCATCGACCGGTGCCTCGTCGCCGCGTACGACGCGGACATCGACCCGCTGCTCTGCCTCACGAAGGCCGACCTCGCCGCGCCGGACGCGGTGCTGGGCTACTACGCCGAGCTCGACCTCCCGCACGTGCTCTGCCGGCCGGACGCCGACCTCGACGACCTGCGCGCCACGCTCACCGGGCGGATCTCCGTGCTGGTCGGCCACTCCGGCGTCGGCAAGTCCACGCTTGTCAACCGCCTCGTACCGGCCGCAGACCGCGCGGTGGGCGCGGTGAGCGCGATGGGCAGGGGGCGGCACACGTCGACCAGCGCCGTCGCGCTCCAGCTCCAGGACGAGAAGCCGAGCTGGATCATCGACACCCCGGGCGTACGCAGCTTCGGCCTCGCCCACGTCTCCGCGGAGAGCCTGCTGCACGGCTTTCCCGACCTTGTCGAGGCCACCGTCGACTGCCGGCCCGGCTGCGAGCACACGGCCGACGACCCGGGGTGCGCCCTCGACGCGTGGGTGGCCGCCGGGCACGCTGACGAGCGGCGGCTCCGCTCGTACCGCCGGCTGCTCGCCTCCCGATCCGGCGACCCCGATCCCGAGGCCGCCGCGACCGACCCGCTCTAGGTCCTCGGTTCCGTCCGGCTTCGCGATCGGCGAAGATCCACCCCAGACAGATGCGGGCTACCGCGATGTCCGCGGTGGTCCGGACCGTTGCTCCCGCGGCCTCACCCTCCGCGGTGCGAGATCCCACCACCGCACCAGCCCGCGGTTGCGACGAGCCTGCTCGACCTTGCCGGGCGGCGCCGGACCCCGCCGGCAGCCGGCGCGCCGCCTTCTCAGCGAGTCGCTCGGCGCGGCAGCGCGGAACCGGCCACGAGCGCCCTCGCCGACCTCCATGACCGACGCGGCCGCCCACCGATCAACGCGCGACGCTCGTCCCGGTCCAGGTCGGTCGCCGCTCCACGCGTTCAGAAAAACCACCGTTGCTGGTGAACCGCGGACGGTCCGGACCCAGCGCCACATGGGAGTTTCAGACCCACGCCGACTGAAACCGGGAGCGTCGCACAGGCCCGGACAACAGCCTGGGCCGCCGGCGCCACCCTGGCCGCAACGGCGGCCCGAGCCCAAGAGAGCACCGCCGAGCGTCTCAGCGCCAGGCTCGCCGCACCGCCTTGACCGCACCCCGCCGGGATCGGCAGCCTCGAGTTGGGGTTGTGGGAGCCGCTATGCCCGCGGGTGCCATCTCACCCTCCGTGGTCGCCCAGCTCAAACCAGGAGCCCACTCCGGCAGATCTTGGCAAGTTAGCGTCGAAATAACGCGCCAACTCACCAAGATCTGGACTGCGGCGCCGCTTGCCCCCGACGGATGGTCGCTGACGGTAGTAGAGCCCTCCAGGACGGCGCCGCATCGTGGGCGGACTCGGCGCCGCGGTCCGTGACTGCCATTGGACCAGGCCCTCGGGTTGAGCCTGGCGACCGCGGAGGGTGAGGCCGCGGGAGCAACGGTCCGGACCACGACGGGCATCGCGGTAGCCCGGATCTGCTTCGAACTGGATCTTCTGAACGGCGACCACGGTCGCGGCCCGCCCGGACTTTAGACCTCGACGTAGCCGCCGCTGCGCCAGTAGACGCCGTCCTCGCGGGTCATCAGGCCCTCGTCGACGAGGTAGCGGCGCAGCGAGGCGTGGTCGTCGTGCCAGGCGCGCAGGATCGCGTCGACCGCCCGCTCGGGGTAGCGGATGCCGGGCTCGAAGGAGGCGGCGACGTGCTCCAGGATGATCCGCCGTTTGGCCCGCGCGGCCGGCATGCGCACGATCCGCCCGTCGCGCACGAAGACGCGCAGCACCGCCGCCTTGGCGCGGTCGGGGTCCAGGTCCTCCTCGGCGGCCGGTGCCGGGGCGTGCTCGCGCACGGACTCCTTGAACGCGTTCGCCTCCGCGACGATCCGTCCGTCCACGCTCGCCACCAGGCCACCCACCTCCAGGCGGCGGAGCGCGACCACGACCTGGCGGGCGGGCAGGCCGGTGCTGGCCGCCACTTCGGAGGGGCTGGCCGCACCCAGCACCACGGCGGCGAAGGTGGTGAGCCGGTCAGGCTCGGCGAGCAGTCCACACAACGCATCCGGTCTCATAAACGGGACGCTATCGCGTGCAGGGGGTTCCGATCAGCTACCTTTCCCGCCATGGCCCGGTACGCCGATGACCTGTCCCTCGCCCACGTGCTCGCGGACACCGCGGATTCCATCTCCGTGGCGCGGTTCCGGGCGCTCGACCTGCATGTGGAGTCGAAGCCCGACCTCACGCCGGTCTCCGACGCCGACACCGCCGTGGAGCGCGCTCTGCGCGCGACGCTGGCCCGCACGCGGCCGCGGGACGCGGTGCTCGGCGAGGAGTACGGGGTGACCGAGGCCGCCGCGGGGCCCGGCACCCGCCAGTGGGTGATCGACCCGATCGACGGCACGAAGAACTACATCCGTGGCGTGCCCGTGTGGGCGACGCTGATCGCGCTGATGGAGGGCGACCAGCCGGTGGTGGGGCTGGTCTCCGCGCCGGCGCTGGGGCGGCGGTGGTGGGCTGCCGTGGGGCACGGGGCGTACGCGGGGCGGCACACCGCCGCGGCAACGCCGATCAAGGTGTCCGGCGTGAACCGGCTCGCCGACGCCAGCTTCTGCTACTCCGACCTGATGGGCTGGGAAGAGAACGGCCGCCTCGGCGCAATGCTCAGCATTCTCCGCCAGACGTGGCGTAACCGGGCATACGGCGACTTTTACGGCTATATGCTCTTGGCTGAGGGTGCGCTTGACGCGATGGTCGAGCCGGAGCTGTCGCTGTGGGACGTCGCCGCGCTGGTGCCGATCGTGACCGAAGCCGGCGGCTCGTTCACCGACCTGGACGGCCGCGCGGGGCCGGGTGGCGGCAGCGCGGTGGCCACAAATGGCAAGCTCCACGCCGACCTGCTCGAACGGCTATCCACTCCGGGGATTGAGGCGCTCTGAGGGGTGGTCCGGCGCGAGCCGCCGAGGCAAGGGCTCGACAATCCCGCTAGAGTCGCCGGGTGGTATCCACTGGCGGCTGGTGTTTCCTCACTGCGATGATCTTGGCGTACGGTGTCGCCAACCTCCTCCAGTCCGTGGCCGCCACCCGCACGACGGTCCACCACACGTTCGACCCGGGCCTCCTGCTCCGCCTGGCCAGCCACCGCACGTACCTGGTCGGCTTGGGCTGCCAGGGCCTCGGTTTCCTGCTCGCCTTCCTCGCCCGCCGCGATCTGCCGCTCTTCCTCGTGCAGGCGAGCGTGGCCGCGGGCCTCGGCGTGACCGCCCTGCTCGGCGTGCTGGTGCTGAAGTGGCGCCTGCCCGCGGCCGAGGTCGGGCTGCTGGTCCTGCTCTTCGCCGGCATCGGCGCGCTCGTGCTCGCCGCCGAGCCCGCCCCGTCCCGCCAGATCGGGCCGCTGGGCCTCGCCGCCCTGGCGATCGCGCTCGCGGTGATCGGCGCCCTGGGCTTTTTCGCTGTCCGCCTGCACGGCGCGCCCGGCTCGGTCGCGCTCGGCTCACTCGCCGGCATGGCCTTCTCCGCCGCGGCCGTGGCCGCCCGCCCGCTCGCCGCCGTCCACTCGGCCGAGGCGCTGCTCTTCCACCCGCTGCTCTACCTGCTGCTCGCCCACACCGTCGTCGGCCAGCTGCTGCTCGGCCTGGCCATGCAGCGCGGCTCCACGACCGCCGCGGTCGCCGCCATGGACGCCGCCGGCGCGGTGCCCGCCGCCATCATCGGCCTGCTCTTCCTCGGCGACCGCATCTGGCCGGGCCGGGAGTGGCTCGCCATGGTCGGTTTCCTGGTCACGCTGGCCTCGGTGATCGGCCTTACCCGCTACGCGGAGCCACAGCACCACCACCAGGTCGCGCCGGTCCACCGCCGCCGCCCGGTGCGCCTCCACCAGCCCGTGCCCGCCGCCCGCCGCTAGGCGCTGTTTCGAATCCTTTGAAACACAGGGCCCAGCTGGGCCGTGAGGTTCGCGCAGTGACAAAGACGCATGGCCCGCGCCGGGCGGGGGTACCTCATGGGCAGGTGACCCTGATGCAGACCAAAGCGACCACACCGGCGCCAGAACACTGGTTGAGTCTCGAACTCGAGCCCCGGCTCGAGGCGGCTCAGATGGCCCGCGAGCTGGTCGCCACCGCCTGCGCCAGCTGGCACCGGGAAAGCCTGGCCGAGCCCGCGAACATCGCGATCTCCGAGCTGGTCAACAACGCGGTGCTGCACGCGGGTACGCCGCTGACCGTCCAGTTGGCCACACACCGGGAGGAACTGCTCATCGCCGTCCGGGACGGGTCCACCGAGCCGCTGCGGCCACGAACCCCGGCACACACCTCGTCCGGCGGGCGCGGCCTGCTGCTCCTGGACGCGATCGCCGCCAGCTGGGGCTGCGCGGTCCGGGATGGCGGCAAGGTCGTGTGGGCGGTACTCCGCTGACGCTCAGTCGGGCGCGTCGAGTCCCCGCTCGATGGCGTACCGCGTCAGCTCCACCCGGTTGTGGAGTTGGAGCTTGCCGAGCGTGTTCTGCACGTGGTTTTGCACCGTGCGGTGCGACAGCGTGAGCCGGGCGGCGATCTGCTTGTACGACAAGCCCTTGGCCACCAGCCGCAGCACCTCGGTCTCGCGCTCGGTCAGCCGGGGCGCCGCGTCATCGTCCACCGGTCCGCCGCCCTTGGCCAGCCGCCGGTACTCCCCCAGCACCAGACCTGCCAGCCCCGGCGTGAAGACCGCGTCACCGGCCGTGGTGCGGCGCACCGCCTCGAGAAACTCCTCCGGGCTCGCCGACTTCACCAGGTATCCGGTCGCGCCGGCCTTCACCGCGTCGAGCACGCTCTGCTCCTCACCGCTGGCCGAGAGCATCAGCACCCGGACGCCGGGGAGCGCAGCGAGCAGGCCGCGGATCACCTCCACGCCGGAGATGTCGGGCAACTGGAGGTCGAGCACCACCACGTCGGGGCGCGCGGCGGGCGCGATCCGCACCGCCTGGCCACCCTCGCCGGTCGTGGCGACCACGTCGTAGCCGGCCTCGGCCAGGTCGCGTGCCACGCCCTGACGCCACATCGGATGGTCGTCCACCACCATCACCCGGGTCTGGCTCACCCGGTCACCCTAAGGCGCAGCTCCACCTCGGTGCCCTCCCCCGGTGCCGAGACGATGTCCGCGGTGCCGCCGAGGTCCGCCATCCGGCCGCTGATCGACTGCGCCACGCCGAGCCGTCCCTGGCCGGCGGCCTCCGCGAGCCGGCCGGCCGGTATGCCCGGCCCGTCGTCGCGCACCGACACCGTCACGGTGCCGGACTCCTCCTCCAGCAGTACCCACGCGCGCGTGGCGGGGCCGCCGTGCCGCGCGACGTTGTCGAGGGCGGCACCCACGGCCGCGCCGATCTCGTGCGCGACGGTGGCCGGCAGCCGCACCGGTGTCGCCGGCGCGGCGATCGTCACGGCCGGCGACGCGTACCCGTCAAGGATCGTGCGCAGGTCGACGTCAGGCCCGGCGCGCGGCCGCGGCGCGCGCCCACCCACGAGCGCCCGCAGCGCCGCCTCCTGCTCACCGGCGAGCTTGGCCAGCTCGGCAGCCTCGCCGTCCAGGTGAGCGGCGCGCCGCTGCACCAGCGCGAGCACCTGCAGCACGGAGTCGTGGATGCCGCGCGCCAGCCGCTCCCGCTCGCGGGTGGCGGACTCCAGCTCCACCGCCCGCTGCAGCCGCTGCTCAGACTCGACCGCGAGGCGCGCGACGTGCCCCACGGCCACGCCGGCGAGCAGCATCAGCATCAGCCCGGTGACCGAGGCGTGGGTCAGCTTCGCCCGCACCGTCACGTCGGCCGCGCCGACGATCAGCGCCGCGATCGCGCCCCGGCGGCGGCCGCCGGAGACGGCCCAGGCCAGCACCGGGCACGCCTGCCAGGCGACGGCGAGGGAGGGCACGCCGTCGTCGATCGCGGTGCGGCCGACCACCCACGACGAGGCGAGCAGGAGTACGAGCGTCACGGCGAGATCGGTCCCGAACAGCGGCCAGCCGCGCCAGGCCGGGCGCGCGTACAGGTACGTGGCCGCGACCGACCAGCCGACGAGCACGGCCAGCGCCGGGATGGCGCCGAGCGGGTGTGCGTAGTCGGTGAGGTTCAGGGCGACCATCACCACCACGTACGCCATGGAGGCGAACCGGAACACCGCGATCGCGCGCCACAGCGGCACCTGGAAGGTGCCGGTCGGATCCTCAGCCATCGCCGACCGCGCGCAGGGCGAGCACGCACGTGTCGTCGTCCGGGCTGGCCGGCTGGAGTCGGGCGAGCAGCGCCTGCAGCGGCAGATCCGCCCCACCGCCGAGCGCGCGCAGCACGGGCCCGAGCCAGTCGCTGTCGAACGTGCGCCGCTCGATCAACCCGTCCGTGTAGATCAGCATCGTGTCGCCGGGGGCGAGCGCGGTGGTGGCCGTGCCGTACTCCGACGTGCGGAGGGCGCCGACCAGCATGCCTTCTGGGCGCTGGAGGGGCGCCGCGCCGCCGCGGGTGAGCAGCACCGGCGGCGGGTGCCCGGCCTGCGCCCAGGTGACCGACGAGGTCTCCGGGTCGAAGCGGGCCACCGCCGCGGTGGCGGTCGGACCGGTCGGGTCGTCGCAGACCATCTGGTTGAGGTAGCTGAGCAGCTGTGCGGGATCGTCGGTGGTCACCGCCAGCGCGGAGAGGGCGTGCCGCAGCCGCGCCATCTTGGCTGCCGCCGGCATGCCGTGCCCGGCCACGTCGCCGACCGCGAGCAGCGTGCGGTCGCCGGGCAGGTGCACCAGGTCGAACCAGTCGCCGCCCACCCGCGCCACCTCCTCGGCCGGCTGGTAGCGCACCGCCGCCTCCAGACCCGGGCGGCGCACGGTGCCGGCGGGCACGGGCAGAATCACCTGCTGGAGGGCGGCCACGACACTGTGCTCGATGCGGAGGCTGGCCTGCAGCTCGGCGGACTCGGCCTCGACGTCGGCCAGCCGAGCGCGGTCGCGGGCGGCCGCCTCGAAGACGCTGACGTCCTGGATGATCCCGTACACCAAGCGGGCCTTTCCGTCCCGCCCGCGCTCCGCCTCGAAAATCGCGCGGATGTGGCGTATTCCACTGCCGACCGCAATCCGAAAGGTGACATCTATCGGCTTTGCGTCACCGATCAGCGACTGGACCGCCTTGTCCGCGCGCCCGAGGTCGTCGGGCACGATGTACTCCCTGGCCTGCGCGAGGCTCGCGGGACCGGCCGCCCGGTCCCGCTCGAAGATCTCAAATAGGTGGTCGGACCAGTGGACCGTGTCGGTGACCAGGTCCCACTCCGCCCAGCCCAGGTTGCCCAGCCGCTCGGTGCGCGCGAGCCGGTCGAGGATCTCGGCCGCACTCTTCGTGGTGCTTCTTCGCACCCCCTGACCATCCCACACCCCATCCGAGACCGGCGACACTGCGCGACCTTGTGCCCAAACAATCAAACTCAGGGTGGACGGACGGCGATGGCCCTACCACCAGTCGGCGGCTGTGTCTTCACTTCGGTACGGTTGGCCCATCGACACGGTCCCGCTCCTCACCGAGACCTTCGAGCGCAGCCAGGTCACCCGGCTGCGCCATGCGGTCGCGTCGTGCGTGGGCAAGGCCGGCTTGGTCGGCCAACGCCTTGACGACTTCGTGCTGGCGGTCAACGAGCTGCTCACCAACGCGGTGCGCCACGGCGGCGGCAAGGGCCGGCTGAGCCTGTGGCGCCGGGGCGACGAGGTGGTCTGCGAGGTCTCCGACCACGGCGAGGGCTTCGACGACACGCGCCTGTCCAGCGGCGCCCGCCCCGCCGCCGACACCCCGGGCGGGTGGGGCCTGTGGCTGGCCGGCAGGCTCAGCGACCGCATGGAGGTGCAGACCGGCCCAGGTGGCACGACCGTGCGGATCAGCGCCGCGCTGGGGCCAGCTTCGTAGGGGTGCGGCGGCCTTGAAGATGTGAGTTGTCGTGCACGCCTCGCCTCCCCACCACCGTCCGCGTCACCCCGGCCACTGCCAAGGACGCGGGCTGCCGGCAGCCGCATTACGAGGAGTCCTGCTCCGGCAGGGGATGGCCCTCGGACCCTCCAGCGGTCCACCGACGCACTCCGTCCGGCGGCACCATCCCGGATCTTTGCGGACGACAGTGCAGGAAGTCCGATGGGCCGTTCGGGATTCCGTCGACCCGCACAGGTCCTGGCTTCGCAGGTCAGAGCTCATCGGCTCCACGCCGACCTTTAGAGACCTCCAACGCGAGGTAGCGGGCAGGAGTCCCCGTTAGCCGCGGCGGGCCGTTCAGAACTCCTTCGGCAACGGGGTTGGCTGTGACGTGCATGGCGCGAGGATCGGTATCGGTCCGTGGGCGCATTGGTGCGCCCAGGTTGGGAGGCACGCACATGCCACACCCCCGCCTCCAGCCGGGGCCAGACCTACCCCCGTCGCGCTAGCTGAAGAGGGCGCTCACCGATTCTCCATTGTGGATGCGGCGCATCGCTTCGGCGAGTGCCGGTGCCACGGAGAGCACACGCAGCTTGGGCACACGCTTCTCGATCGGGATCGGCACGGTGTTCGTGCAGACGATTTCCAGCACGCCCTCCTGCTCGCTGAGCCGGCGGAGGGCGTCGCTGGAGAACAGGCCGTGTGTGCACGCGAGGCGGATCGAGCGGACCTTCAGCTCGCGCAGGTGGTCGATCAGCTCGATCATCGTGCTGCCCTTGGCGATCTCGTCGTCCAGCACGATCACGTCGCGGTCGACCACGTCGCCAATCACGGCGCTGATCTGCACGCGGTCGTCCGGGAAGCGCTGCTTGGCGCCGGCGGCCACGGGGGTGCCGATCATGCGGGCGAAGTGCGACGCCTCCTTGGCGTTGCCGAGGTCGGGCGAGACGACCACGGCCTCCGCGAGGTCGTACTGCCGGAAGTGCGCGGCCAGCTCGCGCAGCGCGTGCAGGTGGTCGACCGGCATGGCGAAGAAGCCGTGCACCTGCGGCGAGTGCAGCGTCAGGGCGAGTACGCGGTCGGCGCCTGCGGTCTTCAGCAGGTCGGCGACCAGGCGCGCGCCGATCGAGATGCGCGGTGCGTCCTTCTTGTCCGAGCGGGCGTACGCGTAGTGGGGCATCACGACGGTGATCCGCCCCGCCGAGGCGCCCCGCGCGGCGTCGAGCATCAGCAGCAGCTCGACGAGGTTCTCCTGCACGGGCGGGACGAGCGGTTGGATCAGGAAGACGTCACGTTCCCGGCAGTTCGCCTCGAGCTGCACCTCGAGGCAGTCGTTGGCGAATCGGGACACTCTCACGGGGTGTAGTGGCACATCCAGATGGGCGCAGATCTCCTCGGCCAGTTCCGGGTGGGCGGTTCCGCTGAACACGGCGATGTCACGCACGCACCGGATCCTAGGCGGTGGCCCGGAAGCGCCCGGTATCACCTCTAACATGCCACTAGAAAACGCTCTCTTGACAGCACGTTCATCGATCTGACAGGTTTGTTAACTACATCGAGGAGCGTGATGCTTTATGCGGAGAGCCCTGTTGGTCCTGGCGCTCGTGGCGGCCAGCCTCTTCGTGCCGGCGACAAGCAGTCCGGCACTCGCCGAGCCGGGCGCGCTGACCTGGTCGGACGAGTTCAACGGCGCGGCCGGTAGCGCACCGGACGGCAGCAAGTGGCGCTACGACATCGGCGGCAGCGGCTGGGGCAACAACGAGCAGCAGTACTACACGAACAGCACCCGCAACGCCGCGCTGGACGGCGCCGGAAACCTGGTGATCACGGCCCGCCGGGAAAACCCGTCCAACTTCCAGTGCCACTACGGCACGTGCCAGTACACGTCCGCGCGGCTGCTCACGTCGGGCATCTTCCAGCAGACGTACGGCCGCTTCGAGGCGCGCATGAAGCTCCCCTTCGGTCAGGGCATCTGGCCCGCCTTCTGGATGCTCGGCACCCCGGTGAACTGGCCCAGCAGCGGCGAGATCGACATCATGGAGAACATCGGCCGTGAGCCCAACACCACGCACGGCACGGTGCACGGGCCCGGCTACTCGGGAGCGGGCGGCATCGGCGCCGGCTACAACGGGCCGCGCTTCGCCGACGCCTTCCACACCTTCACCGTCGACTGGGCGCCCGACTCGATCACCTGGTACGTGGACGGCAACCAGTTCTTCCGGATCACCCCCGCCTCGCTCAACGGCAACCAGTGGGTCTTCAACCGCCCGTTCTTCCTGATCCTGAACCTGGCGGTCGGCGGCCTCTGGCCCGGCTACCCGGACGGCACCACGACGTTCCCGCAGACGCTGACGGTCGACTACGTGCGGGCGTACGCGTGGAACACCGGCGGCGGCAACCCGCAGCCCGGTGGCAACACGATCGTCGGGGTCGGCAACAAGTGCGTCGACGTGGCCAGCGCGAGCACAGCCAACGGCACCGCCGTGCAGCTCTGGACGTGCAACGGCACCGCCGCGCAGAGCTGGACCAACGGCGCCAACTCCTCGCTGCGCGCGCTGGGCAAGTGCATGGACGTGACGGCGGCCGGCACCGCGGACGGCACGGCCGTGCAGCTGTACGACTGCAACGGCACGGGCGCACAACAGTGGCGGGTCGAAGCGGACGGCGACATCGTCAACATCGGATCCAACAAGTGCCTCGACGCCCGCGGAGCCAGCTCCGCCGACGGCACCCGGCTGCAGATCTGGACCTGCACCGGCGGCGCCAACCAGAAGTGGCGCCGCGCCTGAGAACGCTCTCTCAGGCAGCTCCCGCCCTGGCCGCTTCGGCCAGGGCGGGAGCCTTTGGGGTGCGCGGAGGCGGCGGCAGCAGCACGGTGGCCGCAGCGGCCACGAGGAGCAGGATCGAGGCGATCAGGAACGCCCGGCTGTAACCGGCCGTGACAGCCGCGCCGGAGGCACCGAGATCCTGGGTGTGCGCGGCCGCGATCGTCGCCAGCGCCGCGAGCCCGACCGAGCCGCCGATCTGGCGTGAGGAGTTGAGCAGGCCGGAGACGAGCCCGCTGTCGCCGCGCGCCGCACCGGTCGTGGCCGCGGCGGCCAGCGGGGTGAACGTCAGCCCGATCCCGGCGGTCATCACCATGCCGGGCAGCAGTACCCCGGTGACGAGTCCACTGTCCACAGTCAGCCGGGACTGCCAGAAGAAGCCGGCCGCGGCCACCAGCGCGCCGAGCACCACCGTCGCGCGGATGCCGATCCGGGCCATCAGCCGCGGCGCCACCCGGGCGGCCGCGATGATCGCCGCCGTGTGCGGCAGGAACGCCAGGCCGGCCTCCAGCGCGCCGTAGCCACGCACGTTCTGCAGGTACAGCGAGACGAAGTACCACATCGCGAAGCCGGCGCCACCGGTCAGCAGGATGACCACGTTGGCGCTGGAGACCGAGCGGGATCGGAAGATCCGCAGCGGCATGAGCGGCTCGCGGGCCACCCACGCCTGCACGGCCAGGAACCCCAACAGCAACAGGATGCCGGCGACCAGCGGCAGCAGCGTGGCCGCCGCACCCCAGCCGTGCTCGCGGGTCTGCGTCACGCCGAACGCCAGCGACGTCAGGCCGGCGGTCACGGTCACCGCGCCGAGCACGTCCAGCCGCCGCCCGCCGCCGTCCCGGCCGGGATCGAGCACGAGCAGCGCCACGACTATCGCGGCGGCCCCGATCGGCACGTTGATCAGCAACGTCCAGCGCCACGAGAGGAAGTCGGTGAGGAGGCCACCGAAGACCGAACCGGCGGCTCCGCCGGCCGCGCCGACCGCGCTCCACACCGCGACCGCGCGGGCCCGCTGCGGACCTTCCGGGTACGTCGCGGTCAGGATCGCGAGCGTGGCGGGCATCAGCAGCGCGCCGCCGAGCCCCTGCACCGACCGCGCGGCCACCAGGGCCCACGGCGCGGTGGCCAGACCGCCGGCCAGACTCGCGCCGGCGAAGAGCACCAGCCCGGCGATCAGGGCCCGGCGCCGCCCGAAGAGGTCGGCCACCCGGCCGCCGAGCAGCAGGAAGCCGGCGAACGCCAGCGCGTACGCGTTGACGACCCACTCCAGGCCACTCGGGCCGAAGCCCAGGTCGTCGCGCATCGCGGGCAGCGCCACGTTGACGATCGAGACGTCCAGCACGACAAGGAACTGGGCCGCGCAGGTGACGAGGAGCTTCACGGTACCCCCAAACGGAGCGGAGCGTTCTGCTCCGTTACCCTAACGGAACGATCCGCTCCGGTCACCCGTAAGATCAGTCACATGAGCCGCCGCGCCGAGGCCGACCGCAACGACGAAGCCGTCTTCCTCGCCGCCCGCGAGGTCTTCGCCGAGCTGGGCGCCGACGCGCCGATGTCCGCCATCGCGGCCCGCGCGGGCGTGGGGATGGGCTCGCTCTACCGCCGCTACCCCAGCAAGGTCGACCTCATGCGGGCGATCTGCACCACCTCGATGGAGCGGTCGATGGCCGAGGCCGACGCGGCGCTCGCCGAGGAGCCGGACGGCTGGTCGGCGCTCACCCGCTACATGCGCCGCTGCGTCGACCTGCGGGTCGGCTCGCTGGCCCGGCTGGCCGGGACGTTTCCGGCGACGGAGGAGATGTTCGCGCTCGCCGAGCGGGGCCACAAGGTGATCGACGAGATCGTCGGCCGCGCACGGGCCGAGGGGACGCTCCGCGCCGACGTGACGAGCGCCGACATCGTGCTCACGATCAGCGAGATGAGCGTGCTGCCCGGCGGGCCGTACCGCCATCGCTGGCTGGCCCTGGTGCTCGACGGGCTGCGCGCGCCCGGCGCCGGCGCGCTGCCCGGCCCGGCGCCCGACTGGTCGAGCGTGCGCGAGCGGTGGGTCTACCAGGAGAGCCCGGTCAGCCGCTCGTAGACCTCGATGTACCGCGCGCGCGTCGCCGCCACGACCTCCTCGGGCACCTCGGGCGCCGGCGGCTGCTTGTCCCAGCCGGTGCCCGCCGCCCAGTCACGGACGAACTGCTTGTCGAACGAAAACTGGGCCCGCCCCGGCTGCCACGAGTCGGCCGCCCAGAACCGCGACGAATCCGGCGTCAGCACCTCGTCGCCGAGCACCAGCGTGCCGTCCGGCGCCCAGCCCAGCTCCAGCTTGGTATCGGCGATCACGACGCCCCGCTCGGCGGCGATCTCGGCACCCCGCCGGTACACCGCGAGAGTGATCCGGCACAGCTCCTCGGCGGTCGCCGCGCCGACCTCGGCGGCCACGTCGTCATAAGTGATGAACTCGTCGTGCTCGCCGACCGGCGCCTTGGTCGTCGGCGTGAAGATCGGCTCGGGCAGCAGGTCGGCCTCGACGAGCCCGGCCGGCAGCGGGACACCGGACACCGCGCCTGACTTCTCGTACTCCTTGAGCCCGAGGCCGGTCAGATAACCGCGGGCGATGCACTCCACCGGCACCATGCGCAGCCGCCGGACGCGGATGGCCCGCCCGGCGAACTGCGGCGGCACGTCGGACGCCGAGATCACGTGGTGCGGCACGAGGTCGGCGAGCTGCTCGAACCACCACAGCGAGAGGCGGGTGAGCACCGCGCCCTTGTCCGGGATCGGGGTGGGCAGCACGACGTCGTAAACGGACACCCGGTCGGAGGCCACCAGGATCAGGTCGTCGCCGTCCGCGTAGACGTCGCGGACCTTGCCGGAATGCAGGAGCTCCACCCCGTCACCGTAGCGGCGGGACAGGCCCGCACAGGCGGCGGGCGCCTCTCGGCGGGCAGCGATACCCTTACGCGGTGACAAAACCTGTCGAGTTGCCCACGCCCTGGCGGGACGCCCGATTGACTGTCGTCGTGCCCACGTTCAACGAAGTGGACAATATCGCCCCGCTCGTCGAGCGGCTGCTGGCGCTGTCCATGCCGGGCCTGCACGTGCTCATCGCCGACGACAACTCACCCGACGGCACCGGCGAGGTCGCCGACAAGCTCGCGGCGGAAAACCCAGGGCGGGTCACGGTCGTGCACCGGGCGGGCAAAGAGGGCCTCGGCCGGGCGTACGTGGATGGCATGGGCCAGGCCCTCGACGGCGGCGCGGAGTTCGTCGCGCAGATGGACGCCGACCTGTCCCACCCGCCGGAGGCGCTTCCCGGCCTCCTCGGCACGCTCATGTCGACCCGAGCCGGTGTCGTGATCGGCTCCCGCTACGTGCCGGGTGGCGAGCTCGACGAAAACTGGCCGCTCTACCGCCGCGCGCTCAGCGGCTGGGCCAACTTCTACGTCCACACCCTGCTCAACGTGCGGATCCGCGACCTCACGGCCGGCTTCAAGGTGTGGCGGGCCGACGTGCTGCGCGACATCGGCCTCAACCGCGTGCAGTCAAACGGGTACAGCTTCCAGGTGGAGATGCACTACCTGGCGACGCAGCTCGGACACACGATCATCGAAGTGCCGATCCGCTTCGAGGAGCGCACCAGCGGCGCCTCCAAGATGACCACCAAGACCAAGATCGAAAGCGCCGTGATGCCCTTCCGCCTGCGCTGGAAACACCGCGCAAAGGGCGACTGAGCGTCAGCGGCCCTTGTTGCGGCGGCCGCGGGTCAGCGCCAGCAGGCTGATCACGATGATCGCCACCACGATCAGGCAGCAAAGCCCGGCAAAGAGCCCGAATCCCCCCATGCGGGGGCGGCGCCGAGCCGCCTCGAGGACGATCTCGTTGTCGGCGGCCCACGCCGCGGCGGGCACGAGCACGGCGGCCACCATGCCGATGAGCACGGCCGTCGCGCGTGCCCACCATCGAGTCAGAAATGACATGACCCCATGGTCCCCTCTCGGGGCAACTCGCGGGCCCATCCACGCGCGCCGGCCCGGACATTCCAACTTCAGAAAGAGATTTGAGCTACCACGACGTCCGCGGTGGTCCGGACCGTTGCGCGGGGCCCCGGGGAAACGGGGAGCGCAGCGGAGCGTTTTCTTGGGATGCGTTCCCGCAGCCTCACCCTTTGCGGTTGGCAGAGCCCGCGGGGGCTTGCCTCGCGGAGGCGGCAGCGGAGGCCGGGGATCTCGGCGAGCGCTGGCGAGCCGCCGGCCTCCGCGGTCTCCGGCGGGAGCAGCGGTCCGCAGCTGACGCGAACCCGGGAAATATGCCTAAAATGATCGGGGCGCCCTCCAAAGCAAAGGAGGACGCCCCGATTCGTTACGGACCTAGCTGACGGAGCCGATCGCCACGCCGGCGCGGCCCACCACGGCGCCCTCGTCGGTGAGGATGACCGCCTCGCCGAAGAGGCTGCGGCCGCCGGCCGGCACCGCGTTGGCGGTCACCGTGCCGCTGACCGTGGTCGACGCGCCGTTCGCGAGCGGTACGACCGTCGACGGCACCTCGATGCTGCCGAGCGACGCCGCGAAGAACACGTCGCGGTAGTCGTACGCCGTCGAGCCGGTCGGCACGGCGAACCCGTCGATCTCGATCGTGTACGTGCCGGCCGGCGGGTTCGCGATCGACACCGACTCCTCGGCGTCACCGTCGGCGTCGAAGTCCACGACCGCCCCGTTGCGGAGCACGAACAGGTCAAGGTCCGCACCCGGGTCACTCGGGTTGCCGATCTTCACGTCCAGCCGGGTCGCACCCGCCGGCACCTCCACGTCGAACGTCTGCACCTCGCCGTCGGCGATGGTCGGACGCTGCACCGAGGCACTGCCGAGCGAGCCGCCCTGTGCGGACACGTTGATCGGGCCGAACTGGTTGGTGATCTTCCAGCTGACCGGGTTGGCCGCACCGGCCGTCACGGTCGGCAGCTCGATCACCGGCGGCTCCACCTTGACGCCCTGCACCCGCGCGGTGAGCGAGTACGGGTTGTCCAGTGCCGGCGAGGTACGCCGCGACTCGACCTCGATCTCCCACACGCCCGGTACCGGGTTCTCGTACGACCGCTCCTGCGGCTTGCAGGCGGCCGGGTCGGAGTAGTTTGTGTAGCAGTTCGGGCTGCTGTTGTCCTCCTGCCGGACGCCGTGCGGGTTGAACGTGATGAACCGCGTCTGCGAGCCGGTCGCGATGCCGGAGAGGTTCACCTGCAGCGCGGCCGCACCCGGCGGCACGGTGACGAAGTACGTCCGGTGCGAGTTGCGGTCCACCTCGCCCGCGGCGCTGAACGAGTAGTTCGGCTTCTTCACGTCGTTGGACGCGATCACCGTGTTCATCACCTCGAAGTCCACGACGGACGTGGCCGGGTCGTCGACCTGGAGGATCGCGCCGTGCGCACCGATCGACGGCTTGGCGTTCACCGTGATGGAGACGGTCTTGTTCAGCGGCAGCACCACGCTGCGCGGCGCCGAGAACGTGCCGTCGTTGCCGAGCCAGTTCAGCTCGTGCCGGAGGTTGCCGGCCGGGCCGCTCGTGCGGGTCAGCTTGACCGTGTACGACTTGTTCACTCCGGCCTTGGGTCCGCCGTTGGCGGCGGCGCACCTGTTGTAGATGCCGGTGCCCTGGCCGGGCGGGGTGAGGAAGCCGGACAGCTCGGTGCAGACCGGCGCCGACGACGTGTACGTGCGGGTCTCGACGCCGCCGCGCAGCAGCTGCCACGCGCCCGGCACGTTGACCATGCCGCTGCCCTGCCCGAACGCCGGTACGCCGTCGATCCACTTGGCCGAGCTGTAGAGCGCCCGGCGCAGCGCGGCCGGGGTGACGCCCCGGTCGGTCGCCTTCGCGGCGGACAGCAGCAGCGCGACCGCGCCCGCGGTCTGCGGCGACGACATCGAGGTGCCGTTGGACATCAGCAGGCCCGGCGGCAGCGGGTAGCCCGCCTCGGCCACCGGCCCGCCCGGCTGCCACATCGGCCCGGTCGAGATGGCCGCGCCCGGCGCGGTGATGTTCGGCTTGAACCCGCCGTCCTCGCGCGGGCCGCGGGAGGAGAAGTTGAACAGCGCGTTCTTGACCCGCACCTTGGAGCCGTAGTTGGCCAGCCAGGTCTCCTTGCTGATGCTGGCCGCCACCGCGATGACGTCGGTGGCCACGCCGGGGTCGCCGACCGAGTTGACGCCCGGACCGTCGTTGCCGGCCGAGAGGACCAGCTGTACGCCGTAGTCGTTGATCAGGCGGTTGTAGAGCGCGGCGCGGGCGTTGCCACCGTCGTTGAACGCCGGCAGGCCGCCGATCGACATATTGACCACGTCGACGCCACGGTTGATGACCATGTCAGCCATGCCGTCCAGGAGCGCCGCCGCGGTGCAGCCGCCGGTCCAGTTGCAGGCGCGGCCGGAGACGATCTTCGCGCCGGGGGCGGCGCCGTCGAAGACCGGGTTGCCGAGCATGTCGTTGGCGGCGGTGATGCCGGCGACGTGCGAGCCGTGCGAGCTCTCGACGATGCCGATGTTGACGAAGTCGGCGACGCCCGGCAGGCCCGCCGGGGTGGTGTCGACGTCCTCGCGGTACTCGACCGTGAACGGCATCTGCTCGCGCACGGCGGTGGCCGGGTTGTCGGTGCCGAAGTGGCCGACGTCGAACTTCTCCGCGTACGGCCGCATCACGGCGTCGTCGGTGAAGTTGAGGTTCTGGTTGGTGTCGACGCGGATGTCGTGGCTCACCGGGTCGTACAGCACACCGAAGAGGTCGCTGGTGTCGCCGTCGCGGTTGACGTCGCCGGCGGGGTCGCCGCCCGCGGTGATCGCCTCGTTGAACCGGTTGATCCGGTAGGAGCCGGCCGGGGCCGTCCAGGTGCCGCCCGCGTACGAGAAGGTCGGCCCGGTCACGGCGGTGAGCATGGCGCGCCAGGTGCCGTCCGGGTCGAAGATGGGGTCGGTCGCGGTGAACCAGTCGACGACCTTCCGCTCACCCGTGGTCGTGGTCTGCAGGGCGGGGTTGTCGAGGTCGACACCGGAGTCGAGGATGCCGATCGTCACGCCGCGCCCGTCCCACGTCGGGTGCTGGTCCTTGAACCTGACCGCGCCGGTCTCGTGCGTCGGCATGAAGGGGTTGGCGGCCGGCGTGTCCGCGCCAGGGCCGGCGACGGCCTGCGCGGTGGCACCGCTCGGTGCGGCCTTCGCGTCCGGCGCCGGGTCGGGCAGGGGGATCGACTCGTTCAGGTCGACGGCGGCGACGCCCGGCAGCTTCGCGGCCTTTTCCACCGCGCCGGTGGGTACGCGGGCACGGACGTAGCCGATCGAGTCGTACCGCTTTGCGACACTGCCGCCCAGCTTGGTGAGCCCGGTCGCGACATCCTTCGCGTCGCCCTTGTCCGTGGCGACAATCAGCATCACGTGCTGCTCGCCCTTCGCCTTGGCCTGAGCGAGCAGGTCGGCGTCGTGCGCGTCGAGGGTGTCCGCGGGTGCGGTCTTGATGCTTTCCGGTGTATCCGTCGGGTCAGCGCTGGCGGGCGAGGGAAGACCCGCGAGCGTCATGCCGGCCGCTACGCCCGACGCGAGCAGCAGGGCAGCACTACGCCGACCCCACGAGGGGAGTTTTCTCACGTACCGTCCTCCGAGGCAGAAGCCCTGTTGTGCAGGGCGCGACAGGCGAGATCCTTCGCTTCCTGACAATGGGTGTCACTGCCTGGAGGACGGTTGTGACCCTCTCGTGACGTTACTCAGTACAAATTAGACAATCACCCTGCGTACAAGCCCTTGGCGTATTCCGGTCCGTAGTGCTTTTCCAGCACCTCGATCGGGTCGTCCGGACGCTCCACGCACTTGGCAATCCAGGCCCGCGACGGCAGTGCTTCCGGGTCCCAGGTCTCCGGCCGCCACAGCTTCGAGCGCATGAAAGCCTTGGCGCAGTGGAAGAAGACCTGCTCGACCTCCACGACGAGGGCAAGCCGCGGCCGGTGCCCTTTGACCACCATGTCATCGAAGAACGGTGCATCCCGCACAAGCCGGGCCCGACCGTTGATTCGCAGCGTGTCGCCCCGCCCGGGGATCAGATACACCAATCCGACATGTGGGTTGCGCAGTATGTTGCGGAACCCGTCAGCACGACGGTTTCCCGGCCTCTCCGGGATCGCGATGGTGGCGTCGTCGAGGACCACCGTGAAGCCGGGCGGGTCACCCTTCGGCGAGACGTCGCAGTTGCCCTCCGCGTCCGCGGTGGCGACGAGGCAGAAGGGCGAGGCCGCCAGCCACTGCCGGTGCACGTCCGCCAACGCCGTCCGCACCTTGTCCCGCACCGGCGTCGTGGGGCTGCCCCCGACGATCTCGGTGAGCTCCTCGTCGGACGTGACCTCGACAAGACCGCTCAGCACACTCATGTACCAACCTCCCCGTTGTCCGCGGGCAGTTCGAAGCGGGCCCGCTGGTCGACCGGCACCAGGTCCAGGTACTCGTGGTGCCGCGAGATGTACCGCCGCACGAACGGGCAGAACGGCAGCACCGTCGCACCCTGGGCCCGCGCCGCGTCGAGCGCTCCGCTGACGAGCACCGAGCCGAGCCCGCGCCCCTCGAAGCGTTCGTCGATCTCGGTGTGTGTGAAGGAGATCGTGGACCCGTTCCGCCGGTACGCCACGAACCCGGCCGCCTCTCCGTCCACCAGGACCTCGAACCGGCTCCCCGCACTGTCCTCCGCTACCACCACCGAGTCGCTCATGCCCCCGATTCTCCCCCACGGCGCCCGGATGGTGATCGGCCGGCGGACGTGGGGTTATGCCGGTGCGGGGATCGGGGCCGCCGGGAGGGTGACGGTCACCACGAGGCCACCGCCTTCGCGCGGGCGGGCGGTCGCCTCGCCGCCGTGCGCCCGGGCCACCGCGCGCACGATCGAAAGGCCGAGGCCGGCGCCCGGCACGGCCGAGCCGATCCGGTCGCCGTTCAACCGGTGGAACGGTTCGAAGATGCGTGACATCTCGTACGGCGGTACCACCGGACCGGTGTTCGTGACCACCAGCACGGCCGAGCCGTCCGGCTGGGTGTCTGTGCAGATGGCCACCCAGCCGTCCGCCGGCACGTTGTGGCGGACGCCGTTCTCCACGAGGTTCTGCACGAGGCGTTCGAGCAGCACGGAGTTGCCGGTCGTCGGCGCCGTGCCGGGCTCGGTGAGGATCGAGACATCGCCCTGCTTCGCCTGCTCCGCCACGTGTTCCACGATGTCCGCGAGGTCTACATAGGAGCGTTCGGCGACCTCCCGCTCCGAGCGGGCCAGCACGAGCAGGCCGTCGAGCAGCCGCTCGTGGCGGCCGTTGATTTCCAGCAGCGTCTCGCCCAGCTGCCGTACCTCAAGTGAGGCGGCCCGCCGGTGCACGGCGACCTCGAGCAGCGCGCGGTTGAGCGTCAGCGGGGTACGCAGCTCGTGCGAGGCGTTCGCCACAAACCGCCGCTGGCCGTCGAAGGAGCGGTCGAGGCGCTCCAGCATCACGTCGAACGTGTCGGCCAGCCGCTTCACCTCGTCGTGCGGCCCGTCCAGAGCGATCCGCTCGTGCAGTCCGCTGCCGGCCGCCGGTGCGTCGGCGATCCGCCGTGCGGTGTCGGTCATCCGCTGCAGCGGCTGCAGCAGGCGGCCGGCGATCAGCCACCCCAGCGCGGTCGCCGCCACACCGGCCAGCACCAGCGCGATACCGCCCTGGGTGAGCAGGGCGTTGAGCGCGTCGTCCCAGGTGTCGCCGACGACCTTCGCCTCGAAGGTGCCGCTCAGGCCTTGACCTTCGCCGGGCGGCGGGGCCACGGGTACCTGCGTTTGGCCCTGGAACGACGTGATCCGCTTGTCGGGATCCGGGATGCGCTGGGCGATCAGCGCGTACGTGACGCCGAGCAGCAGCACGCCGGCAACCAGGAAGAGCCCGCCGTAGAGGAGCGTCAGGCGGGCGCGGATGGTCAGACGGTTCACGGAATCCGGTACCCCACTCCCGGGTCGGTCAGCACGACGGGCGGGTCGCCGAGCTTGCGGCGCAGCTTGAGGATGGTCATCCGGACCGCGTGGGTGAACGGGTCCGCGTGCTCGTCCCACGCCTTCTCCAGCAGCAGCTCGGCGGAGACCGCGGCGCCTTCGGCGCGCAGCAGCTCGGCCAGCACCGCGAACTCCTTGCGGGACAGCGGGACATAGCGCCCGTTCCGGTACACCTCCCGGCGGTGCAGGTCGAGCCGGATGCCTGCGCGCTGGAGCACCGGCGGCGCGGCCGGGCGGGAGCGGCGGCCCAGCGCCACGACGCGGGCGGCCAGCTCGGGGAAGGCGAAGGGCTTGGGCAGGTAGTCGTCGGCGCCGAGGCTCAGTCCGGCCACCCGGTCGTCGATCCCGGCGGAGGCGGTGAGCATCAGCACCCGCACCGGGGAGTCGCCGGCCACCACCGCGCGGCACACATCGTCGCCGTGCACCACCGGCAGGTCGCGGTCGAGCACGACCACGTCGTAGTCGTTGACCTCGATCCGCTCCAGCGCGGCACCGCCGTCGTGCACGACGTCGACCGCGTGCGCGTCGCCGCGCAGCCACTCGGCCACGGCACCGGCGAGCAGCGGCTCGTCCTCGACCACCAGGATCCGCATACACCCATGGTGACCCACGGTGACGTCAAGCCGGCGTCACCGTTTTCGGAAACGCCCCCGTGATCCCCACCTCGCTCTACTCGGCATTGGCGGCCGGATGAGCCGGCCGCCGCCATCCAACGGCGGACGACCGACGACGGATACGGAGAGAGGTCATGCGGATCAGGACAGGTCTCGTGCTGGGGCTGCTGGTGGCCCTGAGCGCGGCCGGCTGCGGCGGAGGCGGTGGCAGCGGCGACGAGGTGGCCACGGCCGGCGGCAAGACGCCGGAACCGTCGGCGAGCGCGTCGGCGAGCGGCAAGGACGACCGGGACGCGATATTCGCGTACTCGAAGTGCATGCGCGAGAACGGCGTGCCGGAGTTTCCCGATCCGGAGGTGGGCGACCGCGGCGAGTTCCGGCTGTCGCTGCCGGAGGGGGTCGACAAGGCGAAGGTCGACGCCGCGCAGGAGAAGTGCAAGAAGCTCATGCCGAACGGCGGTGAGCCGATGAAGGTCGACGCCGAGCGGCTCGAACAGATGCGCAAGTACGCCAAGTGCATGCGCGAGAACGGCGTCCCGAAGTTTCCGGACCCGACCGAGGAAGGCGGCTTCGCGATCAACGGCGACGAGGTCGGCGACCCGCTCGGCCCGACGTTCAAGGCGGCCGAGGAGAAGTGCCGCTCCGTCATGCCCGGCCCCGACGGTGGCCGGAGCTTCACCGAAAAGAAGGGCGCGTGAGCGGGCGGCGCCGGCGCCGGACCGGCCGGGTGGTGGTCGCGGCGGGCGCGGTGGTGGTCGCCGGCGCGGTGGCGGCCACCGGGCTCGGCCTCGGCCTGCCGGGAGGCGACACGCCCAGCGAGGCGAGCAGCGACCTGCCGCCGGCCACTGCCGAGGTGACCCGCCAGACGCTGGTGGACACGCAGAGCGAGAGCGGTGAGCTGGGCTACGGCACCACGACG
Source organism: Phytohabitans houttuyneae (assembly GCF_011764425.1). Classification (NCBI taxonomy): domain Bacteria; kingdom Bacillati; phylum Actinomycetota; class Actinomycetes; order Micromonosporales; family Micromonosporaceae; genus Phytohabitans; species Phytohabitans houttuyneae. The sequence continues at coordinate 3,175,881 of NZ_BLPF01000001.1, forward strand.
TCGGCGTCCGCCCGCTCGGGCGGCACGGTGACGGGCCTGCCGGCGACGGGGTCGGCGGTCAAACGGGGGCAGGCCCTCTACCGGCTGGACAACGCGCCGGTCGTGCTGCTGTACGGGTCGCTGCCCGCCTACCGCACGCTCGGGGTGGGCACGGAGGGCGCGGACGTGACCCAGTTCGAGAAGAACCTGCGCGCCCTCGGGTACGACGGCTTCACGGTGGACGACGAGTACTCCAGCGCGACCGCCTCGGCCGTGAAGGAGTGGCAGGAGGACCTGGGTCTGCCGGAGACCGGTTCGGTCGAGCTGGGCCGGGTGGTCTTCGCCGCCGGCGAGGTGCGGGTCGACAGCCACGACGCCGAGGTGGGCGAGGCCGTCCAGCCGGGCACGGCCGTGGTCTCCTACACGGGTACCGCCCGCGTGGTCACGGTCGAGCTGGAAGTCTCCGACCAGCGGCTGGCCCGCAAAGGCGCGCCGGTCGCGGTGACGCTGCCGGACGGCAAGCAGACCCGCGGCAGGATCGCCAGGACCGAGCTCGTCATCCAGCCGGCCGAGGGCAGGAGCCCGCGTCGACGACGGTTGAGGTGACCGTCTCGGTGGACGACGCCAAGTCGGTCGCCGGTCTCGACCAGGCGACGGTGGACGTCGCGTTCACCGCCTCGGAGCGGGAAAACGTGCTCACCGTGCCGGTCGCCGCGCTGCTCGCGCTCGCCGAGGGCGGCTACGGCGTACAGGTGTTCGACGGCACGGCCACCCGGATCGTGGCGGTGGAGACCGGCATGTTCGCCACCGGCCGGGTCGAGATCTCCGGCGACGGCATCGCCGAGGGTATGGCCGTGGGGATGCCCTCGTGAACGCGCTCGTCGAGCTGGACGCGGTGACCAAGGAGTACACCGGTGGTGTGGTCGCCGTACGCGGCGTCTCCCTGAGCGTCGGGTACGGCGAGGTGGCGGCGATCGTGGGTCCGTCCGGCTCGGGCAAGTCCACGATGCTGCATCTGATCGGCACGCTTGACCGACCGTCGGCGGGTGTCGTCCGGATCGACGGGTACGACGTGGCGGCACTCTCCGACCGCCAGCTGTCCGCGCTGCGGGCACGCCGGATCGGTTTCGTGTTCCAGCAGTTTCACCTCGCAAGTGGACAGTCCGCATTGGACAACGTCGCGGACGGCCTGCTCTACGCCGGCGTACCCATGAAGGAGCGCAAGCGGCGGGCGGAGTCCGCGCTGGACCGGGTGGGGCTGGCGCACCGCCTGGACCACCTGCCGCACGAGCTGTCCGGCGGCGAGCGGCAGCGCGTGGCGATCGCCAGGGCGGTCGCCGGCGAGCCCGCGCTGCTGCTCGCGGACGAGCCGACCGGCAACCTCGACTCGGCCTCGGGTGCCGGGGTGATGGCGCTGCTGCGCGAGCTGCACGCGTCCGGTACCACCGTCCTGGTCATCACCCACGACCGCGACATCGCGGCGAGCCTGCCCCGGCAGGTGTCCATGTTGGACGGGGCGGTGGTCTGAGTGGCGACGGTGCTCTCCCCCGCCCGGCTCGGCCCGCGAGACGTGGTGCGGGTCGGCGGTGCCGGGCTGCGGACGCGGCCGCTGCGGGCGTTCCTGTCGGCGCTCGGCATCGCGATCGGCATCGCCGCGATGACCGCCGTCGTCGGGATCTCCTCGTCCAGCCGGGCCGAGCTCGACCGCGAGCTGGCCGCGCTCGGCACCAACCTGCTGACCGTCGGGCCGGGCAAGACAATCTTCGGCGGGGACGCGACGCTGCCCACCGAGTCGGTGGCGATGGTGTCCCGCATCGGACCGGTGAGCGAGGTCGCGGCGACCGGAAAGGTTCCGGACACCAAGGTCTACCGCACCGACCGGATACCGGAGGCGGAGACCGGCGGCATGACCGTGCAGGCCGCCCACCTCGACCTGCTCGGCACGGTCGGCGCCACGCTCACCAGCGGCACGTGGCTGAACGCGGCGACGTCCCGCTACCCGGCCGCCGTGCTGGGCGCGGCGGCGGCCCGGCGGCTTGGCATCGGGGCGGCGGGCGCCGGCATCCAGGTGTACGTGGGCGGCAAGTGGTTCACCGTCATCGGCGTCCTCGACGAGGTGCCGCTCGCGCCCGAGCTTGACTCGGCGGTCCTCGTCGGGTGGGCGGCGGCGGAGTCCTATCTGGACTTCGACGGCCACCCCACTACCGTCTACACGCGCTCGGACGACGCGTCCGTCGAGGCGGTACGCGCCGTGCTCGCATCGACCGCCAACCCCGAGGCGCCCAACGAGGTGGAGGTCTCCCGGCCGTCCGAGGCCCTGGAGGCGCAGCGGGCGACCGACCGCGCGTTCACCGGGCTGCTGTTGGGTCTGGGCGCGGTGGCGCTGCTCGTGGGCGGGGTGGGAGTGGCCAACACGATGGTCATCTCCGTGCTGGAGCGGCGCGCCGAGATCGGCCTGCGCCGCTCGCTGGGTGCCACGCGCGGGCAGATCCGGGTCCAGTTTCTGGCCGAGTCGCTGCTGCTGTCGGCGCTCGGCGGGGCGGGTGGCGTGGTGCTGGGCATCGCGGTCACCACCGTGTACGCGAGCACCCGCTCGTGGCCCTCGGTGGTACCGGCGTGGGCGATGGCGGGTGGGGTGGGCGCGACGCTCGTGATCGGGGCGATCGCCGGCCTGTACCCGGCGATCCGCGCGGCCCGCCTCGCGCCGACGGAAGCGCTTGCCACACCCTGAGATCGCGGTGGCGCCGTGCCGGTACCTACCGGCGCGGTGCCGCTTCGAGCACTGCCCAGACGACCTTTCCGCCCTCGGTGGGCAGGCACCCCCAGCTCAGGGAGACGGTGTCCACCAGGGCCAGCCCACGCCCGGAGAGGGACGTCAGCGAGACCTCTCGTTGCAGCCTCGGCTCTTCGGAGCTGCCGTCCCGCACGGCGATCTGCAGGTACTGGTCACGCAGCGAGAGCCGGAGCGTCATCATCGTGTGCGCATGCGCGACGACGTTGTTGACGAGCTCGGTCACCACCGTGCACGCCGGCCCCAACAGCCCCGGGACCTCCCACTGGAAACACACCTCGGTGACGATCTCGCGGGCCCGCCGCCCGGCGCCGATAACGGGGAGCAGGTCTTCGCTGGCCATGGGCACGGCCGCACGGCGGACGAGCGAACGCACGCCGTCGGCGAGGCTTGGCAGCACGGGCATGCTGCCATCGATCGAGCGCTGCCGCAGCAGCTCGGCCGCTTCGCTCTGCGGGGCGCAGAGCACGAGCGGGACAGCCGGCCACCGCTCCGTCTGCCGGACCACCGCCGGGAAGACGGACAGCGCACTCGGCTCGGCGAGGCGCATTTCGGAGAGGTCGACGAGGACCGCCTCCGGCTGCTCGGCCAGACACTTGATAAGTGACGAACGGACCGCGGCCGCGCCTTTGACATCCAGGACTCCCACCACGCGCGCCAGCGCATACGCCTGGTGGTCGTCGATTAAACACTGGACGGCTGTCGGCATGGCACCTCGTTGTCCGCAGGGAGCCTCCCCGCGAGGTTACCCGCCGTTCGCCCCCGAAAACGTGGCGGCTGGCGGTCCGGGCGTGACCGTGGATCACCAAAAGGTGACGACCCCACCGCATTACCCGGATGCGACCGCACCGAAACGGTTAATGTGCCGCGCGGCGCTGCCCGCTGCCGCCGCATGTGCCCAGGTCAGCGCGGGCTGCGTGGGCGGCCGCGAGGGCGGGCTCCACCCCTTCGGCAACGGCACCGCCGCCACGACATCGCGTCCGACATGTCGCTCTGTGCCCAAGGGGCGTTACGGGTTTGCCCCCTCGGGTACGGTCCCTTGCGGAGGGATGGTCGATGACATACAACTTCGACCTCCGGGTGGAGATGCCGGGCGGTGGCACCGCGCGAGTCGTCATCAGTGGCGAGATCGACATGGCTGTCACAGAAACGCTCTCGGCGAGCATGTTCGGCGTTCTCCGCGCCGACGGGGTCCGATTGGTCGAGGTGGAGTTGTCCGCGGTGGGATTCATTGATGCCTGCGGTGTGGGCGCCCTGCTCGCGGCGCGCAACGACGCGCGCGGGCAGGGAAAGACGTTTGTGGTTTCCGGCGCGCGCGGCCTGCCGCGCCGCGTTCTGGAGATGACGGGTGTGCTGGGCGCGCTGGCCAGAAAGCCGGTCGGGGCGAGGTGATGCTCAAGCGGTTGCGGTGCACATTCGTTCACGAGCCACCGATGGCGGTGCTGCGCGTCGACGGGCAGCTGACCCTCCGGACGGCGACGCAGCTTCGCAGGGCTCTGCTCAAATGCCTTGCCGAGCAACCGATCGCGATCCTTGTCGACGTCTCCGGACTCACGGTCGAAGACGACATGAGCGTCACGGCGTTCATGGCGTCCGCGCGTCACGCGGCGGCCTGGCCCGGCGTGCCGCTGCTCATCTGCGCGCCCTCGCCCGGCATGCGGGCGGCATTGCGGCGGCTCCGTGCCGATCGGCACCTGACGCTCTGCACCGATCTCGACCACGGGCGCACGATGGCTGCGGCCCGCGTGCAGCCCGCACAGGTGCGCGACAGCTTTCCCGCCGCCGCGGCATCGGTGCGCGCCGCCCGCACCCTCGTCGCCGGCGCCTGCGAGCGCTGGCGGCTGCCGGTGGTGGCCGAGCCGGCACGCATCGTCACCACCGAGCTGGTCACCAACGCGGTGCGCCAGGCCGGTACCCCTATCGAGCTGACCGTCACCCGCGGCGGCCGCCACCTTCATCTCGCCGTTCGCGACTTCCACGGCCGGCGTTCGCGGCTCGTCACGACGGCGGACGAACCGACGCCCGGTGCAGCCGGATTTCCGCTCGTCGAGGCTGTCTCGTCAAGTTGGGGTTGCACTTTCCTGCCCGACGGTAAGGTCACGTGGGCAAGCCTTCATCTCACGGCACGTTCGCGTATCTGATCCGGTGGGATATTCCGCCAGCCAACTGGGTAGGAATCGCGAGTTCGCCCGCGCCCATTCGGGGCCGTGCCTTCAGGCTTCTGTCATTCAAGGAGGCGGTGATGCACTCGGAACAGGACACTGCCCAGCTGAACCTCGACGAGGAGGCGGCGCGGTATGGCGAACGCGCCGTACATGACCCGTCCGCTCGGGCGGAGTTCGTGGAGCTGTGCCTGCCCCTTGCCCATCGGCTCGCCCACCGCTACCGCGGAAGGGGTGAGCCGTTCGCGGACCTGGAGCAGGTAGCCCGCCTCGGCCTGGTCAAGGCGGTCGACCGGTATGACGCGGAACGCGGTTCCTTCACCGCGTTCGCGGTCATCACCATCCTGGGCGAGCTGCGCAAACACTTCCGTGACCGCACCTGGGGCGTGCGCGCGCCACGGCGGCTCCAGGACCTGGTCGTGCAGATCAGGCACGCGGGTTCGGACCTGACAAACACGCTGTCCCGCGCGCCCAGCACCACCGAGCTCGCGGATCGCCTGCACACCACCACCGACGAGGTGGACAAGGCGATGCTGTCGGCCGCCGGCTACACGTTGCTGTCGCTGAACGCGCCGGTCACCAGCCCGGGCTCCGGCGGCGGGACAGCCGAACGGGGCGACCTGATCGGCGAGGTCGACGGCGATCTGGCCGCGATCGACGACCGGCTCACCATCCAGTCCCTTCTGGACCGGCTGCCGGAACGCGAGCGGCAGATCCTCATCCTCCGCTTTTACGGCAACCTCACCCAGGTGGAGATCGCGCAGCGGTGCGGCATCTCGCAGATGCACGTGTCGCGGCTGCTTTCCAAGACGTTGACCTGGCTGCGCAACGCCATGCTCAGCGACACGCCACCGCACTGGGGCGATGTGGAGGAGGCGGGGCTTGTCGCGCCGCGCCTGCGGGTGACCACGACACCGGCGGGCGGCGGCACGCTGACCGTCGCGATCGGCGGCGAGGTCGACCGCGACAGCGCCGACGAGCTGCGCCAGGCCATCCTGAACGGGCTGGCGCGCCGCCCGAACACACTGCAGCTCGACCTTTCCGCGGTCCCGTTCATCGACGCGGCCGGGATCGCCGCACTTGTCTCGGGCTACCAGGAGTCGCGGCGGGCCGCCGTCGATCTGCGCCTGCGCGGCACCCAGCCGCACGTCCGGAGGATTCTCGCGATCGCACGGCTGCCCTATATGTAGAAGGGTGCAGCCCTCCTCGACCTCGCCGGTGACGTCCGGCGCGGCGGTCTCGTCTGGCGCGGTGGTCGAGGAGGTGCGCGGCGGCTGGTCGCGGGTTGTCCGCCGGGTGGCGGCCACGGCTGCGGGGCTCGCCGTCCTGGTCGCGGGGACGGCCCTCTGGGAGTACGGCCGGCGGGCCGGCGACACCGTGCCCGCCGACCCGGGCGACGTGGTGCTCTTCGCCACGTTCGGCCACTACGGCGGCGAAGCGTGGCTGCGCCGGCGGACCCGGCGTGGTGACCTTCGCTGGCGCCGCGCGCTGCCCCTGCCCGGTGGGACCCGTCCCGGCCTTGTCGCCCGGCGGTCCAGGCGGTCGCTGGCCATCGACGCCGTCGGCCTGTGCGGCCTCCTCGGCGGCACCCTTGTCTTCAGCGGCTCGGCCATAGACGGGTGGCTGGGGCGCATCACGACCGCGATATGCGTCGTGGCGCTGCCCTTGGCCGCGCTGGCGGTCTTCCAGCGGCTGCGCTGTCCCGTGCTCGTGGCGGTCACCTCACGGGGTGTCGTGGCCGAGGGTGAGGAGCTGCCCTGGGAGCTCATCACATCCGTGCGCCGCGGCAAGGACGGCGTGGACCTGCGCCTGCGTGAAGACGGCGAGGTGCGGCACGTCAGCGTGGGTGGCCACGAGTGCACCGTGTCCAACGAGCGCCTGGCCGATGTAATCGCGTACTACCTGGACACGCCGCACCGCCGCAGCACGCTCGACCTCAATGCGCCCGGACCTCTTCCAGCCGTCCGATGAGGAATGCGCGCTCGACCTCGTTGTCGGTCAGGGCCAGCGCCTCCTCGTACGCGTCCGCCGCCTCCGCCCAGCGCCGCAGCCGCCGCAGGAAGTCGGCCCGCACCGCGCTGAGGTAGCCGTAGGTGGCAAGTGCCGGGTCGGCGAGCAGTGGCGTCAGCGCGTCGAGCCCGGCGGCGGGCCCGTCCCGAAAGCCGAGCGCGACGGCGCGGTTGAGCTCGACCACCGGCGAGGGCCAGAGCTGGAGCAGCACGCCGTAGAGCGAGACGATCTCCGACCAGTCCGTCTCCTCCCACGCCTTCGCCTCGGCGTGCACGGCGGCGATTGCGGCCTCGACCGCGTACCTGGTCGGCGCCTGCCGGCGCAGCGCGTCGGTGAGCAGCGCGGTGCCTTCGCCGATCAGTCGGGTGTCCCAGCGGCTGCGGTCCTGTTCGGACAGGAGCAGCAGCCGCCCGCTGTCCGACAGGCGGGTGTCCGCACGCGACTCGACCAGCAGCAGCAGGGCGAGCAGGCCGGTGATCTCCGCTTCGTTCGGCATCAGGAGGTGCAGCATGCGGGCCAGCCGGATCGCGCTCCCGGTCAGGTCCCGCCGGACCAGCTGCGCACCGGTCGGCGCGGTGTGCCCGGTCGTGAAGATCAGGTGGACCACTTCCAGGACCGCGCTCAGCCGCTCGGCCAGCTGATCCGGCGCCGGCACCCGGTACGGGATGCGCGCCTTGGCGATCTTCTTCTTGGCGCGCGTGATCCGCGCGGCCATCGTCGCCTCCTGCACGAGGTAGGCCCGCGCCACCTCGGCCGTCGACAGCCCGCACACCAGCCGCAGCGTCAGCGCGACCTGGGCGTCCCGCCCGAGCGCCGGGTGGCAGCACGTGAAGATCAGCCGGAGCCGGTCGTCGTCCAGCCCGTCCTCCGGCCCGGGCACCGGCTCGTCGGACACGAGCAGGGGCATCGCCCGCCGGAAGGTTGACTCCCGCCGCAGGACGTCCCGCGCCCGGTTCCGCGCGATCGTGGTGAGCCAGGCTCCGGGCCGGTCCGGGATGCCCGTCCGCGGCCAGGTCAGCAGCGCCTGCGCGTACGCGTCCTGCGCGCACTCCTCCGCCAGGTCGAGATCCCGGGTCAGCTGCGCGGTGGTGGCGAAGACGCGCGCCCACTCGGCGCGGTGCGCCTCCGCCACCGCCTCGCTCACCGTGGTCATCCGTGATCGACGATCGGCCGGATCTCGACGCCGCTGTGGTCGGCGTGCACCTCGGGCAGGAGTGCGGCCAGGCCCATGACCTCGTCGAGGTCCGCGGCCTCCATCAGGTAGTAGCCGCCGACCGCCTCCTTGGCCTCCAGGAACGGGCCGTCCGTGGTGGTCACCCCGCCCACGCCATCGGTACGCAGCGTGGTCGCCATCGGCGCGAGCTCCAGCTCGTGCCCAGCGAGGACCCGCGACCCGGCTGCCTTGCTGAACGAGGCGTGCCCCGCCTCGAGCTCTTTGCGGTCCTCGGCGGTCATCGCGTCCCACCGCTGCGCGTCGCCGTAGATGAGGATCAGGTACTTGGCCATGTCAAAGTCCATTTCGTGACCGGCCCTCAGCGGGCCTCCTACCCTAACGACGAGCACGTCCCCCGCCAGATCGACAACACCGGCCTTCATTCGGCGAGCAACCGCCGGAGCCAGTCGGCGCGCGCCATGATCGCGGAACGAGAGATCGCCGCCTCAGGCGCGATTGCTTCGAACCCGTGGAAGCCACCCGGCCAGACGTGCAGCTCCGCCACGCCACCGCACTGCCAGATGCGGCTCGCGTACGCGACGGATTCGTCCCGGAACACCTCCGCCGAGCCGACCGCGATGTACGCAGGTGGCAGGCCGGACAGGTCCGCCTCGCGAGCCGGGGCGGCGTAGCTCGACACGTCGCTACCGCCTCGGCGGTCGCCGAGCAGAGCGTCCCAGCCGGTCTGGTTCGACGTCCGGTCCCACACCCCGATGCCGTCGATCTGCACGCTGGACACGGTGTCGTTGCGGTCGTCGAGCATCGGGTAGTCGAGCAGCTGGCCGAACAGCGCGGGACCTCCACGGTCGCGGGCCAGAAGCGCGACGCCGGCCGCCAGCCCGCCGCCGGCGCTGCGACCGCTGACGACGATGCGACCGGGATCGATGCCCAGCTCGGCCGCGTGCCGCGAGGTCCACACCAGGCCGGCGTAGCAGTCTTCGACCGGAGCCGGGTCGGGGTGCTCGGGCGCCAGCCGGTACTCCACCGACACCACCGCCAGCCGCAGCGGGGCGGCCAGGTCGAGCACCTTGTCGAGACCCATCCTGTGGTTGCCCATCACCATGCCGGCGCCGTGGATGTGGTAGATCGCCCCGACGGTGCCCGAGGCCGCCGCCGGGCGGCAGATCAGCAGCGTGATGTCCGGCGCGCCGTCCGGGCCGGGCACCCTCCGCTCCTCCACCGTGTACGTCCCGCCACGAGCCAGCGCCTCGTCCGGCAGCGGCGGCATCGCCGCGATCGCCTCGCGGGTGGGAGAGATCATGTCCGGGGTCATCGTTGCCGGAAGCGCCTCCCCGAACATCGCGAGCACGGCCGCGAGCTCCGGGTCGAACGGTGGCGCCTCGTGGTGGCTGGCTGGCATCGTCAGAGGTCCTTCCCGTCTCGCGGCTTCAGCCGGCCGTCGCCGTGGCGTACCGCGGGCGACCGCCGGGCCGGTAGACCTGGATGATCACTCCGCTCGGGGTGCTCCGGGTCTCGAGGAGCTCGAGCGCGGCGTCCGGGCCGGCCTCGGGAAACAGCCGCGTGCCCTGTCCGACGACCACCGGGACGGTGAGCAGGTTCATCTCGTCGACGAGCCGGTTGTCGAGCAGCCACCGGATCAGGGCGCCGCTGCCGTGCACCTGCAGCTCACCGCCGGGCTTGGCCTTCAGCTCCCGTACGGCCGCCGCGACGTCACCGGACAGGACCGTCGTATCCGCCCACTGCGGGTCGGTGATCGTGTTCGACGCGACGTACTTGGGGCGCGTGTTCAGCGCCGTCCAGATCGGGTTGTCCCCCGGGTCCGCCCACGTCCCCCACGAGGCGGCGAAGATCTCGTAGGTCTGCCGCCCGAACAGGAACGCGTCGGCCCTCGCGTACACCGCGTTCAGGAAGGCCCCGCCCTCGTCGTCCCAGAACGGCGCGACCCATCCGCCGCGCTCGAAGCCGCCCCTGCGGTCCTCGTCCGCCCCGCCGAGCCCCTGCATCACGCCGTCGACGGTGAGCATCGTGGTAGTGGTGATCTTCATGATCGTGGCCCTTCTCCAGCTCCGTGTGTGGCCGCCTCCTCAGGCCGCCTCTCACTGCCGCTACGAACGCCCCCACCCCGATCCGACAGGTTCCGCCGAGATTTCTTCGAGGAATCGCTGTTACCGCGGCGCCCCTCAGTCGACGAGAGCGCCGGCGGACAGGTTGGCGATGGTCCCGGTGATGGTCCGGGCTCGATCCGAGGCCAGGAACGCGGCCGTCTCCGCTATCTCGTTGAGCGTGGGCAGCCTCTTCAGAAGCGTCCCCTGTGCCAGCCCGCCTTCGAGGAACTCCTGGACCGACTGCCCCGCTCCGGCGGCCACCTGCGCGAAGAGGTCCTTGGTGTAGGAACCAACCGCCGGCGCATCCACGACAGCGTGCGGGCGGATGCCGATGACGCGAATGTTGCTGGGTGCCAGCTCCGCGGCCAGGACGCGCGAGAAGGCCTCCTTGCCGGCCGCGCTCACGCTGTGCCCCAGGATGCCGCCGACTGCCAGCTTGGCTCCCGGCTCGGAAAGGGTCAGGATGACGCCGGGACGCTCGCCGCCCATGTGCCGCGCCACAGCCTTGCTGGTGATGAAGAGCGTCCGCAGAAAGCCGTCGATCGGCCGCATGAACTCGTCCAGCGACAGGTCCGCCAGCAAGGTCCCCTGGTCGTGCATGACGCTCACGGCGTTGAGGGCGACGTCGATGCCCCCGGCCGTCTCGGCCACCACATCGGCGTGCTTCTCGACCGCACCCTGGTCGAAGACGTCGACCTGCGCGGTCTCCACCACCCCGCCTTCGGCCTCGATGTCCCGCGCCACCGCGTCGAGCTTCGCCTGCGTCCGCCCGGCGATGAAGACCCGTGCGCCTTCCCGGGCGAACACCCGCGCGACAGCGCCACCGATGGCGCCTCCGCCTCCGTAGATCACCGTGCTCTTGTTCTCGAGCAGCAACCCGCTCATGTGTGTCCTCCAGCGATGGGTTCCGACCGGCCGTGCCCGCAAACAGTAACCACGGTCAGTTGTTAAAAACAACTAGTCGCTGTGGTACTTTCAGACCAGGTCGGACGAGGAGGGGGCGGCCATGCCCACCAGCCGCAGCTACCGGGACGCGTGCGGGATCGCCCGCGCCCTCGACGTCGTCGGGGAGCGGTGGGCCCTCCTGGTCGTCCGCGAGCTGCTGTTGTCACCACAGCGCTTCTCGGAGCTGCGGCACGCCCTGCCCCACGTCAGCTCAAACCTGCTCGCCGACCGCCTCCGCGAGCTCGAGCACAACGGGGTGATCAGGCACAGCCCGGAAGGCCCGCGGGTCTACGAGCTGACCGAGTGGGGACGGAAGCTGGAGCCGATGCTGCTGGCCCTCGGCACCTGGGGAGTCGACGCCCCACAACCCCCGCAGCCGGCCGCGCTCAGCGCCTCTTCCGTGCTGATCTTCCTGCAGGGTGCCGGTCGCACCGACCCCGCGGCACCGCCCGCCACCTGCCGTCTCGAGCTCGACGGTCGCGTTTGGACGGTCCGCCTCGCGTCCGGGCGGGTCGAGGTCCAGCCCGGCGAGCCGGCGACGGCGGACGCCTCGCTCCGCGCGGAGCCCAAGACCCTCAGCGCCCTGCTGGACGACCCAGCCGCACTGACGGCCGCACGCGCCGACGGCAGCGTCGCCGTCGTGGGGGACCTGTCAGTCATCGACCGCCTGCTGCACGCGGTCGCCGGCCCACGCCTCGATGACACCTGAACCGATGAGTTTTCTCGCCGGGAGCGGTCATTAGGAAGAGGTGTCACGAAGGAGATGATCATCATGGCCAATCCGCCCGTTGTCGACCACGCGACCTGGCGCAAGGAGCTGGACGAGTTGCGCGCCCGCGAGAAGGCGGCGACCAGGGAGCTCGACGCGATCGCCGCGCAGCGACGAAGGCTGCCGATGGTGAGGATGCCCGAATACACCCTGGTCGGGGCCGAAGGTCCGGTCCGGCTCGTCGACATCTTCGCCGGCAAGTCGCAGTTGATCGTCTACAACCACATGTGGGACCCCGACGCCGAGTGGCAGTGTGGCGGCTGCACCAGCCTCACCTCGTCGTTCACCCGCCTCGGCTTCCTCGACAACTACGACGCCCGGTTCGTGATCGTCACCCAGGGCCCGATCGACGCGGCCCTCGCCTACGCCGAGCGCGTCGGCAACACGATGACGTGGTACTCCACGGCCGACAGCCCGTTCGGTGCGGACGTCGACGCACCACCCGGCGGCGGCTTCGCGCTGAACGTCTTCCTGCGCGACGGCGAGACGGTCTACCGCACCTGGCACACGTCCGGACGCGGAGTCGAACAGATCACTTACACGTTTCCCCTGGTCGATGTGTTGCCGTACGGGCGGCAGGAGGAGTGGCAGGACTCCCCGGAGGGCTGGCCGCAGAAGCCGACCTACAGCGGCTGGCTCGACTCCCCCGACGTCGCCCGGCTGTACGGCCGCGCGACCTGACACGTGGCTGACCGTCAGCTGGGCGCCTGGTCGGGTCGTACTGGCTCGCCGGGGCGGGTCTGCTGGACGGTGTGGTGCAGCGCCTCGATGAAGGCCGCGGTGGCGGGCGGATCCGGCGGGTCGCCGTAGGTGGCCAGGTAGACCCGCCGGCGAAAGTCGGGCAGTGGGGTGGCTTCGATGCCGGGTGCCCGGTGCGTGCGTAATGCGAGGCCGGGGATGGTGGTAACGCCCATGCCGGCGGCGACGAGGGCCTGCTCGACGATCACGTCGTCGCTGGTGTAAACGATCTGCGGGATGAAGCCCGCCTGCCCGCACGCGTCGACGAACTCGCGGCGGCAGTTTTCGCAGCCGGCGATCCACGCCGAGTCGCGATGGTCCAGCAGCGTCTGGCCCGGCTCGAGGCTGAGCAGGTGCATCGGGTCGTCGAACAGGTGCGTGACGCGGATGTCGTCCGGTGTGGTGTCGTCGTAGCGGAAGATGATGGCGGCGTCGATCTGCCCGTCGCGCAGCAGGTTCAACGCCACCTGCGGGTGGGCGTCGGCCAGGTGCAGCTCGATGCCGGGGTGGTCGCGGCGCAGGCGGGCGGCGGCGTGCGGCACAAGGGCGGCGAGCGCCGACTGGAAGCCGGCCACGCGGACCCGGCCGGTGCGCAGTCCCACCATCGCGGACAGCTCCGCGGCAGCGGTGTCGACCCGGCCGACGATCTCCGCGGCACGGCGCGCCAGGTGCTCACCCTCCGGCGTGAGCCGGATGCCCCGCCCGATGCGCTGCACGAGGCGGGCGCCGGTCTCGGCCTCCAGCCGGGCCAGATGGTGGCTGACCGCCGGCTGCGAGTACTTCAGATGCTTGGCGGCCTTGGTGACCGAGCCGTGCGCGGCGACAGCCGCGAGGATGCGTAGCCGCACGATATCCAGCATTCATCCATGTTAGTTATGGGTAGCCGCAGAAGTTGTCATTGGACGAATGAGTCTTGCTCGGTAGAGGCTGAACGGGACGGCTCCGCTTCCGACCGAGGAGGACGACATGGCGGGCACGCTTCTCCAGCAGACGCCTCCGGGCGGCTTCATCGCCGGCCCTACCGACGATCTCATCGCCGCGGTGCGCCAGGTGATCGGCATGCGGGCCGACTGGGCCCGGACCGCGGAACTCGTCGCCGATCAGCTCCGCGCACACCTGCCCGGCCCCGACGTCCTGACCCCCGCCCAGCGGCGCGGGCAACCCGACCGACCGGCTGGTCACGTCCTGCACGCCGAGCCGGACGGCACGTTCTCCATCCTCGGCCTGGTCTGGCGACCCGGTCAGACCACAAGGATTCACGACCACATCACCTGGTGCGTCGTGGGCGTCCTGCAGGGCGTCGAGCATGAAGATCTCTATGACGACCAGCTCAACCTCACCGGCACCCGCGAAAACCCCGTGGGCGAAGTCAGTGGCTTCGCCCGCCGGGCGACATCCACCGGATCCGCAACACCGGCGCCCGCACCGCCATCAGCCTGCACATCTACGGCACCGACATCACCCGGATCGGGTCCAGCGCCCGCCGCTACTACAACTGAGAGAAGGAGAACCACCATGCTCAAGCGAATGGACAACGTCCTCATCGTGGTCGACGACCTTGCGGCCACGATCGCGTTCTTCGTCGAACTCGGTATGGAGTTGGAGGGCCAGACAACAGTCGAGGGTGAATCGGTGGACAAGGTCGTCGGGCTCGACGGCGTCCGAGCGGACATCGCCATGGTGCGGACCCCGGACGGCCACAGCCGGGTCGAGCTGACGAAGTTCCACACGCCGGCGGCGATCAGCGGCGAGCCAAAGGACGCACCGGCGAACACGCTGGGCATGCGGCGCATCATGTTCGCGGTCGAGGACATCGAGGACGTAGTCGCCCGCCTGCGCACCCACGGCGCCGAACTCGTCGGTGAGCTGGTCCAGTACGAGAACAGCTACCGGCTCTGCAACGTCCGCGGCCCGGAGGGCATCGTCGTTGCCCTGGCCGAGCAGCTCAACTGACGGCCCGCCTCGACCCAAGCGCCAGGAGCGAAAAGCGTCAACGCGCCTGAGCGCCGCGCGTCCGGTCATCACCCTCGCCGCCGGCTTCGCCCTCAGCGTCTGCTCTCATGCCGTGCCCGGCATTGACCGTGACGCAGCACACACCATCACGGACCTGAATCCTCGGGGAAGAGGACGACCAATAGCGGGGCCGTTAGCGAGTGGATACAAAAACGCCCTCCCGGAGAATCTCCAGAAGGGCATCTCTGCTAGTAGCGGGGACAGGATTTGAACCTGCGACCTCTGGGTTATGAGCCCAGCGAGCTACCGAGCTGCTCCACCCCGCGTCGGCTCACCAACACTAGCGCACCCCTCCTCGTACCTGCAAAACGGGGCGGGCGTGGCGTGCCGCACGCGGGGTATTCGCAGCTCAGCCGCCCCCTGGGGTGGGTGATGGGGATGCGGGCGGCGGTGTCGCCGTGGCGGACGGGGTTGGGGTGGCGGTGTTGCCGGACGGGCGGTTGGCGGCGTCCAGGGCGGACTGGAACTCCGCCATCGCGTCGTCGAACGCCTTCAGCGCCTTGCCCTCGCGCTCGAAGTCGCCCGCGGCGCGCGCGGCCTTGACCTCGGCCCAGGCGGCCTCGACCTTGTCCGCCGCGGCGGCGAGCTCGGGTGTCAGCTGCTGGCCGGAGCCGGCGGGTGGCTGCTGGGGCGGGTTTTCACCCTCGGGCGGTGGTGGCGCCGCCCCCTGTTTGCCCTGGTCGACCAGCTCCTTGATGCCCTCTTGGAGGGTGTTGGCCAGCACGACGTACGAGCCGCCGTCGCCGTACGACATCAGGACCTTCTGCAGCACCGGATACGCGTTTTCCTGGTTGCTCTTTACGTACACCGGCTCGACGTAGAGCATGCCGCCGCCGAAGGGCAGGGACAGCAGGTTGCCGTACAGGACTTGGGCCTGGTTGGACGAGAGCAGGTTGAGGTCCTGTCTGATCTGGGCGTTGGTGTTGGTCATCCGTTGATGGACCTGCACCGGGCCCTGGACAGCGGTTTGGTCAGGCAGCTCCCAGACCTGCAGCTGTGGCTTGCCGTCCACATAGGAGCCGGAGATGAGCGCGGCCAGGTTCTGCCGGCCCAGTGGCGTTACGGCCGAGGTTATCTGGAACCGCGGCTCGTTCTGCTCGGGGAACTGGGTGAGCAGGTAGTACGGCGGCTGCTTCACGCCCGTGTCGGGCGCGTCCGGCGTGTTCGGCACCTCCCAGAAGTCCGAGCCGTTGAAGAACTCGCCCGGGTCGGTCACGTGGAAGCGGGCCAGCAGGTTGCGCTGCACCTTGAAGAGGTCGGCCGGGTAGCGGAAGTGCGCGGCCAGGTCCGGGGGATCTCCGCCTTCGGTGTGACGAGGTCGCCGCCGAAGGCCTTGTTCCACGCCTTGAGCACGGGGTCGGTGTCGTCGAACTCGTAGAGCCGCACCGTGCCGTCGTACGCGTCCACAGTGGCCTTGACGGAGTTGCGGATGTAGTTGACGTTTTCGCGGGCGAGCTGGAAGGTGCCCACGTTCGTCAGCTCGTCGGCGGTCTCCGTCTGGAGGTTGATCCGCTGGGCGTAGGGGTACGTGCCGGCGGTCGTGTAGCCGTCGAGGATCCACTGGATGCGGCCGTCGACCATGGCCGGGTAGGGGTCGCCGTCCATCGTCAGGAACGGGGCCACCTTCTCGACGCGGTCGCGCGGGTTGCGGACGTACAGCAGCTTGCTGTTGTCGTTGACGGCGTCGGAGAGCAGGAAGTTGGACTCCCGCTCCTTGATGCCGTAGAGCAGCCGCCGCATGAACGAGCCGATCTCGACGCCGCCCTCGCCCGTGTACGTGTAGTTGATGCCCTGGTCGCCGCTGGCGCCGGTGGGGCGGTCGTACTCGACGTTCCGCTCGGGGTCGGTCTGTCCCACGATCGCGTAGTCGGCGCCCTGCTGGCCGCCGCCCACCCGCTCGCCGTAGTAGATGCGCGGCTGCTCGACCTCGATCTGCTCGGTCTGCGAGGCGCACTGGTCGGGAGTGTTGTCATTGCCGAGGAAGCCGGAGACGAAGTAGGGCTGTCCGCCGCAGACCACCTGGTTGGCCGGTGCGCCGACCAGGCCGAAACCATGGGTGTACACGGTGTGGCGGTTGAGCCAGTTCCCCTGCTGCGCGGTCAGGCGGCTGTAATTGATCTCGCGGACGCCGACCACGTAGTCCTGGGTCTTGTTGTTGATCGTGTACCGGTCGATGTCGAGCTTCTGCCCGAAGTCGTAGAAGCCACGCACCTGCTGCAGCTGCGTGTACGACTGGGAGACGAGCTCAGGGTCGAGCAGGCGGATGTTGGGCACCACGGAGGTGTCGGTGGCCAGTGACGCCGGTGGCGTGAGGTTTGTGGCCGTGTACGCGTTCATGTCGGTGTCTTTCAGACCGAACGCTTGTCTCGTGGCGTTGATGCTCCGCTCTATGTACTCCCGCTCCTTGTCCCGCACGCTCGGGTTGACCTCGAAGGTCTGCACGGCCCACGGGTAGATGCCGCCGATCGCGACCGCCGAGATGGCCAGGAGCGCGAGGGAGACGCCGGGCCACACGAGGTTGCGCATGACCGCGTTGGAGAACACGATGATCGCGATCGCGACCACCACCGAGATGTAGGCCAGGATCTCCTTGGCCGGCAGCAGCGCGTTGATGTCGGCGTAGCCCGCGCCGTAAAGGTTGGGCGGGTCCTGCTCGAGCAGGAGGGCGCGCCGGTCCAGAACGTACGCGATGGCCTTGAGCAGCACGAACGCCGCCACCAGCGAGGTCAGGTGGGCCCGCGCGGCGGTCGTCATGCGGTCGCCGATGCCCTGCAGCCGCACGCCGCCGAAGATGTAGTGGACGGCCAGCGCGCCGAGCACCGAGAGCACGACCGCGGTGAAGCCGACGCCGAGCAGGTAGCGCCAGAACGGGTACTCGAAGACGTAGAAGCCGACGTTGATCCCGAACTCGGGGTCTTTCGCCTCGAACGGCATCGAGTTGCGGAAGAGCAGCCAGTCGCGCCACCGGCTCTGCCCGGAGAGGCCGGCGAAGAGGCCGATGATCACGGAGAGCACCGCGATCCAGGTGCCGATGCGAGGGCTGAGCACCATCCGGTACCGCTCGAGCGTCGCCTGCTCCGCCGAGTGGGGGCGCAGCAGCGGGCGCAGCCTGTACGCCAGGTAGAGGTTGCCGCCGACCACCACCGCCATGGCCAGGCCTATGGCGAAGAAGAGCAGGATCCGGGTGGTCAACACGCCGGTGTACACCTGCGTGTAGTCGACCTCGTCGAACCACAGCCAGTCGGTCCAGACCTCGACGGCCCAGCCCATCAATGTGAAGAGCAGAAAAACCCCGATGAGGACGCCAACAGTGACGCGGCCCCTCCGGCTCATTCTCGGCAGAGGACTGCTACGCATGACCACGGTATGCTCCGCACGTTTGATGTCTGATCCGCTCCGATCAGGCACCTACAGTACGGGGTGTTCCTGAAGGTCAGTCCCCTAGGTCAGCAGAGGGGTGGCTGACCGCCGGCACGCAGCGTTTCCAGGGCCGCGAGCGCCTCGTCAAGCGTGGACACCTTGATCAACGGGAGCCCGGGGCGGGCGTTGGCCTTGGCCTCCGTGCAGTTGTCGATCGGGGTCAGGAAGTACACGGCACCGGCCTCCTTGGCACCCACGAGCTTCTGGGCGATGCCGCCGATCGGGCCCACGTTGCCCTCGTCGTCGATGGTGCCGGTACCCGCGATGATCTTGCCGCCGGTGAGGTCTTCGGGCTCAATCTTGTCGATGATGCCCAGCGCGAACATCAGGCCCGCGCTCGGCCCGCCGATCTCAGCCAGGTCGATCTTGAGCTCGAACGGGTGTGGCTGCTTCGGCTCGATCTCCACCCCGATGCGCGGCGGCTCGTCCTCGGCCGCCCGCGTCGTGATCTTGGTGGTGGCCGGCTTGCCGCCGCGCGTGTACTCGATCGTCAGCGCCGTCCCGGCCGGCTTGGAGCGCACGAGCTCGGTGAGCTTTGGCGCGCTGGTCACCGGCTGGCCGTCGACCTTTGTGACAACGTCGCCGGCCTTGAGGATGCCGTCCGAAGGGCCGCCCGCGGTGACGTTCTTGATCGTGACCTGTACCGGATATCCCAGCTCGCGCAGCGCGGCGGTCTCCGCGCTGCTCTGCGAGGCCTTGAAGTCCTCGGCGTTGCGCTCCTCGACCTGCTGCTCGGTCTGGTCCGGCGGGTAGATCAGCTCCCGCGGGACCACCGCCTCCTCGTCGCTGAACCACCCCGCGATGGCGGAGAGCAGCTTCACGTCCGGCTGCACGCCCACCGTGGTCAGCCGCAGCTGCCCGGCGGACGTGGAGGTCTGGGTGCCGTTTACCTGGATGACCTCTTTGCCGTCCTCTTTACCCAGCGTGTCGACGGTGGGGCCGGGGCCGAGCACCACGTAGGGGATCGGGGCGGCCAGCACTCCCACACTCAGCAACGCCGTGATCAACGCGCCGAGGAGGACAGTGACACCGCGACGTCTCATGCGCGAAGCGTACCTACCCCGGTTTCACCCTGAGCTGACAGCGCGGGCACGGCGTGAGCCCAGGGCCGGGCGTACCGTTGGTCACGTGCCTGATATCCCGTTCGGCTTCGCTCTCCCGGGTGCCCAGCCGCCCGACCCCAACGATCCGCAGCAGATGCAGCAGTTCATGGCTCAGCTGCAGCAGCTGCTCGCGTCGCCGGGCAGCGGCCCGGTCAACTGGGATCTTGCCCGCCAGGTTGCGGTGAGTCACCTCGGCGCGACTGACCCGGCGGTCAACATATACGAGCGCAACGAGGTCGAGGAGGCACTCCGCCTGGCCGACCTGTGGCTCGAGCCGGCCGCGGCGCTCCCCTCGGGCATCCGCAACTCGGTCGCGTGGAACCGCAACGAGTGGATCTACAACACGCTCGACGTGTGGCGCAAGCTGTGCGACCCCGTCGCCGGCCGCATGGTCGCCGCGATGGGCGACCTCGTGCCGCCGGAGGCCCGCGCCCAGCTCGGCCCGATGCAGTCGATGGTCACCACGCTCGGTGGCGCGCTCTTCGGGGGCCAGCTGGGGCAGGCGCTCGGCTCACTCGCCGGCGAGGTGCTTTCCGCCGGCGACATCGGACTTCCGCTCGGACCGGCCGGCACGGCCGCGCTCGTCCCCGCCAACATCAAGGTGTACGGGGAGGGTCTCGAGCTGCCACTCGACGAGGTCCGCCTCTACGTGGCGCTGCGCGAGGCCGCTCACCAGCGCCTCTTCCAGCACGTCCCGTGGCTTCGGGGACACGTGCTGAGCGCCGTCGAGACGTACGCGGCGGGCATCACCGTCAACCGCGAGGCCATCGAAGAGGCGATGGGCCGCATCGACCCCACCAACCCGGAGTCGATGCAGGCGGTCGCGCTAGAGGGCATCTTCACTCCCGAGGACAGCCCGGCGCAGAAGGCGGCGCTGGCCCGGCTGGAGACCGCGCTCGCGCTGGTCGAGGGCTGGGTGTGCCACGTCGTCGACCAGGCCGCCGGCGACCGCCTCCCCAATGTCATCCGCCTCGGCGAGGCGTTCCGCCGCCGGCGCGCGGCGGGTGGGCCGGCGGAGCAGACGTTCGCCGCGCTGGTCGGCCTGGAGCTGCGCCCGCGGCGCCTCCGCGAGGCGGCCGCGCTGTGGGCGGCTCTGACCGAGCACCGCGGGACGGCTGGTCGTGACGCACTCTGGGGCCACCCGGACCTGCTGCCGTCGGAGGAAGACTTCGCCGACCCGCAGACGTTCGCAAGGTCCCAGCTGGACCTCGGCGATCTCGGCGACCTGGGTCTGTAGCCCTCGTTACGCGGACAGCAGCGCCCGCGTCGTCTCCCAGCCTTCGACGGCGGGGTCGAGTGTGGCCAGGTCGGCGGGGCCGCGAAGGCGCCGCCACCCGGGGCTCGACCCCACGTCCGGCAGGCTGGGCGCGGCCGACCGCACCGTGGTGATCGACCCGCCGTCCAGGTCGAAGGCGGGCAGCCAGTCCGGCGACGGAAGGCGCGACGCCACGCCCAGCAGCCCCGGCCCCGGGTCGGCGGGCGCGACCGCGAGTGGGCGGGTAGTGAGCGGTCGCAGCAGCTTGCCCACCAGCAGTCCGGGCAGGTCCGGCGCGTCGGCGGCCAGCGCGGCCGCCTGCTCGTGCCCATCCTTGGCCGCCGCCGCGAAGACCGCGCCGGCGGTGAGATCCGGTACCTCGTACACCGGCATGGAAGGCCATGCCACCGATTCGGCCAGCGTGCGGTCCTCGGCCAGCGCGGCGATGGCCGGCTCGACCTCATTGAGCGTGGCCAGCAGGTCGACGACGTCTTCGGCGAGCGCGGCGCGCCACGTCGCCAGGTCGACACCGGGCGGGCTCCAGGCCACCGGACCCAGCACCGCGATCACCACTCGCCTCGTCACGGTCACCAGGCTACTGGCCTACTCTTCCGGGGTGGCTGACTGCTTGTTCTGTGGCATCGTCTCGGGTTCGGTGCCGGGTTTCGTGGTGGCGGACGAGCCGGCGGGTTTCGCGTTCCTCGACACCAGGCCAGTCTTCAAGGGGCACACGCTCGTGGTGCCGCGCGACCACTCGGTGGTGCTCGCCGATCTCCCCGCCGATCAGCTCGCCCCCTTCTTCGGCCTGGTGCAGCGGATGTCCGTGGCGGTCGAGGAGGGTTTGGGCGCCGGCGGCACGTTCGTGGCGATGAACAACAAGGTGTCGCAGTCGGTGGCCCACCTGCACGTTCACGTGGTGCCGCGGACCAAGGGCGACGGCCTACGAGGTTTCTTCTGGCCGCGCACCAGGTACACGTCAGATGACGAGGCCCGCGAGTACGCGGGGAAGATCTCCGCCGCCCTGTCCTGACCCCCGGTAAGGGTTGACCCCCGCCGGTGTTGCAGACAGCGGAGAAAGGAGCGTGCAGTGTTTCTGCGGCGCATGAAGCTTGAAGTCCCCACTCCCGACCAGGCCCTGCCCGGTCGCTCGATCGAGATGCCGGTTGCCGACCGCCACACCGTGCTCGGCACCCCCCTGCGCGGCCCATGGCCGGCCGGCGCGGAGGTCGCGGTCTTCGGGATGGGCTGTTTCTGGGGCGCCGAGCGCTTGTTCTGGCGCCTGCCGGGTGTGATCTCGACCTCGGTCGGCTACGCGGGTGGCTCCACCCCAAACCCGACGTACGAGGAGGTCTGCTCCGGCATGACCGGCCACGCCGAGGTGGTCCAGGTCGTGTACGACCCGAGCAAGATCGGGTACGAGCAGCTGCTGAAGGTCTTCTGGGAGAACCACGACCCCACCCAGGGCATGCGGCAGGGCAACGACGTCGGCACCCAGTACCGCTCGACCATCTACACGACGACGGACGAGCAGCGCGTGGTGGCCGAGGCGTCGAAGGAGGCCTTCGCCCCGGTGGTGAAGCGCAGCGGCCGTGACGACATCACGACCGAGATCGCTCCGCTTGGTTCGTACTTTTATGCCGAGGACTATCACCAGCAGTATCTGTCAGACACCAAGAACCCGAACGGGTACTGCAACCACGGGCCCAACGGGATGACGTGCCCGATCGGTGTGGGCAAGGTCGAGTCCTGAGCCCTGGCCGGGCGCTTCCAGCCCGCCGTGACCGTGTGGCGAAATAGGCGTTGCCGATCTACCGGCGGGGTGGATAGCGTTGCGGTACACGGGAAGGGAGGTGGTCCAGCTTTGTGTAGCAATAGGACTCGTGAGGTGGCTGTCCGCTAGCCGCTGTCCTTGACACAGCACGTCGTCGAGACCGTGTGGCAGCGGTGCGGCGAATTCAAGTCAGCCACCCGACCCCCGGGGTGCCGGCCCAGTCCAGCCGGCCCGTGCGCGAGCGCATGGAAGCCCCGGGGGTCGCTTTATATCCGGGGCAGGCCGGGGCGAGGCGGAGGAGGGCGAGTGCGCGAGCTTGTCGTCCTCGGCACCGCCAGCCAGGTGCCCACCCGCCACCGCAACCACAACGGGTACCTGCTGCGCTGGGACAGCGAGGGCATCCTCTTCGACCCGGGCGAGGGCACCCAGCGCCAGATGCTCCGGGCCGGCGTCGCTGTCTCGGACCTCACGCGTATCTGCGTGACCCACTTCCACGGCGACCACAGCCTCGGGCTGCCGGGTGTGATCCAGCGCATCTCACTCGACCGGGTGCCGCACCCGGTGACCGCACACTTTCCGGCGGGCGGCGCGCACTTCTTCGCCCGGCTGCGGCACGCGACAAGCTTCTACGACCACGCCGACATCCGCGAGGCGCCGGTCACCGGCGACGGGCCGATCGCCGCGGGGCTCGAAGCCCGCCGGCTTCACCACTCGGTCGAGACCTACGGGTACCGGCTCACCGAGCCCGACGGGCGCCGCATGCTGCCGGAGCGGCTGGCGGCGTTCGGCATCGCCGGCCCGGCCGTCGGGGAGCTGATACGCCAGGGCGGCCTCGACGTCCACGGGCGGCGCGTCACGCTCGACGAGGTGAGCGCGCCTCGGCCGGGGCAGAAGTTTGCGTTCGTCATGGACACCGGGCTGTGCGACAACGTGTTCGCGCTGGCTCAGGGTGTCGACATGCTCGTCATCGAGGCCACTTTCCTGACCGAGGACGCCGCGATGGCCGCGCAGGTCGGCCACCTGACCGCGGCCCAGGCCGCGCGGGTCGCCACCGAGTCGGGGGTACGGCGCCTCGTGCTCACCCACTTCTCACAGCGCTACGACGATCCGGCGCGGTTCGAGGCCGAGGCTCGCGAACACTTCGACGGCGACATGGTGATAGCCGAAGACCTGATGAGAGTGCCGGTGCCGCCGCGGCGCCAGATAGCCTCGGAACAATGGCGTTCACGATCCGATCCGCGGGTGAGCGGGACCTGACCGCCGTCGGGACCTTGCACTACCGGTCGCGCGCGGCCGCGTATTCCGGCTTTCTCCCCGCCGAGGCGCTCGAGGCCGTGCCCGCGTCGAGCATGGCGGACTACTGGGTCGAGCGCTGGCGGTACGAGCGGGACAACCACCAGCTGACCGTCGCCACCGAGGAGGGCGAGGTCGTCGGCTTCACCTACCTGGGGCCGGACGAGGAGCCGGACACCGGCATCCTGCACGCGATCCACGTCTCGCCGGACGTGCAGGGTCGCGGGGTGGGCGGGGCGCTGATGGCCGACGCGCTGGAAAAGCTCGCCGCGGGCGGGTGGCGCCGCGCCGTGCTGTGGGTACTGGCGGACAACGCTCACGCGCGCGGCTTCTACGAGCGCGGCGGCTGGGCGCCCGACGGCGTGCGCCGCGACGACTTCATCGGCCCGGCGCTGGTGCACCAGGTGCGCTACGCGAGGCCCCTCTAGGGCTTGTCCCGCGGGCCCGGCAGCGGAGGTCGGGGATCTCGGCGAGCGCCAAGCTCGCCGCCGACCGCAACGGTGCCCGCGGGAAAGCACCCAAAGAAAACGCTCCGCTGCGCTCCACGTTCCCCCGGGGCCTGCGTATGCGGTCCGCAGGTGAGGCGGACGTGGGCGAAGAATTCCCTCAGAGCACCTCGTCGTCAGCGTGCGCGCCGAACTCGGCGACCCGGACCTCGGTGATCCGCTCGTAGCGGGCGATGCGGTCGCTCCACTCGGCCTGCACGCCGAACGCGGCGGCGGCGAAGTTGACGTCGCGCACCGCGGCGGTCAGCTCGTCCGGGCGGTCGGAGCCGATCACCCGGACGGGATCGCCCACGGCGACCGACATCGGCGGCACGAAGTACTCGGCGGGCAGGACCGTCCGGGCGTGGACGAGCGCGCCGACCGCGACCACCGCGCCGGGCTCGAGGCGAGCGCCCTGGAGGACGGTGATGCCGGTGGCCAGGTACGCGCAGCGGCCGACCTCGCAGCCCAGCAGCGTCGCGTGGGGTGAGACGAAGACGTGGTCGCCGAGGATCACCGGATGGGGCGGGTCGGCGACGGCGGTGGCGCGGAGCACCGCGTTTTCGGCGATCACGCACGCCTCGCCGATCTCGATGTGTGCGCCTTCGGCGTCGAGCGTGGCGCCGTACATGATGCGGGCCCGCGGTCCGACGCGGACGTCGCCCACGAGGGTCGCGTTCGGCGCGACGTAGGCGCTGGGGTCGACGGTGGGCTGGGCGCCGCGATGTCTGATCAGCATGCCCACAGAGCTTGCCATCTCAAATGCCCGGAAATCGGCCGGGCGAGAGTACGTGACCGATGTATGCGGGGGAACCGGTGATCACGTACCCTCGCCCGCCGTACCCAACCCAAACCGGGGGAAACGCCTGGCCGGAGGCGCCGGACCGACGGAGGCTTGCCGGTCTCCAAGCTTGGGTGGGCCTTTGCGGGGCGCCGGGGTGCTGGCGGGGCACCGTCGGCGTCGACCGCGGGTGTTCACGTCTTAGGTTGTTCAGTCGAAGGAGCCGCGGTTGGTGGGACCCCAGCGGCCCGGTACGCCCAGGTCGTCGCGCCAGCTTGGCAGTGCGCGCAACCCGTTCAGGTCGTGCCGTGCCGTCCACGCCTCGCGCCAGGGCCGGCGGGATGCCGCCTCGGCGCGTTGGGCGAGTCGCCTGGGTGGGCACGGCCACTTCGAGCCGCACCAGACGCACTTGCCGTCATGGTCGGGTTGTGCGTGCCGGCCGAGCATGGTTTGTGCGTCCCGCCAGAGCAGGCGATCCACCACGTCGGTCGGCTCCGTGTGGTCAGTGCTGACCATTCCGTCCGTCCCCCCTTTCGGGAGCCACGCTTAGTCAACGTGGTCCGCGAGGGTCCTGATCGGACAGGCTGTGCGACACGGCAAGAATGCCACTTTTGGGGGCGTTCGCTGTGAGCGGATGCCGCTCGGGCATGGCATTGCCAGTGGGCGGCGTTGCCAAGCTCATGAGCACCGACAGCGAAGCCGAGCGGGCGGCGCTTGACGCGTACTCGCAGGTCGTCACCGGTGTGGCCGAGCGAGTGCTGCCGAGCGTGGCCGCCCTTTCGGTACGCACCGCACGCGGTGGTGGCGCCGGATCGGCGGTCACCTTCACCGACGATGGTTTTCTCCTCACAAGCGCACACGTAGTAACCGGCGCGACCGGCGGCACCGCCACCTTCGGCGACGGGTTGGAGACGCGGTTCGACGTGGTCGGCGCCGACCCCCTTTCCGATCTCGCCGTCCTCCGGGCGCAGGCGACCGGCGCCCCGCCGGCCGAGCTCGGCGACGCCGACGGGCTGCGCATCGGCCAGCTCGTCGTGGCGGTGGGCAACCCGATGGGCCTGGCCGGCTCGGTCACCGCGGGCGTGGTGTCGGGCCTGCGCCGGTCGATCCCGGCGCGCGACGGCCGGGCCGTAAGGCTGATCGACGACGTGATCCAGACCGACGCCGCGCTCAACCCCGGCAACTCCGGCGGCGCGCTAGCCGACTCGGCCGGCCGGGTGGTGGGCGTCAACACGGCGGTGGCCGGCTACGGCCTGGGTCTCGCCGTGCCGATCAACTCGACCACCCGCCAGATCGTCGGCGAGCTCGTCTCCAACCGACGCGTGCGGCGGGCCTGGCTGGGCGTGGCCGGGGTGCCGCTGCCGCTCCCACCCGCGCTCGCCGAGCGCCTCAACCAGAAGATGGGCCTGCGCGTGGTGGAGGTGGTGCCGGGCAGCCCGGCGGGGGTGGCGGGCATCTACCTCGGCGACGTGATCCTGTCCGCGGGAGGCCGGCCGGTCTCCACCGTCCAGGCCCTCCAGCGACTCATGCTCGGCCCGGCGATCGGCACCCGCCTCCCGGTCACGGTCCTACGCAAGGGCGCCCTGGTGGACGTGGTGACGATCCCGGCGGAGCTGGGCCGCTAGAGATTTTTTGGGGTCGAGGTGGCGGACTTCCGGGAGTCGGCCGCTCGGAGGGATGAACAACGGTCTACACCGCGGCGGCGTTCGGGATGCGCAGCTCCAGATCGCCGGCGGTGGCGGTCAGGGTCCGGGGCCGGTGGCCGTTGCGCTGCGCCGTCCGGGCCTTGGTGCGTTGGTGGGGTTCGGCGCCGATCACCGCAGTGAGCTCGGCCTCGATCAGGGCTTGATAGATCGTCTCGGCCGCGTGTCGGACCCGGTCGCCGACCTCGGCAGCCCGCGGTTGGTTCAACACGTGCAGCAGGGCGGATTGATCCAGAGTCATCGCGTGCAACTGCGTTCTCTGCGTGTTCTTGGTCGTTCACACAGACTCACGCGATGACCCATCTTCATACCGACGGAACGCCGGACAAGGTCCACTCCTACACCACCCGCCGGGACGCGACCTCCTTCGAGGCGGGAGTGCGCGAGTCCGCCCGCAGTTCGTCGCTGTCGTCGCGTTCTGTGACTGTCGATCAGGTGCAGGCGGTGTGAGCGTCGCAATCTTGGTGAGTAAGCGCGTTATTTTCGACGCTAACTTGCCAAGATCTGCCCGAGCAGGCCCCTGGGGTGAGGTGGGCGACCGCGGAGGGTGAGGCCGCGGGAGCAACGGTCCGGACCACGACGGACATCGCGGTAGCCCGGATCAGTTTCGAATTGGATCCTCTGAAACGGCGACCACGGTCGAACCGGGCTGCACCGGGCCGGACGACGACCGGCGGGCCGAGGCCCGCGCGGACATCCCGGCGAGTCGGCAGGCTCGTAGCCGTCTGGACTTCAAACAGGGCCCACTGCCTCGCGCGCGAGGCAGTGGGCAACAGAAGGGCTACGGCTTGGCGCCCAGGTGGGCGAGCAGATCCTGGCGGGTCAGCACGCCCTGCGGCTTGCCGTCCACGAGCACGAGCGCCGCGTCGGACTTCTCCAGCAGGCGTACGGCCTCGCTCACCGGCTGCCCGCCGCCGACCATCGGCAGAGCCGGGCCCATGTGCCGCTCGATCGTGTCGTGCAGGTGGGCCTGGCCGGTGAAGAGCGCGTCGAGCAGGTCCTTTTCCGCGATCGAGCCGGCCACCTCGCCGGTCACCACGGGCGGCTCGGCCTTGAGGACGGGCAGCTGGGAGACGCCGTACTCGCGCATGTAGTCGATCGCGTCGCGGACCGTCTCCGTCGGGTGAACGTGCACCAGCGACGGCATCCCGCCCGGCTTGCCGGTCAGCGCGCTCAGCACGGTGGGCTCTTCGCTGGGGGTGTCGAGGAAGCCGTAGCGGGCCATCCAGTCGTCGTTGAAGATCTTGGAGAGGTAGCCGCGGCCGCCGTCGGGCAGGAGCACGACCACCACGTCGTCCGGCTTGGCGCGCCTGGCCACCTCGAGCGCCGCCTGGGCCGCCATCCCGCACGAGCCGCCGACCAGCAGCCCTTCCTCGCGGGCCAGCCGCCGGGTGAGGTCGAACGACGCCTTGTCCGACACCTCGACGATCTCGTCGCAGATCGTGCGGTCGTAGGTCTCCGGCCAGAAGTCTTCGCCGACCCCCTCGACAAGGTACGGCCGGCCGGTGCCGCCCGAGTACACCGAGCCCTCCGGGTCGGCGCCGATGACCCGCACCGCTCCGCCGGAGACCTCCTTGAGGTACCGGCCCGCGCCCGAGATCGTGCCGCCGGTGCCCACGCCCGCGACGAAGTGCGTGATCCGCCCCTCCGTCTGCTCCCACAGCTCGGGACCGGTGGTCTCGTAGTGCGAGCGGGGGTTGGCACCGTTGGCGTACTGGTTCGGCTTCCACGCGCCGGGGATCTCCCGCGCCAGCCGGTCGGACACGTTGTAGTACGACCGGGGGTCCTCGGGGGCGACGGCGGTGGGGCAGACGACGACCTCCGCGCCGTACGCCCGGAGCACGTCCTGCTTGTCCTGGCTCACCTTGTCCGGGCAGACGAACACGCACCGGTACCCGCGCAGCTGCGCGACCAGTGCGAGGCCCACGCCGGTGTTGCCGCTGGTCGGCTCGACGATCGTGCCGCCCGCCTTGAGCAGGCCCGCCTTCTCGGCCTCGTCGACCATCTTCACCGCGATGCGGTCCTTGACGGAGCCGCCGGGATTTACGTACTCAACCTTGGCAAGGACCATCGCCTCGATGCCGGCGGCGACGCTCCGCAGCCTGACCAGCGGGGTGTTGCCAATCAACTCGACGACGTTGTCGTAGTAGCGCACCTGGTCAGACTACGTGCCCCGGGATGACGCTCCGTTGCCTGGCATCCCACTCGATGAAGCGCTCGGTCTCGGCCAGGATCGCGCCGGCCAGCCAGGCGATCACCACGGCGTCGTCGATGAGGCCGACGACGAGCAGAAACGCCTCGGGCACGAGGTCGATCGGGGAGGCCACGTACGCCGTGGCGGCCGCCATCATCGCCAGCCGCATCCCGCCGTCGTAACGGCCCGTAAACGTTGCCCACATCATGCGCGGCAGGGCGGCCAGGCGGGCGCCCAGCGACGGCCCGCCCCGCGCCCCTGCGGTCAGCGCCCGGCCGAGCGCGGTGAACGCCGCCGTGCGGTTCAAGGTCCTACCCATTCGCCCATAGTGCCCGGCCGTGACAAACCCCAAGCGTGTCGCCGGGCCGCGATAACCTCGTAAGCCTCAGGGGGTAAGGCGGCGGGGGGCGCTGATGAGTCCGAGGCGGAGCGATCCATGGCTGCTCGCGCGGCAGGTGGCGAAGGCGACGGCGGTCGGTGCGGGAATGGCCGGCGCCGCGGCGTTCGTGAGCGTGGGGGTGATCTTCGGCCAGGCCAAGGCGGCCCGGCGGGTGATCCCACAGGCCGAGGCGCCGCCGCCGCGCGGTGACGGTGTGTACGGTCCGCGGCTGCCCGGCAAGCCGATCACGATGGCCGTGCTGGGCGACTCTTCCGCCGCGGGCTACGGGGTGCACCGCCCGCGCGAGACGCCCGGCGCGATGCTCGCCACGGGTGTCTCCCGGCGCCTGCGCCGGCCCGTGCGGCTGCACCGCTTCGCGGTGGTCGGAGCGATGTCCACCGGGCTCGGCCCCCAGGTCGAGGCCGCGCTGGAGGTCAAGCCGGATGTCGTGATCATCCTGATCGGCGGCAACGACGTCACCCACCGCGTGACCACGAGCACCGCCGTGCGACACCTCGTCAACGCGGTACGCGACCTGCGCGCCGCCGGCGCCGAGGTGGTCGTCGGCACCTGCCCCGACCTGGGCACGATCCGGCCGATCAAGCCGCCGCTGCGGTGGCTGACCCGCCACTGGAGCCGCCAGCTCGCGGCCGCGCAGACGATGGCCGTGGTCGAGGCGGGTGGCTGGACGGTGTCGCTCGGCAACCTGCTCGGCCCCCGCTTCACCGCCGAGCCGACGCGGCTGTTCTCCTGGGACCACTTCCACCCGTCCGCCGACGGGTACGCGGTGGCCGCCGCCGCGCTGCTGCCGACGGTGCTGGCGGCGCTGGGCGCGGCCGAGGAGCGACGTCTGGTGCTCGCGCCGGACGAGGGCGTACGGTCGTTGCCGCAGGCCGCGCACGAGGCCGCCCGCCAGCCCGGCACCGAGGTCAGCCCTACTCAGGTCGCCGGCCGCGACCGCGGGCCGGAGGGGCGGTGGGCGCGGCTGCGGCGGCGCTCGGCGTGGTTTGGCCACTCGCGTGCGGAGGAGGCCGAGACCCCGGTCGATGTCGCCGTACCCTTGGAGGGGTTCGTCACCGGCGGCCAGGAGCGAGACTGAGCGGCCCCGGTGGGGTACCCCAGGACGAGAGGACGACGGCATGCCCACGGGGCGACAGCTGGGCCGCGCGACGGCGATCACGTTGGTCGCCGGGACGGTCGGCGGCGCCGCACTGCTGGCCGGTGAGGCGGTCATCGCCCGCAGCCGGCGGTACGCGCAGCCGGAGATGGGACTCGCGCTGCGCACCACCATGGGCCCGCCCACCGCACCTCCCCTGCGCCTCGTGCTGATGGGCGACTCGTCCTCGATGGGCGTGGGCGTGGAGCAGCTCGCCGACACCGTGGGCGGCCAGCTCGCCACGATGCTCGCCGAGGGCACGCCGGCCCTGCCCCCGCGGCACGTGCAGCTCTCTTCGGTCGGTGTGTCCGGTTCCCGTTCCACGGATCTGGCCACCCAGGTCGCGCGGGCGCTGCTCGGCGGCCGTCCCGACGTGGCCGTGATCCTGATCGGGGCCAACGACGCGACCACGCTGCGCCGCCCCACCGAGTCCGCCGCGTACCTGGGCGCGGCCGTGCGGCGCCTTCGTGACGCGGGCGTCGAGGTGGTCGTCGGCACCTGCCCCGACCTCGGCGCGGTCCGCGCGATCGCCCCGCCGCTGCGCCAGGTGACCGGGTGGCTGGGCCGCCGCATGGGTCGCGCGCAGGCCAAGGCGGTGCGGGCGGCGGGCGGCACGGTGGTCGACCTGGCCGGCGAGACCGGAGCGGTGTTCCGGGCGGACGCGGGCACGCTCTGCTACGACGGCTTCCACCCCTCGGCGGACGGCTACCGGGTGTGGGCTCACGCGCTGCTGCCGGCGGTGATCCACGCGGCCGTCCCCACCTCCCGCTGAGCAGGCCGGGGTTCCGCTTCCCGTTGAAGTTACCGGCGAGTACGGTAGCGGTATGCCGAACGCCGTCATCGTCGCCACCGCTCGCTCCCCCATCGGCCGGGCACACAAGGGCTCGCTGCGCGAGGTCCGCCCCGACGACCTGGCAGCCACGATCGTGCGCGCCGCGCTCGACAAGGTGCCCCAGCTCGACCCCGCCGAGATCGACGACCTCTACCTCGGCTGCGGCCTGCCCGGCGGCGAGCAGGGCTTCAACATGGCCCGCGTCGTGGCCACCCTGCTCGGCTACGACCGGCTGCCCGGCGCCACGCTGACGCGGTACTGCGCGTCTTCGCTGCAGACCACGCGGATGGCGTTCCACGCGATCGCGGCAGGCGAGGGCGACGTGTTCGTCTCGGCGGGCGTGGAGTGCGTATCGCGTTACGCGCGGGGCAACTCCGACGGCCTCCCGCCCGAGGCGCAGGCCCTCGTCGGCGGCGGCTGGGAAAACCCGCGCTACGACAAGGCGCGCGCCCGTTCGACGGAGCGGACCCAGGCCGGCGCGCCGGTGTGGCAGGACCCGCGGGACGGCGGCGAGCTGCCCGACGTCTACCTGGCGATGGGCCAGACCGCGGAAAACCTCGCCCAAATCAAGGGCGTGAGCCGCGAGGACATGGACGAGTTCGGCGTACGCAGCCAGAACCTCGCCGAGAAGGCCATCGCGGACGGCTTCTGGGCCCGCGAGATCACGCCGGTGACGGTGCCCTCCGGCGATGTTGTCAGCACCGACGACGGGCCGCGCCCCGGCGTGACGCTTGAGGGCGTGGCCGGCCTGAAGCCGGTCTTCCGCCCCGACGGCCGGATCACCGCCGGCAACTGCTGCCCGCTCAACGACGGCGCGGCCGCCGTGGTCGTGATGAGCGAGACCCGCGCTCGCGACCTCGGCATCACGCCGCTGGCCCGCATCGTCTCGACCGGCGTCACCGCGCTCTCCCCCGAGATCATGGGGCTGGGCCCGGTGGAGGCCACGAAGCAGGCGCTCAAGCGCGCCGGCATGACCATCGACGACGTCGACCTTGTCGAGATCAACGAGGCGTTCGCGGCGCAGGTCATCCCCTCCTACCGCGACCTGGACATCCCGCTGGACAAGCTCAACGTCATGGGCGGCGCCATCGCGGTCGGCCACCCGTTCGGCATGACCGGCGCGCGCATCACGGGCACGCTGCTCAACGCCCTCGACTGGCACGACAAGACGATCGGCCTGGAGACCATGTGCGTCGGCGGCGGCCAGGGGATGGCGATGATCGTGGAACGGCTCAGCTGAGAGCCGATCTTCAAGATGTGAGCTACCGCGACGCCCGTCGTGGTCCGGACCGTTGCTCCCGCGGCCTCACCCTGCGCGTTTGGTCGCGGTCCGGCCCCGTCGCTCCTGCGGGTTGGGTCGCGGTTCGGGCAGCGAGCGGTTCGGGCAGCGAAAAGGCCGGTGCCCTTTCAGGGCACCGGCCTTTGACGGACGGACCGCGGATCAGGCGGTGAGCTCGAGCTCCTTGGCCGCCTCGACGTCGGGCTTCCGCTTCGCGTCGCGCATGACCACGGTGGACAGGATCGCGGCGGCCAGCACGCCGACCGCGGCGATCAGGAAGGTCAGCGACATCGACGAGGTGAACGCCTCGCGTGCCGCGTCGACCAGGCCGCTGTCGCCCGCCGCGAGCGCGCCGCCGATCGACTCCCGAGCCTGCTCCGGCGCGCCGGCCGGCATCCGGCTGGCGTAGCCGCTGGTGAGCAGCGAGCCCAGGATCGCGATGCCGAGTGCGGTGCCGGCCTGCTGGATCGTGTCGTTCAGCGCCGAGCCGACGCCCGCCTGCTCGGCCGGGATGGTGCCCATCAGCGCGCTCACCGCGGCCGGCATCGCCATGCCGGCGCCCAGGCCGAGCAGGCCCAGCGCGACGGCCGGGACGGCGAAGCCGGTGTCCGGCGAGACGGTGGTCAGCAGGCCGAAGGACGAGGCCATCACCAGCATGCCGGCCAGCACCAGCGGGCGGTTGCCGAGCCGGGCCGCGTAGGTGGCGCCGATCGTGTTGCCCACGAGCGCCGTGACCGCCAGCGGCACGAACGCAAGGCCCGCCTTGATCGGCGAGTAGCCGAGCACGAACTGCAGGTACTGGGTCAGAACCAGCAGCAGGCCGCCGTTGCCGATCTGCAGCAGGGCCAGCGAGAGCGAGCCGCCGCTGAAGTTGCGGTGCTTGAAGAGCACCAGCGGGACCATCGGCGCGGGCGTGACGTTTTCCCAGATCACGAAGCCGACCAGCGCCACCACCGCGACCGCGAGGACGATGCCCGAGCGCTCGCCGAACGCGCCGTGCTTGGGCAACTCGATGATCCACCACACCAGCGCGGTCATGCCGACGGCGGAGAGCACCGCGCCGAGCGGGTCCGGCTTCTGCCACTGGCCCTTGGACTCAGGCATCAGCAGCACACCGGCCAGGATCGCGAGACCCACCACCGGAACGTTGATCAGGAAGATCGCCTGCCACGAGAAGTGTGCGATCAGCACGCCGCCGAGCACCGGGCTGCCGACCAGGCCGAGCATCGACACCGAACTCCACGCGGCCATCGCCTTGCCGCGCTCGGTCTCGTCGAAGACCGTAATGAGGATCGACAACGTGGACGGCATGATCAGCGCGCCGCCGACGCCCATCGCGACGCGCAGGGCGATCATCTCGCCCGGGTTGGCCACGAACATCGCACCCAGTGACGCCGCCCCGAAGAGCACCAGCCCGATCAGCATCACCCTCCGCCGGCCGAACCGGTCGCCGAGGCTGCCGGAGGTGAGCAGGAGCCCGGCGAAAACCAGGATGTAGGAGTCGAGGATCCACTGGGTGTCCTGCGGGCTGGCGCCGAGGTCCTCGGTCATGGCCGGCACCGCGACGGTCAGCGCCATGCCGTCCACGACCAGGACCAGGCTGCTCAGGCACAGCACGATGAGGATCCACCAGCGGTGTGGATTACGGGTTTCCATGGCGGCTTTCCTTTCGGCCTGCGTACGTCGTTCCGCTTCTGCGAACACTGTACGCACAGCGGAACAGCGTGCGCAAGGAAGAACTTCTGTACGCTGGCCGCGTACGATGTACGCAGCGAGAGGAGCGCATCATGGCCGCCAGGACGAAGCCGATCCCGTCCGTGTGGGCCCGGCAGGAGTCCGGGCCCGACCAGCCAGCGCTCAGCCGGGCGTCGATCGTGCGGCAGGCGATCGCGATGCTGGACGCCGAGGGCATCGAGGCGCTGAGCATGCGCAAGCTGGGTGCACGGCTCAATGCCGGCGCCACCTCGCTGTACCGTCACGTGGCAACCAAGGACGAGCTGATCGAGCTCGCGGTCGACGAGGTCTTCGGCGAGATCGCCATCCCCGACGCGGGCGGCGCTGGCTGGCGGGTCGCGGCCGCCGAAGCCGCCCGTTCCTTCCGCGCGACCGCGCTGCGCCACACCTGGCTGCCCCGATGCTCGGCCAGGCGGGGCTGGCCTACCTGGGGCCCAACCTCATGTCGTTTACCGAACGGCTGGCCGCACTCTTCGTCGAGGCCGGCTTTCCGGAGCCGAGCGGCGCGATCGACGCCCTGCTGTCTTACGTGATCGGGATGAGCACCACCGAGGCCGCCTGGCTCACCACGGTCGCCCGCTCCGGGGAGACGGAGGCGAGCTTCATCGCCCGGCTCATGCCCGCCGCGCAGCAGGCCGCCGTCGACTACCCGCACCTGGCCCAGGCGCAGGTCGACGCCACAATCGACCCCGCCGAGGTCCGCGAGAGCAAGTTCGCGTACGGCCTGGAGATCGTCCTGGACGGCCTGGCGACCCGCATGCCCACCGGCGGCGTTGACCACTGACGCGGTGGGGTTGGTTGGGCACCGCGGAGGGTGAGGCCGCGGGAGCAACGGTCTGGACCACCGCGGACATCGCGGTAGCCCGGCCTATCTCCGGACCCACCGACCGCCATCAGCCGCTGGCGCGCCCGGAGAAGGTCGGAGTCCGCGGCGCCGAGCATTGGTCGCGCGGCGAGGCCTGCTAGCCGAGCGCGGCCCGGACGGCCTGGACGTCGGCGGCGGCCTCGGCGATGACGGCGGCGGGCGGGTTGGCGGCGATGAGGTCGGCGGCCACCACGCGCAGCTGGTCGGTCAGCGCCGGGTCGGCGACGAGGCGGGGCACCGGGCGGCGTGGCTCGCCCTCGGCGTCGGCGGCGCGGTCGGCGATGCGTTGCACGAGGCCGTGGGTCAGGTCGCCGCGGGTGCCCGCCGCCCCGGCCGGCTGTGCCCAGCGGGACGCCGTCCAGTGTCCGGTTTGGCCGACGAAAAGGTCTACCGCACGCCGCAGGTCCACGAAGGGCTCCCCCACCACAAGCAACGAGGGCGCCCCCGGCCTGGGGGCGCCCTCGTCATACTGCCAAATTGTCAGTCGTCGCCCTGGAAGTAGCTGATGAGGCGCAGCATCTCCAGGTAGAGCCAGACCAGGCTGACCACGATGCCGAACGCGGCGACCCAGGAATAGCGCCGGGGCAGGCCCATCCGCACGCCCTCTTCGACCTCGTGGAAGCTCAGGATGAAGCTGAGCGAGGCCACCACGATGCAGACGAGGCTGAACCCGATCGCCAGCGGGCTGCCGTCGCGGAGACCGGTGTTGATGTCGAAGAAGAAGCCGAGCACGAAGTTGATCAGCATGACGGCGAAGACGCCGGCCATGGCGGCAATGACGCCTCGGACGAATCGGGGCGTCGCCCGGATCGCGCGGATCTTGTAGAGGATGGCCATGAGGAAGAAGACGCCGAAGGTCGCCGTCACCGCCTGGAGCACGATGCCGTCGTAGAAGCTCTCGTACGCCTTGCTCACCATGCCGACGAATACGCCCTCGGCGATGGCGTACGCCACGACGAGGACCGGGTTGGCCATCCGGGAGAAGGAGATGATCAGACCGAGGACCAGACCGACGACCGCGCCGCCCATCCAGGCCACGGTGGTTAGCGAATCGGGAACCAGCGCCCACGCGCCGGCCGCGGCGATGCCCAGGATGCCGAGCATGACCACGGTCTTGACCACAACGTCGTCGACGGTCATCGGCTGCACAGTGGGGGAGCAGCCGGGTAATCGGTCGTCGGGTACGGTCCGCCGTATTCTGGCT
This sequence comes from Phytohabitans houttuyneae, assembly GCF_011764425.1. Lineage (NCBI taxonomy): Bacteria > Bacillati > Actinomycetota > Actinomycetes > Micromonosporales > Micromonosporaceae > Phytohabitans > Phytohabitans houttuyneae. Next base: position 3,212,021 of record NZ_BLPF01000001.1, read on the forward strand.
GCCCGTACTGGCCGACCGGCGCGTACCCGGCGGCCCGCTCGCGCTCGGCCGCCTGGCCGAGCCGTGCCAGCACCGGGTTGGAAGTCTTCACGTCAAGCCTCCCTGACAGGGTTGGTGCACCACTCCGTGCCCCACCAAGGGTAAACGCCAATCGCGACAAACAGGGAGACGAGGTGCCCGGGGCGGGACTCGAACCCGCATGCCTCGCGGCAGCCGCTTTTAAGGCGGCCGTGTCTGCCGTTCCACCACCCGGGCCGGCGTAGGGATGAATGTCGCGCAGAATGCCACGGTAGCGGGTCCACGCCCGCCAGGGCGCACCCGGACGGCGACGCGGGGCACTAGGGTCGAGCCCGTGACCAGCACAGCCCGCGCCGCTACCGGCCAGGCACATGCCAGCACCCCGAGCCCATCCCGCACCGTCGAGGCGATCGGCTCGCTGCGCACCAGGCTGGCCGCGCTGGCCAGGTCGCACGGGCGGGACGCGGCGGTCTGCCTCGCGTTCGTGGCGCTCGCCGGCTGGGTCACACACGGACTCTGGCCCGACCCCAACAACAGGGTGCTCGCCCTCAACCCCGAAGACCAGACCCTCTACGAGTGGTTCCTGGCGGCGGACACCAAGTTCGCCTTCGGGACTGGGGGCTGCTGACCCACCGGCTCAACGCGCCGGACGGGGTCAACCTGCTCAACAACACCACGGTGATCGCGCTGGGCACGCTGTTCACACCGGTCACTCTGGCTTTTGGGGTACCGGTGACGTTCGCGCTCATCGCCGGCACCAACCTGGCCGGCACCGCGATCGCCTGGTACTTCTTCTTCTCCCGCGTGCTGCGCGGCAGCCGGGCCGCGTCGGCGCTCGGCGCGGCGCTGTGCGGCTTCGGGCCGGGCATCATCTCGCAAAACAACAGTCACCTCCACATGACCGCCCAGTGGCTGGTGCCGGTGATGGTGTGGCTGGTGATCCGGCTGGCCCGCGCCGCCGACCCGGCCGCCCGCCCCGACGGGGTCGACCGCCGGCGGGTGCTCACCTCCGCGCTGTGGCTGGCCGCCGTCGTGACGCTCCAGGTCTTCATCGGCGAGGAGGTCCTGTTCCTCACGGCCGTGACAATGGTGATCATCGCGGTGGCGTACGGGCTGGCGCGCCGGGAGTACGCCCGCCGGGTGCTGCCCAAGTTCGTGGCCGGCATGGTGATCGCGGTCTCGGTGGCCGGCACCGCGCTGATGATTCCGCTGTGGTTTCAGTTCAAGGGCCCGGGGAGCATCCCCAACGGCGTGTTCAGCGCCTATTTCTTCTCCGCCGACCTGGCCAGCTGGACCGCGATCTCCCCACTGTCCGTGCTCGGCTCGCCCGAGTCGGCGCGGCTCTCCACGGGCTCGGCGGAGTACAACACGTTCCTCGGCTGGCCGCTGGTCCTCGTCGCCGCTGGCTGCGTGATCTGGCTTGTCCGCGAGCCGCTGATCCGCGCGGTCGCCACGGCCGGCGTGGTGATGGCCTGGCTCTCGCTCGGGCCCAAGATGGTGATCGACGGGGAGCGGACGAGCATCCCGGGGCCATACCTGGCGCTGGTCGGGCTCCCGGTCGTCGAGGGCGCGCTCCCGATGCGCTTCGCGCTGACGCTGCTGCCGCTGGTGGCGACGCTGCTGGTGATCGCCTTCGACCGCGCGCGGGCGCACGAGTCCCGCCCGGTGCGCCTTCTCGTGCCGGCCGCTGTCGCGGTGTCGCTGCTTGCGATCTTCCCCAAGCCACTGCCGACGGAGGAGCGCCCGCCGGTGCCGCAGTTCATCACCGGCGGCCACTGGCGGGAGTGTGTGAAGCCGGGCGGCGTGCTCGTGCCGGTCCCCCTGCCGACGCCGCCGGAGCCGTGGGCGATGCGGTGGGCGGCTGCGGCGAACGCGGAGTTCGGCATCCCGGAGGGCTTCTTCATCGGGCCGTACGGAAAGCGGGGCCGGGCGTCGATGGGCACGTACAAGCGGCCCACCTCGCAGCTGCTGGCACAGGTGGCCAAGCAGGGCGGGCGCCCCGAGATCGGCGAGCCGCAGCGGCGGGCCGCGCGGGATGACGTCGCGTTCTGGGGCGCGTCGTGCGTGGCTGTGGCCGCGGACCAGCCGCACCGCGAGGACCTGGTGGTCACGCTGGAGGCACTGTTCGGGCCCAGCACCAAGATCGCCGACGCCTGGACGTGGAAGGTGGGCTAGAGGTTCGGTCTGACCGATACCGCGCGGCGCGGACCGCGTTTGGGGCCGGTTGAAGCAGGCGGTGATCGCGCTGGCCGAGGCCGACGGCATCGGATGCCAAGCAGCTGGGTTCATTTGGGCCGGCCGTGGCCGGACTCGCTGACCACGGACATGGCCAATTCCAGCGAGGCGAATTGGGCCGCGCTGGGAGGGCGGAAGGTCGCTGCGGCGATCCCTGAACGCGACGGCCAGAAAGGCCAACCAGGCCCTTGACTGGCTCCGCGCACTCCCGGACGCGCTGCGGTTGACGCTAGGACGCGTACGGCGAGGTGTTGTTCCAAGCCGGGTTGGCCTTTGAGGGCGTCGTTGACTGACTCGATGATCTGACGCACGGCGCGTGGCGGTCTTCGGCAGGGGCGAGGTTTTTCGCCCCTGGCGTTCGGCGAGCGATCGTTCGCAAGGTGTCATCGATCGTCACGGACAGTGCGGTAGCGAGGGCATCCAGAGCGACGCGCACGAGACCTCCACGGTCATCGTCGCGTCAGCGACGTCGACCCTGGAGGCGTGCCCGTCGGAATAGCTCCCTAGTCAACGCGGGGCGTCACCCCGGTGAACTCCTCGCGCGGGTCGTGCAGCTGGCCGAGCGCGACCACCTCACGCCGCAGGAAGAAGGCCAGCGTCCAGTCGATCACCACGCGCACCTTGCGGTTGAAGGACGGGATGCGGCTCACGTGGTACGTGCGGTGCATGAACCAGGCGATCGGGCCCTTGAGCTTGATGCCGTAGACCTGTGCGACGCCCTTGTGCAGGCCCAGGCTGGCGACGCTGCCAACGTGCTTGTGCTTGTACTGCACGGGCTCCTTGCCCCGGATGACCGCGCGGATGTTGTCGGCCATGCGCACCGCCTGGCGCACCGCGTGCTGGGCGCTGGGCGAGCAGAACGTGCCGGGCGGGCCGGTCAGGTCGGGCACCGCCGCGCAGTCACCCGCGCTCCACACGCCCTCCAGCACCGTGTCGCCGTCGACCACCTGGAGCGTCGGCAGGCAGGTGATCCGCCCCCGGTTGTCGCGCGGCAGGTCGGTGTCGTCGAGCATGGGCGAGGGCTTGACGCCGGCCGTCCACACGAGCGTGTCGGAGGCGAAGCTGTCGCCGTCGGACAGCTTCACCACGCCGTCCAAACAGGACTCCAGGCGGGTGTCGAGGCGGATGTCCAGGCCGCGCTTGAGCAGCTGCTGCACCGTGTAGGCACCCATGTCGCGGTCGACCTCGGGCAGCACCCGCTGGGTCGCCTCGACGAGCACCCAGTGCATGTCGCCGACGGTCAGCTCCGGGTAGTACTTGAGCGCGTCGCGCGCCATGTCTTCCATCTCGGCGAGCGCCTCGATGCCCGCGTAGCCGCCGCCGACGAAGACGAACGTGAGCGCGCGCCGCCGCGTCTCCAGGTCGGTGGTGGCGGCCGCCACGTCGAGCCGGTCGAGGACGTGGTTGCGCAGGTAGATGGCCTCACCGATGGTCTTGAACCCGATGCCCTGCTCGCGCAGCCCGGGAATGGGCAGCGTGCGGGAGACCGAGCCGGGGGCCACGACGATGTGGTCGTACTCGATCTCCAGGGGCGGGCCGATGATCGGCTGCACGGTGGCCGCCTTGCGGGTGTGCTCGATCCGCGTGACCGCACCGGAAACGATCTTGCAGTGCTTCAACTCGCGTCGCAGCGGCACCACGGAGTGGCGCGGCGAGATGTTTCCGGCCGCTGCTTCCGGCAGGAACGGCTGGTACGTCATGTGCGGCTGCGGATCGACGACCGTGACCTCGGCCTCGCGCGCCCGGAGTTTCTTGGACAGCCGCAGGGCCGCGTACAGGCCGACGTGGCCGGCCCCCACCACAAGGATCCGTTGCGGACTCACGACCTACATCATTCCCCTGTGTGCGCCGTTACACCTGGTCCATGCCGGCATCTGTGACCGCCGATACGACCGGTGTGACGGCGGCTACCATGCCGCGCGGCGAGGCTCAGCGGCGGCGCAGCAGCCAGGCGAGCAGCGCGGTGGCGCCCAAAGCCACCGCCAGGCCGGCCAGCGCGGCCGCCAGCAGGTCGCGGTCGCCGCCGCGGTTGGCCGCGCTGAGCAGCAGCACGGTGAGCACGGCGGAGCCGAGGACCACCGCGAGCGCGCGGGAGAGCCAGCGCACCGTGACCTCGGCCGGAATGTGGGCGTCGTAGGGCAGGAGCGCGGTGAGCGCGGCGAGGCTGTGGGTCAGGTAGAGGAACGACGCGAGCGCGATCAGGCGCCACAGCTCGACCGGGTCGTCGTACCAGATCGTGGAGGTCACCCACCCCCGACCGCGACGAGGATCGCCACGGTGACCCACGGACTGCGCGGGAGGATGGCGGCGACGGCGGCCTGGATCACCAGCGCGGCGACGAAGTAGCCGCCGCGCAGCTCCGCCGGAAACGCGACCACGAGCGCGGCCAGCGCGACCGCGAAGACGCCCGCGCGGGCCAGCAGCGGTCCGACGGTGGCCCGCGACAGCACGTGCGAGACGCGGCCGATCATCGCAGGGCCCCCTTCGGCGCGGAGGCCATCCGCGCGACGTCGCGCAGCACCAGGTCGAGGCTGCCGGCGCCGGCCCAGCGCACCACCGGCACGCCGTGCTCGCGGAGCTGGCCGATCGTGTTGTCGCGCTCCAGCCGCCACAGCCGGTGCGCGACCTCGGTGTAGTCGCTGCGGTGCGGCGGCTTGACGCCCTCCGGCAGGGTGTCGACGGCGAGCACGAACCGGCCGGCGCGGGCCAGCCGGGCGAGCATCTCGGCCGAGCGGCTGTCGACCAGCGGGGTGAAGACCACCACGAGCGCGTCCGAGGAGAGCAGGTGCGGGCCGAAGACCTGGTCGTACGGCTCGTACGGGGACGGCTGCGCCTCGACGTCGAGGAGCCACTCCAGCACCGTCAGGTACTGCCGGCGGCCGGTCGCCGGGCGCAGGCGGCGGGCTGACGTGCCGTACTCCAGCATGGACACCCGGTCACCGCGGTGCAGGTAGTGCTCGGCGATGGCGGCCGCGGCCCGCACGGTGGTGTCGAGCACCGACGCGGTGCTCCCGACGCCGCCCGAGCCGCCCGCCTCGGCGAGCACGTCGAGCAGCAGCACCACCTCGGCGTCGCGGTCGGAGAGCGTGGCCGCCACATGCAGCTGCCGGGCCCGCAGCGACACGCGCCAGTCGATGCGGCGGAGGCGGTCGCCGGGCTGGAAGACGCGTACGCCGGCCAGCTCGCCGCCCTCGCCGGGCCGCCGCGACCGGTGGCCGCCGACCAGGCCGGCGGCGCGCGGCATCGCCTCGTCGGCGTCGAAGGGCTCGGTTATGGGGTACACCTTGACGTCCTGGGCGTACGCGACGCCGGGCCGGCTGATCAGGAGCCCGTCGCAGGCGGCGGCGCGCGCGGCGGCCGGGCCGAGCGGGTGGCGCCCCCACCGCAGCGCCGTGCCGCGCAGCTCCACCTGGTCGACGGCGCCCGGCGCGAGGGTCAGCACGGACGGCCGGTCACCATCCTTGATCCGCAGCCACCGCGGGATGCGGGTGCGGACCACCACCAGGTCGTACGCGGGCGGGTCCGGGTTGCCGACGGTGACCGCGGCCAGCGCCTCGGCGCCCTCCACGATGTAGCCCTCGTCGACGTCCAGCGCGATCCGCGGCCGCTCGCGAGGGCGGCGGTGCAGCGCCACGGCGGTGCCCAGCGCGAACGGGATGGCCAGCACCACCAGGTCGACCCGCCCGGCCAGCACGCCCGCGATCAGCAGCAGGCCGCTCACGAGTACCGCCCGGCCGAGTGCCCGCGTCGGCGCCCACTCCGGCTGGGTGTCGAGAAACTCGCCGCTCGCCTCGACCCCTGGCACCGCCGGCCGGAGGAGGGTCACCGGCCGTGCTCGAGCGGCTCGGTGACCCGCGTGCCGGGGTCCGGGCCGAAGCCGGCCGCGTACGTGGGCAGGGCGCCGCTCGCGGGAGCCGGCACCTTTTCCAGGACCTCGCCCACCACAAAGGACGGATCGACGCGGCGCAGCCACATCTCGGGGCGAAGCGTGATGCGGTGTGCCAGGGCCGGCGCGGCGACCTCCTTGACGTCTTCCGGGATCACGAAGTCGCGGCCGGCGAGCGCGGCCCGGGCACGGGAGAGCAGCAGCAGCGCCAGCGAGCCGCGCGGCGAGGCGCCGACCATCACCGAAGGGTGCTCGCGGGTGGCGGCGGTGAGGTCCACTATGTACCGCCCGATCGAGTCCTCGACCGCGATGTCCTCCAGGGCGGCCTGCATGCCGCGCAGCGTGCGGGCGTCGACCACCGCCTGGAGCTCGGCCTCCTCGCGGCGGCGGGACATCCGGCGGCGCAGCACGTCCCACTCTTCGTCGCGGGCCGGGTAGCCGAAGGAGACCCGCAGCAGGAAGCGGTCCAGCTGGGCCTCGGGCAGCGGGTACGTGCCCTCGTACTCGATCGGGTTGGCGGTGGCCAGCACGTGGAAGGGCTCGTCCAGCCGATACGTGACGCCCTCGACGGAGACCTGCTTTTCCTGCATCGCCTCCAGCAGGGCGGCCTGCGTCTTGGGCGGCGTGCGGTTGATCTCGTCGGCGAGCAGGAGGTTGGTGAAGACCGGGCCGGCGCGGAACGTGAAGTCGGAGCTGCGCTGGTCGTAGAGGAACGAGCCGGTGACGTCGGCGGGCAGCAGGTCGGGCGTGAACTGCAGCCGGCGGAAGTCGAGCCCCAGCGCCTGCGCGAACGAGCGCGCGGTCAGTGTCTTGCCCAGCCCGGGGAGGTCTTCGAGCAGCACGTGGCCGCCGGCGAGGATGCCGGAGAGCACCAGCTCCAGCGCGCCGCGCTTGCCCACCACGACTGTGCCGACCCTGTCCAGCACGGCGTGGGCGAGGCGGCCCACCTCGTACACCGGTATCGCTTGGACATCGTCGCTCATAGTTTCTCCAGTCGGGAGACGGACGCCGCCAACTCGCGCGGCGCCAGCGGGCGCTTGACCGGGGTGGTCAGGATCTTCCACAACTCTTCGCCGAGGAGCGCGCGGGCGCTGCGCGGGTCGCTGGCGATCGTAAGGCCATGGCGCTGCCGCAGCCGCTCGTCGGCGAGCTCCCGGAGCATCTTCGGCACGGTGCGCAGGTAGCGGTCGGCGTCTTCGCGGCGCGACCAGCCCAGCGGCACCTCCCACCGGTGCACCGCGAGACGCAGCGCGTCCTGGCTGGCCGACCAGTTGTAGTCGCCGCTCTCCTCGCCCATCACCCGGCGGAGCCCCACCTTGACCAGCGGCGGCGCCGCCACGGTCGCCACCACGCGGCGGAGCAGGAGCAGGGAGAGGCAGCCCGCGAACGCGAGGGGGATCGACAGCTCAAGCCCACCCATCCGCATGCCGAACACGGCGACCGCCGCGAGCCCCGCGGCGGTCAGCACCGTGCGGATCCACCACCCGACCCCGCTCGACTCCTTCTTGGCCTGCTGCTGCGGCGCCGGCTCCTCGTCATGCCGCAGCAGGTCGTCGATGCTCGCGTCGCTCACGGCCGCCCCACCCCCGCGGTCAGCTCGGCGCGCAGGCGCTGGAGGGCGGCGCGGGCCTGCTCGCGCATGCGCTCGTCGACGGCGTGCGTCGCGTACCGCGCCTCGCGGTAGACGTCGGCGAAGCTGCCCAGCACGTCACCGCTCACGTTGTGCTCGCCGAGCAGCCGGGTGACAAGGTCGGTGGGGGTGTCGGTGGCCTGGCGCGGCGTGCCGGCCGCGGCCGCCGCCTGCTCCAGCCGCAGCCAGCAGGCGATCACCGCCCGCCGCGGGTCGAGGTCGGCGTCCGAGAGGTCGATGAGGCCGGCGTCGAGCGCGGCGACGACCTCCTCGGCGCTCGCCGTGCGGCTCAGCTGCCGTGGCGGCATCTTTCCGCGCACGCGGCGGCGGGTCACCTCGCGGGCGAGGGTCCAGATCATCACACCCAGGAGTACGGCGAGGATGACGCAGCCGATGACCACGGCGGCGGTGCGCAGCCAGCCGGGCACCTCGGTCGGGTCGGTGTCGACGAAGTCGCCCGGCTGGGGGGTCACCTGCACCTCCCGCTCCTGAAACTCGGGAGCTGGGCCGGAACCCGTCGACGGCTCGTCGACCCGCCCTATCTGCGGCGACGAATGGGCGGCAGCGACCGTCGCGAGGGCGAGCAGCAGGACCACCGCGGCCAGGGGCCACCATTTGCGCAGGGAACCAGGAGTCATTTGGCGTTATGTCCGGAATGTTAAGCGTCGGGCGTGCCTGTAACCGTACCGTCCGGTGTCAGGCAAGCCCTGCGAGGTGCTTCGCGGCGGCGAAGACATCGTCCAGCATCGCCGGTGTGAGCCGCCCGGTAAAGGTGTTCTGCTGGCTGACGTGGTAACAACCCAGCACCGTTGGCACACCTTCGGCGCTCCACCTGGCGCCGTGGCCGAACGCGGGGCGGGGCACGGGCGGACGAAACCCGTACACCGCGGCCATGGCCGGCCACCACGCGGCCCAGGCGAACGCGCCGAGCGCGACCACCACCCGCACCGTGGGTTTGACCAACTCGATCTCGCGGTGCAGCCAGGGCGCGCAGGTGTCCCGCTCCCCGGGAGTCGGCTTGTTATCCGGCGGCGCGCAGCGGACCGCGGCGAATATGCGGGTGTCGCGCAGCGCCAGCCCGTCGTCGAGCGACACGCTGGTCGCCTGGTTGGCCAGGCCCGCGCGGTGCAGCGCGGCGAAGAGCACGTCACCGGAGCGGTCGCCGGTGAAGATCCGGCCGGTGCGGTTACCGCCGTGCGCCGCCGGCGCGAGGCCGAGGATGGCGAGCCGGGCGCCGGCCGCGCCGAAGCCCGGCACGGGGCGGCCCCAGTACTCCTGGTCGCGAAACGACGCGCGCTTGGTCGCGGCCACCTCCTCGCGCCAGGCCACGAGGCGGGGACACGCGAAACAGGACGAGACACCGGCGTCGAGGTCGGCGAGACTGGCCGACCGCCGCGCGCGTTCGGCCACCTCATCGGGGGTACGGATCATCCGGCGACGCGTGTGTCAGGCGAGCTTCTTGCGGAAGAAGTCGAGCGTGCGGGCCCACGAGCTGGCGGCCGCCTCCCGGTCGAAGACCTCGGGCCGGTCGTCGTTGAAGAAGGCGTGCTTGGTGCCGGGGTAGTCGTACAGGCCGCAGTCACCGCCGGCCTCCTCGATCGAGCGCCGGGCCAGCTGCACGCCCTCGGCCGCCGAGGTGCCGTCACCCTCCGAGCAGTGGATGATCGCCGACTTGCCGGCGTAGCCGGCCCAGTCCGGGCGCATCCGCTCCCACGGCAGCACCGGGTAGAAGCCGACCGTGGCGGCGATCTGGTCGGAGAGCGTGGCCGACCACAGCGCGAGGCTGCCACCCGCGCAGAATCCCACCGCGCCCACCTTGCCGCCGGTCTCGGGCCGCTCCGCGAGGTACGCCGCGGCGCCGGCGATGTCCTTGGCGGCCTGGTCCATGGCGAGACCCATGATGAGCTTGCCCGCCTCGTCCGGCTCGGTGGTGTGCTTGCCGTGGTAGAGGTCGGGCGCCAGCGCCACGAACCCCGCCTCGGCAAACCGGTCGGCCAGTGAGGTGATGTGGGGCACCAGTCCCCAGTACTCCTGGATCACCACGACGGCGGGAGCACCCGGGGCGGGCGGTAGAGCGAGATATCCCTCACTCGTGCCGCCATTGCTGCGGTAGCTAACCATCTCGCCCATGGGCCGTCCTCCTGCCGGTCAGTCATCGTTGGCTGGTCGCACAGTGGCGTTCTTGCGGTGCGCGTAGCCTGCCATGCCGTACCAGGGCGAGGAAAGACAACGGCGGCGTGGCGTACACCTCCCTGTCGTGCGGTGTACGCCTCGCTGTCGAGGGGAACCGGGGAATCAGGCCGGCTTCAGGCAGAGCACGTAACCCTTGCCGCCGGCCGGGATCGCATAGAAGCGCATCGTCGTCTCCGCGAAGGCCTTGCACACCTCGTCGACCGATGCCTGCTCGGCGGTGACGTCGTCGACCCGGCCCACCACCGAGTACTTCGCGTCGGCGGCTTCGCACGCCACCACCTTGACGTCGTTGACGCTGGTCTCCTCGCCGGTGACCGCCTGCGGCAGGTTGGCGAGGCAGTCGCCGGCCTTGGCGTCCTGCGTGGGGTCGGTGGCGGAGAGCACGTTGCGCACGACGACGACGGCGACGACCGCGAGCACCACGACCGCGAGGATGCCGACGATGGCGACGATCACCTTGCCTGCGCCGCCTTTCTTCTCGGGCGCTGGCGCGGCCTCCGACGCCGCAGGCTCTTCCTGGGTCGGCGCGGCTGGCTGGTCGGTCACGGCGGCGTCCTCTCGGGATGTGTGTGTCGGCGGTGGCAACCTAACGAGCCCGCCCAGCCGCCGCCACCCCGTAGCGGAACGCGCCTATCCGGTCGCGGACGGCGATGGCGCGGGAGTCACGTCGACGATCGTCGGCGCCACCTCCCACTCGCCGCGGCGCTGCGTGTCGTGGTCGACCTGCATGAGGTTGCCGATGCCGGGGAGGATCAGCAGCGCGATGACGGCGGCCAGCCCGATCCGGTGGGGACGGGGCAGGCGGCCCTGCCGCTGGCCGAGCCAGACGGAGCCGATCACGAAGCCCGCCAGCAACACGAGACCCGCCAGAGTGGAGTCGCCCACCTGGATCCGGGGCAGCAGGCCGATCGAGTCCTTTGCGGGGAGGTCGGCGAGCGCCATCGCGAGCAGGTAGCCGCGCACAACCCACCAGGCCGGTCGCAGTAAGAGAAGAAAGTCGCTTCCCCTCGCGTACCCAACAAGGGGTCCGGTCCTTGTGTCGATCACCTGGAGGCGGGCGCGGACCTTGCCCACGACGTCGCGCAGCCGCGGGTCGACGGTGAGCCGCCGGCGGCGACGGCCCGCGGGCACGCCGGCCGCGGCCCGGAGCTCGGCGGCGTAGGCGGCGGGCGGCCCCAGCCGCTCGGCCAGCGACCCCTCGCCCTCGGCGGCGACCTCCGCGAGGTGCTCCGGCAGGTCTTCGAGCAGCTCGTCACGCGCGGTCGCGGGCAGGTCGGCGAGCGCGGTGCGGACCTGTGCCACGTAGTCGGCGACCTCGTTCACGCCACCATCCCCCGATCCGCGAGCAGAGTGTCCATAGTGGACGCGAACGTGCGCCAGACCTTGCCGGACCGCTGCAGCTGGTCGCGGCCGCTGGCGTTGAGCCCGTAGTACTTACGGTGCGGCCCCTCTTCGCTCGGGACCACGTAGGTCGTCAGGAAGCCAGCCTGGAAGAGCCGGCGCAGCGTGCCGTAGACCGAGGCGTCGCCGACCTCGTCGAGCCCGGCCGCGCGGAGGCGGCGCAGGATGTCGTAGCCATAGCCGTCGCCCTCCTTGAGCACCGCCAGCACCGCGAGATCCAGGACGCCCTTGAGCAACTGGGTGGTGTCCACGGGCGTGGACGCTACTCTGCACTGCGAAGTACCGTCAAGCCCGTAGTAGTGCCACGAGAGGCTAGTGTGTCGCCGTGCAGGGCGAGGATGTGTTGGGGCGCTTGGCAAATGCCACTGGCGTCTACCGTGGGCGCGGCGACGGCCCCGAGAGCGGACCCTTCGTGGCTCGGATGGCGGTGTCGTCGGCCATTCGCGGCCGCGCGGTCACCCTCGACTACGAGGCCACCAACGACCACAACGGCCTGCAGCACATCGAGCACACGGTGCTTGTGGCCGGCGAGGCGGGGCGCCTGGAGCTGCACGTCGCCTGCCTGGAGCTGCCCGGTGTGGTGCGCTTCACGCAGACCAAGCCGGGCGAGTTCACGGCGTACGAGGGGCCGCTGGTGGCCCGCATCCTCCTGCTCCTGCCCCAACCGGGAGCGATCAGCTACGCGTGGTGGTGGTCGCGCGACGAGTCGGACCCGCGCGAGCAGTCCCGCGCGGAGCTGCGCCGCACGGGCTGACTCACGGTGTGGGCTGGATGCTCCACGCGATGCCGTCGAGGATGTCGTGCTCGCTCGCCACGACCGCGGGCATGCCGGCGCGCTCCATGATGACGCGGAGCACCAGCGCGCCCGCGACGATCACGTCCGCCCGGCCCGGGTGCATCACCGGGATCTCCAGGCGCTGGGCGGTGGTCATCGCGAGCAGGTCGCCGGTGACCTTGGCCACCGCGTCGTACGACACCACGGCATGGTGGATGCGACTCGGGTTGTACTCGGACAGGCCCAGCGCGATCGCGGCCACCGTCGTCACCGAGCCGGCCAGGCCCACCAGCGTCCGCGCCTCGCGGCCCGGCACGGCGGCCAGCGCGCGGTCGACGGCGGCGGTGATGTCGCCGGTGGCGGCGGCGACCTCGGCGGGCGTGGGCGGGTCGCTGTGCAGGTGCCGCTCGGTCATCCGCACGCACCCGATGTCGACCGAGATCGCACCCTCCACGGTGGACTCGCCGACCACGAACTCGGTGGAGCCGCCCCCGATGTCCACCACCAGGTAGGGCGGCTCCGCGGCCAGGCCACGCACGGCGCCGGTGAACGAGAGGCGCGCCTCCTCGTCGCCGCTCACCACCTCCGGCTCGACACCCAGCGTCTCCACGACCATGGCGCGAAAGTCTCCCGCGTTCGCCGCGTCGCGGGTGGCCGACGTCGCGCACATCCGCACCCGGGTGGCGCCCAGCTCGCGGATCTGCGCCGCGTACGACGCGAGCGCCACCCGCGTGCGCTCGATCGCCTCCGGCGCCAGCCGCCCCGTGCGGTCGACCCCCTGACCCAGGCGGACGATCTCCATGCGCCGCACCACATCGACCAGCGGAGCGTCCCCGCCCGCCGCCGGAAGGTCGGCCACCAGCAGGCGGATCGAGTTGGTACCGCAGTCGATCGCCGCCACCCTCGTCATGGGTGAGACCCTATCGGGATGCGCCCGCCGGTCGCCGCCGTCCACGAGATCGTCGCGGCACTCACACCCCTGGACGCCGTGGAGGCGACCCATCAGCGGGAGACGCTCCGCTGGCTGGAGAGCACCGACGACGTCTTCCGCCGGGAGAAGCCGGCCACACCGCCACGGCACCTCGTGTCGTACGTGGTGCCGGTCTCCCCGAGGGCGACATCCTGCTGGTCGACCACGTCAAGGCCGGCCTGTGGCTTCCGCCGGGCGGCCACGTGGACCCGGACGAACACCCGGCCGACACGGCCCGCCGCGAGGGGCGCGAGGAGCTCGGCGTCGAGGTGGAGGCACGGCCCCTCTTCCTGACCGCGACGGTCACCGGTGGCGTGGGCGCGGGGCACACCGACGTGAGTATCTGGTACCTGGTCGAGGGCGACCGCGGCTGGGTGGTGCCGGAGAGCGGAGAGTTTCGCGAGGCCCGGTGGTGGACACGCCGGGAGGTCGAGGCCGCCGGCGAGGTGTTCGACCCCCACTTCCGGCGCTTCCTGCGCAAGCTCCAGCCACCCCTCGCGGGTTGAGCTGAACCGGACGCGGAGGGTGAGGCCGCGGGAGCAACGGTCGGGACCACGACGGGCGTCGCGGTAGCTCGCGTCTGGTTTGGGTTGGATCTCCTGGAGGCCTCTAAAGGTGCAGGAGCATGCGGGTGTTGCCGAGCGTGTTGGGCTTTACCCGCTCCAGGCCGAGAAACTCGGCGACGCCCTCGTCGTACGAGCGGAGCAGCTGCTCGTACACCGCGGGCGGCACCGGCGCCCCGTCGATCTCCACGAAGCCGAACGAGCCGAAGAACCCGGTCTCGAACGTCAGCACGAACACGCGCGCGACTCCGATCTCGCGCGCGACGTCCAGCAGCTCGGCGACGATGCTGTGGCCGATCTTCAGGCCGCGGCTGGCGGGGTGTACCGCGACCGTGCGGATCTCGGCCAGGTCTTCCCACATCACGTGCAGCGCGCCGCAGCCCACGACCGGGCCGTCGGCGCCCTGGGTGGCGACCCAGAACTCCTGCACGTCCTCGTAGAGCGTCACCGTCGCCTTGCTCAGCAGGCGGCGCTCCTCGCTGTACGTGTCGATCAGGTCCCGGATGGCCCGCACGTCCGCGGTGCGGGCGCGGCGGATCACGACGTCACGCATGGACCGTCCGCCCACCACGCGCCGACCTGCTCGACCACCTCGTCGCCGAAGGGGTTGACGCCCGCGCCCACCGCCAGCGCGTGCCCCATGTGCACGTGCAGGCACTTGACGCGCCCCGGCATGCCGCCGGCAGAGGTGCCCTCGATCTCCGGCACGTGCTCGATCTCCTCGCGCCGGGCCAGATAGTCCTCGTGCGCAGCGAGGTACCGCTTGGCCAGGTCGGGATCGGTCGCGAGCCGCGCCTCCATCTCCTTCATCAGCCCGGCGGACTCCAGGCGGCTGCAGGCCGAGGTCGCGCGCGGGCAGGTGAGGTAGTAGAGCGTCGGAAACGGCGTGCCGTCGGCGAGGCGCGGGCGGGTCTCGACCACCGCGGGCAGGCCGCACGGGCAACGGTGCGCCACCGCGCGGGTGCCGCGGGGCGTGCGGCCGAGCTGGGCGGCCACCGCGTCGAGGTCGGCGGCCGTCGCGGGCTCGGGCGGTAGCGGACTCACTAGTCGCTCTCCGTGCTGTCGGCGGCTTGGATGCTGGACCAGAGCGTGTCGTACCAGGGGTTGGCGGGCTGGCTCTCGCCCTCCTGCGGCGGCGCGCCGGACTCGTTGGCCGCCCCGGGTGCCCCGGTGAGCACCACGAGCGGCACCTCGCCCGGCTTGACCATGTAGAACCGCTTGCGGGCCTGGATCTCGATGTACTTCGGATCCCTCCAGAGCGCCGCCTGCTCGCTCAGGTCGCTGATCCGCTGCCGCTGGTCCGCCTGCGCCTGCTCCATGCGGGCGATGTCGGACTGCTGGGTCAGGTAGACGCGCACCGGGTACGTGTAGCCGAGCGCGAGCGCGATCAGCACCACCAGCAGCACGGTGGCCCGGCCGGTGAAGCGGCGCGGCTGCGGCGCGTTGGTGCGGCGCACCGGTGCGCGGCGGGCGGCCGGGCGGTTGGCGGAGCGGCCGGTGTCACCGCTGTCCTTGGCTTCGGCACCCGGGCCACCGGGCGTCCGGTCCGCGGGGGCGCGGCCCGGCTGCGCTGTCCCGGGCGCCGGGCGGGACCCTGCCCGCCCGGCGTGAGCCTCTGCGTCATCACGTCCTCCCCGCAGGCCGGGGCCGCGACCTGGCCGCGGTGCCGGGCCCGCGAGGCGAGCCCGGGCCGACAGTCGCAGCCCTAGGCCCTGTTTCATGCGGCCTTACGGCCGACGCCGCCGGTCGTCGTCTGGGCCCGGCGGAGCCCGGCAAGGATTTCGAAACAGGGCCTAGATCAACTAGGACAGATGGTACCGCGGGAAAGCGGCCGCCCCGGCGTACCGCGCCGCGTCGTCCAGCTCCTCTTCGATGCGGAGCAGCTGGTTGTACTTGGCGACGCGGTCAGAGCGGGCCGGCGCGCCGGTCTTGATCTGGCCGGTGCCCGTGGCGACGGCAAGGTCGGCGATCGTGGTGTCCTCGGTCTCGCCCGAGCGGTGGCTCATCATGCACGTGAAGCCGGCGCGGTGGGCGAGGTCGACCGCGTCGAGCGTCTCGGTCAGCGAGCCGATCTGGTTGACCTTGACGAGGACCGAGTTGGCCGCCTTCTCCGCGATGCCGCGCGCGATCCGCTCGGGGTTGGTCACGAAGAGGTCGTCGCCGACGATCTGGATCTTTTCGCCGAGCGCCGCGGTGAACGCCGACCAGCCCGCCCAGTCGTCCTCCGCCAGCGGGTCCTCAATGGACACGATCGGGTACGAGTCGACGAGCTTGGTGTAGTAATTGATCATCTCGTCGGTCGGCTTGGGCGAGCCCTCGAAGACGTACGCACCGTCCTTGTAGAACTCGGTCGCCGCCACGTCCAGTGCGAGCACGATGTCGTTGCCCAGCCGCAGTCCGGCCGCAGCCACCGCCTCGGCGATCAGGTCGAGCGCGGCCGCGTTGGTCGGCAGGTTCGGCGCGAAGCCGCCCTCGTCGCCCAGCCCCGTCGACAGGCCCTTCTTCTTCAGCACCGACTTGAGCGCGTGGTAGACCTCCGCGCCGGCGCGCAGCGCCTCGCGGAAGGTCGGCGCGCCGATCGGGGCGATCATGAACTCCTGCACGTCGACGTTGGAGTCGGCGTGCGCCCCACCGTTGAGGATGTTCAGCATCGGCACCGGCAGCACGTGCGCGTTCGGCCCGCCGACGTAGCGGAACAGGCTCAGCTCGGCGCTGGCGGCCGCGGCCTTCGCCACCGCGAGCGACACGCCGAGGATGGCGTTTGCCCCGAGATCCGACTTGTTGGGCGTGCCGTCCAGGTCGAGCATCTTCTGGTCGATGGCACGCTGCTCGCTGGCCTCGTAGCCGATCAGCTCGGGGACAATGCGGTCCTCGATGTTGGCAACGGCCTTCTCGACGCCCTTGCCGTTGTACCGGTCGCTGTCGCCGTCGCGCAGCTCGACCGCTTCGAACGCGCCGGTGGAGGCGCCCGACGGCACCGCCGCGCGAGCGATCGTGCCGTCGTCGAGCCCGATCTCGACTTCGACGGTCGGGTTGCCGCGCGAGTCGAGGATCTCCCGCGCGACGATTCCCTCGATGGTGGCCACTGTGACGCTCCTCGCCTAGGTTTTCACGGGCCGCCGCACTGCGGCCGAGGCTTCGCCGATGAGCCTAGTGCGGTGACCACGGCGGTTTGCCGGGTACCCCGGGCGAACCCACCCGCTGTTCGAGCACCAATCAGGGCGAACGACCCGACTCGCCGCCGCGTTATCAGAGTTGCGCCCATCGGGCCGAATCAAGCAGGGTTGCCCCCATGCCCCGCGCCCGCCTCCTCCCGCTCGCGCTGGCGGTGGTGGCCCTGGGCCCCGCGCTGGCCGGTTGCGGCGACGCCGGCCAGGTGATGGACCGGGCCGATCTCGTCAACGAGCTGGCCAGCCGGCTGGACGGCTCGGGAGAGCTGACCTACTCGGCGGAGTACCAGCTGCCCGGCGGCGGCTCCGCCACGATCGCCCAGGCCCAGTCCCCGCTGCGCTCGGCGTACATCTACCCGGACGGCAAGCTCACGGTCACCGACGAGGCCACCGCCGACTGCCGCCGCACCGGCACCGCGATGACCTGCACGCTCACGGCCGCGCCGTCCCCCAACAACGAGCCGGCGGTCGCCGCGTTCAAGGACGCGGGCGCGCACGGCCTGATCGCCCCGACCGTGGTCATCGGTCTCCTCACCGCGGCGGCTCTGGACACCGACGCCACGATCGACCAGAGCGACACCACGATCGCCGGCCGGCCGGCCACCTGTGTCAAGGTCCGCGGGGTGCGCGACGCCGGTGCCTCCGCCTTCGACGCCTGCATCACGACCGACGGCGTGCTCGGCAGCTTCGCCGGCGCGGTGGACGGCAGCGCGGTCGACATCGCGATGACCCGCTTCCGCGACACGGCCGACCCCGACGCTTTCGCGCTCCCCGCGGGCGCCAAGGTCGTCGACAAGCGTTCCGGCGCCTGACATTTAGGGCGGTGACCACTATGGTTCGCCGGGTTCCCCGGCGAACCAGGCCCTGCCAGGCGCAGGGTTTCTGGGTCCGCCCCTCGCCGGCTGGCCCGCGCCGGCCGGTGCCTGGATCTGGGTGTCGGCGCGCGGCGCGCCCGTGGCCAGGTCGATGACGGCCACGCGCGGCGCGTTCGCGCGCTGGTAGGTGATCGCGGCCAGGCGGCCGTCGGGTGAGATCTTGATGCTGCCCGCGTCTTCGCAGCCCCGCCGGGTCAGCGGGTGGTCCGCGAAGGTTCGGGTGCGCGTGCCGACCACCCGCACCTGGCAGGCGGACGGGCCGACCCCGGCGATCACGAGCCGGTCGCAGAGAAGGTCCGCGTCGGCGGTCTCGGCCGTGGACAGATCGAGCAGTACCCGGCAGACGATCACAGCGCGCTGGGCGAGCGGCAGCCGCGCCAGGGCTTCGCGGGCGGCGAGGGCGGCCGGGTCGGTCGCGGCGGTACGGGGATGCCGCTCCTCGGTGAGCGTGCCCTGCTCCCGCCGCACCTTGCGCCACCACGACGTGGCCCAGTTGAAGCGTTGACCGGCCACTCGACGCCACGTCTGTCGCCGTCGGGATGCTCACACCGGTACAGGCGCGTGGCCGCGTCCGGTTCCCTCGGACGGCCGGGATCAGACGCCGAGCAGCGCGCGCAGGTGCCTCGGCGGGGGCGAGCCGTGGGCGAGCATCGCGTCGTGCCACTCGCGGGGCGACGTGCCGGCCGGGCGGGCGGCCGCGATCTCGGCGACCTCGGTGTAGCCGACGAAGTACGTGGAGAGCTGCGTCGAGGTGAGCAGGGCACGCCGCCACTTGCCGGCCGCCTCGCCCTCCTCCTGGAAGCCGGGCCCGGTCATCAGCGCCATCGCGTCCGCCTCGGACAGCTCCTCGCAGTGCACGAGCTGGTCGAGGATCGCGTTGATGCTCATCCGCAGCTGCATCTTGAGCTGCTGGAGGCGGACCGGCAGCCCGCCGAAGCCGAGGCCGGCCATCAGCTCCTCGGTGTAGACGGCCCAGCCCTCCACGAACGGGCCGGACGTGCCGATCGCCCGCACCCGGGTCGTGCCGCGGAAGCGGCGGGCGTGCGCGAGCTGCAGGAAGTGGCCGGGCATCGCCTCGTGCACGGTGAGGTTGCGGATCATGTGGTCGTTGTACTCGCGGTAGAACGACTCGACCCGCTCCGCCGGCCAGTCTCCCGGCGCCGGCGCGATGCAGTAGAACGTGGGCAGGTCGGCCGTCTCCAGCGGGCCGGGCGCGTCGCAGTACGCCACGGCGACGCCGCGCGCGAACTCGGGCATCGGCAGGATCTCGCACGGGTCGTCGACGAGCCCGACGAGGTCGTGCGCGCGGACGAACTCGGTGGTCTCGCCGAGCGTCACCTTGGCGAGGTCCACGATGGACTCCTCGTTAGGGCGCTGGGTGGCGAGCTGGTCGAGCGCACGCCGTACCGTCGCGTCGTCCGCCGGACCACCGACCAGCTCGGCCGCCGCCGCGCGGATCTCCTCGGTGACCCGCTCGAGGTTTGCCTGCGCGCGGGCGAGCACCTGCGCCGCGGGCAGCTCGGTGTCGAGCGTGTGCCACAGGCGCGCCTCCCACAGCCGCCGCCCCAGACGCGGATCGCGGCCCGCGGCGTCCACCCTGGAACGCAGCCATGCCGCGAAGGCGTCCAGCTCGGCCGCGGCGGACTCGGCCACCGGTGACACGGTGGCTCGCATCCCGGGTGCTGCGGCGAGCATCTCCGGCACCTCCTCGCGCACGAGCGCGGCCGCGCCGGCAAACTGCCCCGCCGCCGTCTCCACGTGGACCCGCGGGCTGTCGCGCAGCGTGGCGCGGGCGGTGGCCAGCGCGTCGGGCACGGCGGCGAGGCGGCCCGCGAGGCTGCCCAGCCGCTCCTCGGTCGCCGCGAACGGGCGGGCGATCAGGTTGTAGATCAGCGGAGCCGGGTTGTGCTCGAGCGGGTCCCACTCGTGCCCGCGCACCTCCGTGGCCTCGAAGAGCCCGCGCTCGACGAGCGCCGACAGCACGGCGTGGTCGACCTGCTCCGACGGGTCGAGGGAGTCGGCGTCGACCTCGGCCAGCGCGTTGCCGGCGTCGCGCAGCATCGCCACCTGGGCTGCCACCCCGCTCGCCGACAGGTCGGGCAAGCGGTCGTCGAACCGGTGATCGCCCACATAGGAGGCGAGCGCCGGGTTGCTTTCCAGGACTGCGTCGACGATGCGCTCAGCGAGCGGTACGAACTGCGCCATACGAAGACGCTAGCGCCTCGGCGCGTGCGACGCGGCCACCAGCGCCGCCAGAACCGAGACCGCCGTCTCCAGCTCGCCCGGCGGGTTCGCCGCGTAGCCGATCACGAGGCCGGGCGGTCCGCCACCGGTCAGGCGCATGCGGGACAGCGGCAGCGGGCCGAGCCCGGCGGCGCGTGCCCGCTCGGCAAGCGCCTCGTCGTCCACATCGTCCGGAAGTTCGACGACAAGGTGCAGGCCCGCCGCGACGCCGGAGATCCGCAGCCCGGGCAGGTGCAGCCGCAGGGCAGCGACAAGCGCGTCCCGCCGCCGGCGGTGCTCCAGGCGGGTCCGGCGCAGGTGCCGGTCGTACCCGCCGCCGGCCAGCAGCTCCGCAAACGCGAGCTGCTCAAGGACAGGCCCGCCGAGGTCGGCCCACGCCTTCCGCTCGACCACCGCTTCCCGCCATTTCTCGGGTACGGCGAGCCAGCCGAGCCGCAGCGCCGGGGCGAGCGCCTTGCTGACCGAGCCGATGTACGCGACCGCGTCCGGCGCGACGCCCTGCAGGCAGCCGACCGGGTCGCGGTCGTAGCGGAACTCGGCGTCGTAGTCGTCTTCGACGATCAGCCCACCGGTGCGCCGCGCCCACTCGACCAGCGCCGCCCGGCGTGCCGGTGCGAGCACCACGCCGGACGGAAACTGGTGGGCCGGCGTGACGAAGACCGCGGGCGCGCCGGTGCGCTCCAGCGCGGCCACGTCGAGCCCGTCACCGTCGACCGGCACGGGCACGAGCTTCAGCCCGTGGCTCTCCAGGTGTCCCCGCACCCCGTAACTGCCCGGCTCCTCGAACCCGATCGTCGACGCCCCGCTCGCCCGCAACGCCGCCGCCAGCACCGCGAACCCCTGCGCCGCGCCGGTGGTGACGACGACCGCGCCGGCCTCGACCCGCGCTCCCCGCACCCGACCGAGATAGCTGGCCAACTCCGCCCGCAACCGCGGCGCCCCGGTCGGATCCCCGTAGTCCAGGACCGCGTCCACCATGCCGGTAAGCGTCGTCTCGTAGACCCGCCGCCAGGCACTCCGCGGAAACATCCCCAGGTCCGGCACCCCGGCCGCAGCAGCATGTGCGGTTGATCAGGGAGTTGGTCGGGCCGGTCGCCGGCGCGCCGCTCCACCGGCTCCCTGATCAACCGCGCGACGACGGTGCCGGCGCCCTGGCGGGACAGCAGGCGCCCCTCGGCCACCAGCTGCTCGTAGGCCTCGACGACCACGCCGCGGGAGAGTTTCAGGTCGGCGGCCAGGGCACGGCTCGACGGGAGCCGCGTGCCGGGCGCCAGGCGGCCGTCGGCGATCGCGTCCCGCAGCGCGTCGATGAGCTGGTCGGCCAGGCCCGGCCGGCCGCGGTCGAGCTGGACCAGCGTCTCCCACAAAGTGGTCCTCCATCATGGCGCGAAAGTGGCCCTGTCTCGTGGACCATTGCCACCATAGCGTCGCTTGCATGAAGACGGGTGCGCTGCTCTGCATCGCGGGCATGGTGATCGTCGGCAGCTCGGTGTCACTGAGCCAGCTGATCCTCGACTACCCCACACTCACCGGCCAGGCCCTCCGGTACGCGCTGGCCGCGCTCATCCTCGCCCTGCTCGTCCGCGGGCGCGTCCGCCCGACCCGGCGCGAGCTGGGCATCCTCACCGTGCTGGCGGCGACCGGGCTCGCGGCGTTCAACGCCTGCATCCTCATCGCCCTGCCGCACGCCGACGCGGCCGTGGTCGGCACCGTGATCGGCGCCGCCCCACTTGGCCTCGCGCTGCTCGCCCCGCTGCTGCGCGGCGCCCGCCCGTCCACCCGCATCGTGGTGGCGGCGGCCGTGGTCGTCGGCGGTACCGCCCTCGTGCAGGGCTCCGGCCGGGCGGACGCGATCGGGGTGCTCGCCTCGCTCGGCGCGCTGGTGGGCGAGGTGCTCTTCTCGCTGCTCGCGGCCGCGGTGCTGCCCAGGCTCGGCGCGATCAGGGTGGCCGCGTACAGCTGCGGGCTCGCCGTCCCGCTCCTCCTCCTCGGCGGCCTCGTGACCGGCGAGGTGGCGCAGTGGCGGGTGCCGACGGCGGTGGAGGGGACCACGCTGCTGTACCTGGCGCTGCTGATGACGGTGGTGGCGTTCGTGGCCTGGTTCACCGGGCTGCAGCGGCTGGGCCTCGAGCGGGCCGGAATGATCGTCGGCCTGATGCCGGTGGCGACGCTGGTCACCGCCGCGATCCAGGCCGGCCAGCTGCCCGACCCCGGACAGAGCGCGGGGGTCCTCGTGGTCGCGCTCGGCCTGGCCGTGGGTTTGACGGCTCAGCCGGCCTCGGCCGCGCGCACCGCCCCGGCATACGAGAGCGCGGCCCGGCGCAGCGCCGCCTCCGCGTCCAGCCCTCTTGAACGCGCGTCGGCGACGATGGCCAGCAGCGCGGCGCCGAGGTCGTCCACGGCCTGAGGCAGCGGCACGTCGAGTCCGGCGCGCTCCGCCCGCTGCATGATCTTGGCGGCCAGCGAGAGCGCCGGCTGGGCGAGCGCGATGCCGTCGACGGCGGACTCGCGGGACTTTTCGGCCCGCTTGATCTGCTCCCAGTTCTCCACGATCTCGTCGACACCGGCCACGGCGGTACCGGCGAAGACGTGCGGGTTGCGGCGGATCAGCTTTTCGACCAGGTCACCGGCGACGTCGTCGACCGACCACCGCTCGTCCTCCGGAAGCTCCTCGGCCAGCCGCGCGTGCAGCACCACCTGCAGCAGCACGTCGCCAAGCTCCTCGCGGAGCGCGCCAAGGTCGCCGGCCTCGATCGCGTCGTACGCCTCGTAGCACTCCTCCAGCAGAAACTGCGCGAGCGTCGCGTGCGTCTGCTGCCGCTTCCACGGATCGCCGCCGGGCGACATCAGCCGGTCCATGACGGTCACCGCGTCGAGCATGCGCGCGCCGGGAGGGTCCCACGAGCCGTACATCAGCTCCAGCTCGGCCCGGCCCGACTCGCGGAGCAGCCGCAGGCCGAGCTCGCGGGCGAAAGCCTCGTCGCCGCCCGGGCCAGCAAGCCACACCGCGGTGCCGTCCGGTCCCGCCGCCTCCAGCAGCGCGTCGGTGCCGCCGGCGATCGTGACGGTGCCGCCCGCCGCGCGTACCGCCGCGGTCAGCTCACTCTCGGCACCCGCGAGCACCGGGTGCGCCCGCACCAGGTCCCAGGCCTGCGCCGTCAGCAGGCCGGCGGGCAGCCGCGGCGAGGTGACGAGCAGTACCAGCCGAGCGGTCATGAAGATACGTCGGTCACCAGGTCAGACGAGATGAACGGCAGGTTGTAGAAGACCGGGCCCTGCTGCGTGCCGACCGCCATCGGGGCGCTGACCGGGTCGTACTTCGGGTTGACCTTGGTGTCGGTCCTCTCCGCCTCCGCGCCGAGCGAGGTCGACACGAGGATCGCGGCCTCGGCGAAGATCGCCGCCCCGAACTGCTCCCGCACCTGGGCGACGGGCAGGCCCGCCTCGATGGCACCCGACTCGGCGAGCGCGTTGTACACCTTCATGATCCCCTCGTCCGTGAGCTGGGCGCGGGGCGTGTTTTCGGTGATGACCGTCTGCAGGTCGAGCCACTCGGCCCACAGCTTCACGTACTCGCTGTCGCCGGACACGGCCAACGCCTGGGCGATCTCGCCGGGCTCGGTGGGCTCCTTCGCCGGCGGCATGTTCTTTTCCTTGACCACCCGGCGCGCCAGCTCGAGGCTCACCAGCAGGTCGACGACCTCCTGGCGGGTGACCGGCAGCTCCGCGGCGGGCGCGGGCGAGCCGGACGCCTCCGGTGCGGGCTCCGGCGTGGGCGTCTTGGCCACCGCGTCGTCGTACACCTGAGACACGCGGTCCTCGGTGATCGTCGTGTCGCCCACGAACGCGGCCTTGCCGGACTCGGTCTCGCAGCCGGTGAGGCTGCCCAGGCCCAACGAGGCGACGACGAGAATGGATGCCAGCCGGCGGCCACGGTTCATGGCCGACACTCTCTCACGCGCTCCTCACAGCGGCCGGTACGGGGTCTGCCATGCTAGCTCTCGCTCCGCGAGGGCGGATCGCCCAGCACGTCCTTGAGCAGCTGCACGCACCACTCCAGCAGAGCCTGGTCGCGCAGCGGCTCGCCGCCGATCCGGCGGGTGCTCGGGCGCGGCACGCTGACCTGCTCGGCCGCCAGCTTGTAGACGGCGTCCGGGTGGTAGCGCTTGAGCCGCAGCTGCTTGGAGTCGGGCAGCGCCAGCGGGGCGAAGCGCAGGTGCTTGCCCTGCACCGAGACGTCGGTGAGGCCGTACGACCGGGCGACCAGCCGGAACCGGGCGACCGCGACAAGGTTGGCGACGGGTGCGGGCGGCTCGCCGTAGCGGTCGCGCATTTCCACGACCGCCTCGTCGAGCTCCGCGGCCGTGCGGGCCGAGGCGAGCTTGCGGTACATCTCCAGGCGCAGCCGCTCCACCCCGATGTAGTCGTGCGGCAGATGCGCGTCCACCGGAAGGTCGATCTTGACGTCGACCTCCTCCTCGGCCGGCCGCTCGCCCTTGAACTGCTGGACCGCCTCGCCGACCATCCGCACGTACAGGTCGAAGCCCACGCCCTCGATGTGCCCGGACTGCTCGCCGCCGAGCAGGTTGCCGGCACCCCGGATCTCCAGGTCCTTCATCGCCACGTACATGCCCGCGCCCAGCTCGGTGTGCTGCGCGATCGTGGCCAGCCGCTCGTGGGCGTGCTCGGTCAGCGGCTTGTCGCGGGGATAGAGGAAGTACGCGTACGCCCGCTCGCGGCCGCGCCCCACCCGGCCCCGGATCTGGTGCAGCTGCGCGAGGCCGAGCAGGTCGGCCCGCTCGACGATCAGCGTGTTCGCGTTCGGGATGTCGATGCCCGACTCGACGATCGTGGTGCAGACGAGGACGTCGTACTCCTTCTCCCAGAAGCCGACCATGACCTTCTCCAGGGCGTCCTCACCCATCTGGCCGTGCGCCACCGCGACCCGCGCCTCGGGCACCAGCTCGCGGATCCGGCGTGCCGCCCGGTCGATCGACTCGACCCGGTTGTGCAGGTAGAAGACCTGCCCGTCGCGGAGCAGCTCGCGGTGGATGGCGGCGGCGACCTGCTTGTCGTCGTACGCCCCCACGAACGTCAGCACCGGGTGCCGCTCCTCCGGCGGCGTGGCGATCGTGGACATCTCCCGGATACCGGTGATCGCCATCTCCAGCGTGCGCGGGATCGGGGTGGCCGACATCGTGAGCACGTCGACGGCGGTGCGCAGCTGCTTGAGGTACTCCTTGTGCTCGACGCCGAAGCGCTGCTCCTCGTCGACGATCACCATGCCCAGGTTTTTGAAGCGGGTGGACGTCTGCAGCAGCCGGTGCGTACCGATCACGATGTCCGCGCTGCCGTCGGCCGCCTTGCCCAGCGTCTGCTCGGTCTCCTTCGGCGTCTGGAAGCGGGACAGCTGGCGGATCTCCAGCGGAAACTGGCCCATCCGGTCGGTGAACGTGTTGTAGTGCTGCTGCGCCAGCAGCGTGGTCGGCACCAGCACCGCCACCTGCTTGCCGTCCTGGACCGCCTTGAACGCGGCGCGTACCGCGATCTCGGTCTTGCCGTAACCCACGTCGCCACAGATCAGCCGGTCCATCGGGGTCGGCTGCTCCATGTCCTGCTTGACCTCCTCGATGGCGGCGAGCTGGTCGGGCGTCTCCGTGTACGGGAACGCGTCCTCCAGCTCGCGCTGCCACGGCGTGTCCGGGCCGAACGCGTGCCCCTTCGAGGCCTTGCGGGCGGCATAGAGCTGGATCAGCTGCGCGGCGATCTCGCGGACCGCCTTGCGCGCCCGCGCCTTCGCCTTCTGCCACTCCGCGCCGCCCATCTTGTGCAGCGCCGGGTTTTCACCACCCACGTAGCGGGAGAGCTGGTCGAGCTGGTCGGTCGGCACGAAGAGGCGGTCGCCGGGCTGGCCGCGCTTGCTCGGCGCGTACTCGATGACCAGGTACTCCCGGGACGCGCCGTTGACGGTGCGCTGCACAAGCTCGACGTACTTGCCGATCCCGTGCTGCTCGTGCACGACGAAGTCGCCGGCCCGCAGCTCCAGCGGGTCGATCGTGTTGCGCCGCCGGCTGGGCATCTTGCGCATGTCGCGGGTGGAGGCGCCGCGGCCGCCGGTGATGTCGTTGCCGGTGATCACGGCGAGGCGTGCCACCTCGTCGAGGAAGCCGTGGTTGAGCTCGCCGCAGCTGACCAGGAGCTGGCCGGGACGCGGCGGGGCGTCGATCGACTCGACCATCGTGGCGCCGAGCCCGGCGTCGTGCAGCACCTCGACGGCCCGCTGGGCCGGCCCGTGCCCCTCGAAGACAAGCGCGACAGCCCAGCCGTCGCCGGACCACCGCTTGAGGTCGTCGACCACTCGCGCGGTCTCGCCGTGGTAAAGCGGCACCGCCTGCGCCGCGACCGTGACCGCGTCGGCGAGGTCGGGCGACACCGTCACCTCGGGCAGCGGGTCTTCCCATGGCAACGCTTCGGGCGCCGCGACCTCCGACTCGCCGAGGCCGAACGGCGACACCGTCCACCAGGGCAGGCCGAGGTCGCCGGCGACCGCGCGTACCTCGGCAAGGGTCCGGAAGGCGGCGGCGCCGAGGTCGACCGGGGCCTGGCCTCCGACGGCGGCCGCGGCCCAGCTTGCCTCGAGAAACTCCGCCGAGGTACGGACCAGGTCGTGCGCCCGCGTCCGGATCCGCTCCGGGTCGCACAGCAGCACGTGCGTGCCCGCCGGCATCGTGTTGACCAGCAGCTCCATGCTGTCGGTGCCGTCGAGCAGGGCCGGGGCGAGCGACTCCATGCCTTCGACCGGGATGCCCTCGGCGAGCTTTTCGAGGATCTCCTCCAGCTCGGGGTGCTTGACCGCCAGCTCGGCCGCCCGCTCCCGCACGTCCGGGGTCAGCAGCAGCTCCCGGCAGGGCGGCGCCCACAGCTGCTGTACCGCCTCGATCGTCCGCTGGTCGGCGACCGCGAACGTGCGGATCTCCTCGACCTCGTCGCCCCAGAACTCCACCCGCGACGGGTGCTCGTCGGTCGGCGGGAAGATGTCCAGGATGCCGCCGCGGACCGCGAACTCGCCGCGCTTGGTCACCAGGTCCACCCGCGAGTACGCCATGTCGGTCAGCCGCCGCGCCACGTCCTCCAGCGCCGCCTCCGCACCCGGCCGCAGCTCGACCGGCTCGAGGTCGCCAAGCCCCTTGAGCATCGGCTGCAGCACCGACCGCACCGGCGCGACGACCACCCGCAGCGGGTTGCCCTCGGGATGGGCGAGCCGGCGCAGCACCGCCAGCCGCCGCCCCACCGTGTCCGAACGCGGTGACAGCCGCTCGTGCGGCAGCGTCTCCCAGGAGTGGAAGACCGCCACCTGGTCCGCCGGCAGGAGGCTGCCGAGCGCGAGCGCCAGGTCGTCCGCCTCCCGGCTGGTCGCCGTCACGGCGAGGACCGGCTTCTGCGCCCCGCCCGCGTCGGCGTCCGCCGTCACCGTCGCCACGACGAACGGCCGGAGCGCCGCGGGCGCGGTGAGGTCGAGCCCGTCGGACCCGCCACCCCTGGCCCGGTCCCGGACGCGGGCCAGCGCCGGGTCGCCGAGAGCGGCGGGCAGCAGACCGGCGAGCTTCATGAGAGGCCTCCTGGGTTGCGGGCACGCACGAAGGCCCCGCGCCCGGACCGGACGGGGGGTGTCACACCAGCCTAGCTCTCCGCCCGCCTGGCGATACGCGGGTGAACGACCACGCGGGACGGGCGCATCTGGTATGAGTCATGCGTGGGCAAATGGAGCAAAACGGGCGCACTGCTGCTCGGCACGCTGGCGGTGGCGGCGGCCTTCGTCTGGTCCTACGCCGGGGCGCTGCACCAGCCCACGCCGCGGGACGTGCCGGTCGGCGTGGTGCGCGGCGACAGCACCGCCGCCACC
This sequence comes from Phytohabitans houttuyneae, assembly GCF_011764425.1. NCBI lineage: Bacteria > Bacillati > Actinomycetota > Actinomycetes > Micromonosporales > Micromonosporaceae > Phytohabitans > Phytohabitans houttuyneae. Next base: position 3,239,884 of record NZ_BLPF01000001.1, read on the forward strand.
TTGCTGTCCGCGTTGCGCCCGCAGCTCAAGGCCATCGAGTACCCGGACGGCGCGGCCGCCGCGGACGCGCTGACCCGCCGCAAGGTGTACGCCGTGCTGGCCGCCACCGACGCGGGCGGCGCGCCCGGCCTCACGCTCACCACCGCGAGCGCCTCGGGGCCGATGGCGACCGACCTGATCACGCAGGCCACGACCGCGGCGGCGGCAACCGGCGAGGTGCCGCTGACGGTGGCGGACGCGGTACCCACGTCCGGCGGCGACCCCCGCGGGCTGGTGCCGTTCTACCTGGTCGTGGGTCTCGTCCTGGGCGGCTATCTGGCCGCCACCGTGCTCGGCCTCACGACCGGGACCGTCCCCGCCGACCTTGACGACGCGGCGCTGCGGATCGGCGTGCTCGCGATCTTCGCCGCGCTGCTGGGCACGGCCGGGGCGATCATCACCGGCCCGGTGCTGGACGTGTTCACCGCGCACCGGCCGGGCATCGCCATCGCGGGCGCACTCGTCACGTTCGCCTCGGGGCTCGTCGCGTCGGCCGTGCAGGGGTGGCTCGGCCTGTTCGGCACGGGCTTGGTGATCTTCCTGTTCGTCGTGCTGGGCAACCCGGGCTCGGGCGGGATCTATCCGCCGGAGTTTCTGCCCGCCCTCTTCCGGGGGATGCACCGGTGGAACCTTCCCGGACTCGGCACCGATCTCGTCAAGTCCGTGGTGTACTTCGACCGCAAGGCGGCCGGCTGGCCGATCACCGCGCTCGCCGTGTGGGCCGCGGCCGGTGTGGGGGTACTGCTGGCGGCAGCCGCGGTACGTGGCCGGACTCTGAGACATGACTCACCAGTTTGACCAGGTGGCAACGTGGCGTCGGTAACATCCTTTTGTCGGACAGCGCCGTCCTTCGTACTCACGTAAGGAGCGCACGGTGACCGAGCACGCCGACGATCCCAACCAGGCGCTCCGCGCAGACATCCGCCGCCTTGGCACGCTCCTGGGCCAGACCCTCGCGCGGCAGGAGGGTCCGCCGCTGCTCGACCTGGTCGAGGAGATCCGCGCGCTGGTGCGCACCGACGCCGAGCGGGCGGCCACGCGGCTGGGCACGATGGACGTCACCACGGGCACCCAGCTGGCCCGCGCCTTCTCGACGTACTTCCACCTGGCCAACATCACCGAGCAGGTGCACCGCGCCCGCGACCTGCGGCGCCAGCGGGCCACCCAGGGCGGGTGGCTGGACCAGGCGGCCAAGCTCATCGCCGAGCGGGGCGTGCCGACCGACGAGATCGCGGCAGCGGCGCGGCGGCTGGCGGTGCGCCCTGTCTTCACCGCGCACCCCACCGAGGCGGCCCGCCGCTCGATCCTCTCCAAGCTCCGCGCGGTGGCCGACGAGCTCGACGCCGAGGCGGCCGACGCGATTCTGTACGGCGCGACCGAGTCCCCGCAGACCGAGCGCCGCCTCGCCGAGCTGATCGACCTGCTGTGGCAGACCGACGAGCTGCGCCTCGACCGCCCCGACCCCACCGACGAGGCGCGCAACGCGGTCTACTACCTGCGCGACCTCTACTCCGACGCGGCGCCCCAGGTGCTCGACGACCTCACCGACACGCTGCGCACGCTGGGCGTGGAGACGGCACCGACGGCGCGGCCGCTCACGTTCGGCACGTGGATCGGCGGCGACCGCGACGGCAACCCGTTCGTGACGCCACGGGTGACCCGCGACGTGCTCATGATCCAGCACGAGCACGGCATCCAGGCCACCGAGGCGGCCATGGACGCGCTGATCAACGAGGTCTCGGTGTCCCGCCGGCTGCGCGGCGTGTCGCTCGACCTCTCCGCCAGCCTGGCCAAGGACCTCGACGCGCTGCCCGAGGTGACACAGCGCTTCCGGCGCACCAACGCCGAGGAGCCCTACCGCCTCAAGGCCCGCTGCATCAAGGCCAAGCTGGCCAACACGCGGCGCCGGCTTGGCCAGGGCACCGCACACGTGCCGGGGCGCGACTACCGCGGCTCCGACGAGCTCCTGGCCGACCTCGAGCTGCTGCGCGCCTCGCTCGCCCGCAACTCCGGCCAGCTCACCGCCGTGGGCCGGCTGGCGTCGGTGATCCGCACGGTGGCCGCGTTCGGCCTGCACCTGGCCACGATGGACGTGCGCGAGCACGCCGAGGCACACCACGCGGTGCTCGCCCAGATGTACGCGCGGATCGGCGAGGTCGCCGACTACAACACCCTCTCCCGCGCCGAGCGCACCAAGCTGCTCTCCGACGAGCTCACCGGCCGGCGCCCACTGTCCAGCCTGGACACCCCGCTCAGCGAGTCGACGCGGCGCACCTTCGAGGTCTTCAGCACGATCCGCGAGGCGCAGCAGCGCTTCGGCCCGGAGGTCGTCGAGTCGTACATCATCTCGATGACCCTCGGCGTCGACGACGTGCTGGCCGCGGCGGTGCTGGCCCGCGAGGCCGGCCTGATCGACGTGCACAGCCACAAGGCCCGCATCGGCTTCGTCCCGCTGCTGGAGACGCCCGCCGAGCTCGACGCCGGTGGCGAGCTGCTCGACGAGATGCTGTCGCTGCCGGCGTACCGCGCGCTGGTCGCCGCCCGCGGCGACGTGCAGGAGGTCATGCTCGGCTACTCCGACTCCAACAAGGAAGCCGGCATCACCACGTCACAGTGGTCGATCCACCGCGCCCAGCGCGCCCTGCGCGACGTGGCCGCCCGCCACGGCGTGCGGCTGCGCCTCTTCCACGGCCGCGGCGGCACCGTCGGTCGCGGTGGCGGCCCGACGCACGAGGCGATCCTGGCCCAGCCGTACAACACCCTCGACGGTGCCATAAAGGTCACCGAGCAGGGCGAGGTCATCTCCGACAAGTACACGCTGCCGGCGCTGGCCCGCGAAAACCTGGAGCTGACCGTCGCCGCGGTCCTCCAGGCCACTCTGCTGCACACCACCTCGCGCGTCTCCACGGATGCCCTGATCCGCTGGGACTCCACGATGGACACCACGTCCGCGGCGGCCTTCAAGGCGTACCGCGAGCTGGTCGAAGACCCGGACCTGCCGGCGTACTTCTGGGCCTCCACGCCCACCGAGCTGCTGGGCGCCCTCAACATCGGCTCCCGCCCCGCCAAGCGCCCCAACACGGGTGCCGGGCTGAGCGGCCTGCGCGCCATCCCGTGGGTGTTCGGCTGGACCCAGTCCCGCCAGATCGTCCCCGGCTGGTACGGCGTGGGCACCGGCCTGGCCGCGGCCCGCGAGGCCGGCCTGGCGGACGTGCTGGCCGAGATGCACGCGAGCTGGCAGTTCTTCCGGACCTTCCTCTCCAACGTGGAGATGATGCTCTTCAAGACCGACCTGAAGATCGCCCGCCGCTACGTGGAGACGCTCGTCCCGGAAGAGCTGCGCCCGATCTTCGGGAAGATCGAGGCCGAGTACGCGCTCACGGTCCAGGAGGTGCTCGCCATCACCGGCGAGTCGGCACTGCTCAACGGCCAGCCGGTCTTGGAGCGCACGCTCGCCGTCCGCGACACCTACCTGGAGCCGCTGCACCACCTGCAGGTGGCACTGCTGCGCCAGTACCGGGACTCGGGCGCGGCGGCGCGCGCGGTGGCGACAGCTCCGGGAGCCCGGCGGGCACCCGGCGACGGGACCGCGCTGGAGAGGGCCCTGCTGACCACTGTGAACGGCATCGCCGCGGGCATGCGCAACACCGGCTGACCAGCCCACGGGGTCAGCTTGCGCTCCCCCACGCCGCCCCCGCCGCGAGCAGCTCGTCCGGCCGGCCCTCGTTGGCGACGGCGCCGTCGCGCAGGACCACGACCCGGTCGGCGCACCGCACGGTCGCGGGGCGGTGGGTGATGACCAGCAGCGCACAGATCCGCGACACCTCGCGGATGGTACGGGTCAGTGCCGCCTCGTTGGCCGGGTCGAGGTGGGCGGTGGGCTCGTCGAGCAGCAGCAACGCGGGCCGAGCCAGCAGCGAACGGGCGATCGCCAGCCGCTGGCGTTCCCCGCCGGACAGGAGCCGCCCATGCTCGCCGACCTCCGCGTCGAGGCCGCGGGGAAGCCGCCGCACCAGGCCGGTCAGGTTGGTCATCGCCAGCGCCCACCGCAGGTCGTCGTCGTCGATCGGTGAGCCGGAGTAGGTAAGGTTTTCGCGCAACGTACCGGCCAGCACGGGGCAGTCCTGCTCGACCAGGCCGATCGCCCCGCGGTACTCGTCCAACGGGATCTGCCTCGCGTCCCGGCCGCGGTACAGCAGGCGGCCGCGATCCGGCTCGTAGAAGCGCTCGATCAGGCCGAAGACGGTGGACTTGCCCGAGCCGGACGGGCCGACGAGCGACACCTGGCCCGTCTCGGGCACGCGCAGCGACAGTCCACGAAGGACCGGGCGTCCGGGTTCGTAGCCGAACCACACGTCCTCCAACTCAAGCAGGCAGGGCCGGGGTTTGCCGTCAACACCGGCCACCGGCGCCGGCGCGCGGACGGCCGCCGGCTCGCGGGGCAGCGCGAGCACCTCGTTGACCCGGTACAGCGCGCCGGCGCCCTGCTGCACCGCACTGACCGCCTGGAAGATCGCGCCAACCGGCGTCGTGAGGTATGTGAGGTACAGCATGAAGGCCACCAGCTCACCGACGGTGCTGGCGCCGCCTGCCACCCGAGCGCCGCCGATCAGCAGTATGACGAGGTACGAGCCGGTCAGCGCGAGGTCGTTGACCGAACCCGCGCCGGCATCCAGCCGGGCCATCCGCAGGCGCGCCGCACACACCTGGCTGGCCCGCGCGAAGATGCGGTCGCCCTCCACTCGTTCGGCACGGTTGGCCCGGACCGACCGGATCGCGGACAGCGCGCGCTCCAGATCTGCTGTCAGCTCCCCCTCCGCCCGCTGCGCGACGGCAGACGCGCTCCGGATCCGCCGGACGACGGCCAGCAGCACCGGCAGCGCCACCCCGATCAGCACGGCGACCACGAGGAAGAGCGTCCAGTCCAGCCACACCATCACGGCCACCAGGCCCACCAGCCCGACGGCGCCGGATGCCGCGTTCGTGACGCTCTCCGCGACCAGCGTGCGGATCACGGCGGGATCACCGGTGGCCCGCGCGATCAGGTCACCGCCACGGTACCGGTCGAAGACGGCTATCCGCAGCCGCAGCAGGTGCTCGGTCACCGCCCGCCGCAGCTCGAGCGTCACCGCCTCGCTTGCCTGTGCCTGTGCGTAGCGGGCCACGCCGAGAGCGCCCGCCTGGAGCAGGAAGAGGGCAACCAGGAGAGCGACCGGACCGGCGGGAAAGGCGCCGCCGGCCGTCGCGTCGACAGTGCGCCGGACCAGCAACGGCTGGACCAATCCGCACCCGGTGGCACCCACCCCGAGCACGACCGCCAACGTCAGCCACCGGTAGTGGCCGCGCAACAGGCGCAGCGCTTCACGCCAGCCGGCGCGGTCGCGGGCACCGGCGGAGCGCACGCCCACCCCTAGGCCACGGTGAAGAGCGGGCGGAAGTAGTCGGCGGGGAACTCCTCACCGACCGGTGCGCCGTCGACTTCCACCCACGCGTGCGCGGCGAACGGGGGCAGCCGCCGGGTGCCGACGCACCACGCCGCCCACCCGCCGCGCATCCGGCACAGGAGCGCCACCGCCAGCGAGCGGGGCAGGCAGCCTTCGCGGGCCGCGCACACAAGGCTGACCGCCGTCACCGCCTGCCGGGCGGCGAGCACCTCTTCGCGCGTGGACGGCACGGCGCCGCGGCGCAGACGGGTGAGTACACGCCGGATCTGGCGCGGTGGGCGCCGGGCGAGCAGCCGGGCCGCCGCGACCGCGGTGCGCGCCGCGAGCCGCGTGGGCAGCGGTACCGACCGGGGGTCGTAGTAGATCGCCTCTGGCATCGACATGGCGCGCTACCGCTCCATCAGGCCCGAGGCGCACAGCTCACTGACCAGGCACGAGACGTCGTGCTCGGCAGTGGCCCGATCGACGTCGAACTCGCGGCTGAGGGCAGCGACGGCCGCCTCTGCGTCGCCGCCCTCGGCTATGGCGCGCACGACGGCGACACCGGTCTCGTTGAGGGTCCAGAAGGCGCCGCTCTCCTCGTCCAGCAGGACCGCGCCGTAGTCGGTGTCGGTGACCAGCACTCCGCTGCGCAGTTTCAAGCCCATGACCACTCCTCAGGACACGACGGCCGTACGGTTCGTGACACGTTCGACGGAGCGCAGCCACACCTCGGCGGCGACCGTCTGGTGCAGCACGCCCATCTGCAGGTGCTTTGGCAGTGGACGGGAGCACAGCTCGCGCAGCGCCCGAGCATCGATGAGCCCGATCCGGGCCAGCGACGAGTCCTCCCAGAGGGCGAGCAGCGAGTCCCGGTGGACCCGCAGTCCCATCTCCTCCTCGACCATCGCGTTGGCCTTGGTGGCCCGGGTGCGGGAAGCCTCGGGCACGATCCCGCGCATCGCCTCGCTGATCAACGGCTTGTACCGCCACGGCGTCACCCGTTCCTCGGGCCGCACCGAGAGCGCCGCGGTCACGACCAGGTCGTCGTAGTACGGCGCGGTGTACCGCACGCCGCGCTCGGCGGCGAGCTGCTGAAGCTGGCGGGTCATCCGCGACACAAGACCGATGGCCGCGAGCTCCCGGTGCTGCCCGCGGTGCGCGCTGAGCGGCTCGGCCTCGCCGCCCTCGGCCCGGAGCAGCGCGCGCACGGCGGCGACGGCGTCGGGCGTCGTCCACGGCGGCAGCCGCGGCTCGCTGCCCCAGTCGAGCATGGGCTCCGTCAACAGCGGTGGCGCGGCGGTGAGGTGAGCGTCGACGCGGCGCAGCCAGTCGCCGTACGAGTGGTTCGTCGCCAACTGCCGCAGCACCCTGCCGGTCCGCCAACCGTATTTCGCGGCGAAGCCACGGATCAGCCGGTGGGCGGGCAGCGGCCGCCGGCGCGCGAGCTCGTGCAAGTAGGCGGTGGAGCCGTGCAGGAGCTCGTCACCGCCGATGCCGGTGAGGTGCACGGCCGAGCCGTGGTCGGCGGCCCGCTGGATCACCGCGACCCAGCGGTCGCGATCGACGGTGGTGTAACAGGGCTCGTCCCAAATGTCGGTCATCCGGTCGACGCCCGCGTAGGTCAGCGGCATTTCACCGGAGTGCACGGTGTGGTGCTGGATGCCAAGGCCGGCAACGGTATGCCGGGCCCACTCGGTGTCGTCGGCTAGCGCGTCCCGCACGTCGACGGTGAAGGCGACGACCTCGGCGCCGCCGAGTCGCGCGGCGACGGAGCACACCGCCGTGGAGTCCACGCCGCCGAGGTCACAGGTGACGATCGAGCGACCGTGTGCCCGCACCGCCACCGCCGCGGTGAGTGCGTCGGCCAGCTCCCGCACGCCCTCGGCCAGCGGTACGACCGGTTCGGGTGGTGACCACCATCGGGCCGAGCGGGCTGACCCGTCGGGGCCGACGGTCACGTGGTGCCCACCGGCGACCTCGGTCAGGCCGCGCCAGACCGGCTTGCCGGTGACCGGGTGCAGCGTCTGCGGGTCGAGCAGGTGCGCCGCGACCCGGTCCGGGTCCAGTTCGGCACCGGTCAGCGCCGCGAGCACGTCGGCGCGGTCAGCCACCACCGGAGTCTGGCCGGCCGTGCCGACGAACACCCTGCGCAGCCCGCTCACGCCGCCCCGCACGCGCAGCTGGCCGGCCGCCGAGGCGAGCACGTGGTAGCTGCCGGGCCAGTGCGGTGAACCCGCGCGATCGAGGTGATCGACGCCGGATCGGGCCAGGCGTTCGACGGACGGCTGGAGCTCCTCAGGTGCCAGCGTGTGCTCGCCGAGGACGGCGAGGGCGGCGGTGCCGGCGGTGGCGAACGCGACCTCTTCGTCCGACCACCGGCCGAGCAGCCATGGACGGCCGGAGGGGTGGTCGAGTGCCCGGGTGGCGTACGGCTGGACGGAGCGGGCCACGGTGTCAGCGGCGGCGGTGTCGGGCAGTGCGATGAACCAGCTCTCCAGCATCGCGAGGACAGCGACTGGTGGCATAGAGCGACCCTCCAAGGTGGACGGACGGCTGCTGGACGTACTTTCCGCGGGCCGGCACCGTGGCAATCGGCTGGCGGACCGGGCGGGCCCACGCGGCATGCTCCGCGCGGCCCACCCGGCTGACCGTTCCCGCCGGCCCAGACACATGCTGGTGCCGGCGAGCCAGGCCGGTCAGAGCAGCTGCTTGCCGCCCAGCAGGTCCTTCGGGCCGTGCGCGCCGATGCCGGTCTCGGCCCGGAAGTCACCCTGCTTCGTGAGGGTCGGACGCTCGTACCTGCGCATTTCTGTGCTCCTCTCAACGGCGAATGATGAGACAGATGCAAGCGCGCAAGGGATTAATCATCGCCACCGAATCCCTGCGGTGACAAAATGATTTGCGCCTCCGATATCCGTCATTGAGAACGCTATGTCGCGCAAACGCCGGAGAGCAATGCCATTCACAGTCACGAGTGAATTCGAGCCAACCCCTTGTGACCATGGCCAATCTACTGAACTCGATTCACCGTCGATCATAAACCGTCGTGAGGCGGTTGTTGAGCACGAGCCCGCGGCCTGGACGAATGGCGACAGGCGCGCTTTTCGTCCAGGCCGCGGACCACGGCCGAGCCAGGTTATTGCCTAGGAGGTTTCGCCGGCCACCGAGAAGGAGCGGAGCCGGTCGATCGCCAGCACCGTAAAGCCGACCACGAAGATCACGGACATGATGATGGCTACGGGCAGTGAGACCTTCGACTGGAGTAGGCCCGTCGGGGCGATCTTGTCGGCGATCGTCAGCACGTACTGCTGGATGGAGAGCACGCGGGTGCCGGACACGAAGTTGCCCAGCAGGCCCTCCCACACCAGCACATAGACGAGGCCGAGCAGGACCGGGCGGCGGGTGGCGAGGCTCATCAGCATGAACAGCGCCGAGTACGCCAGCGAACCCACAAGCCCGGCCGCCGCCAGGCCGAGGCCCAGGCGTACCGAATGGGCGAGGACGCCCGCCACGTAGAGCGAGATGGCGACGGTGACGGCCGTGACCGCGGTGGCCACCACCAGCTTGGGGAGCACGATCTGCCATCTCGGCAGCGGCTTGGTCAGGATGTGCACGATCGTGCCGTCGTCGATCTCCGACCCGAGCACGCCCGTGCCGACGATGAGGGCGATCACCGGCAACACCACGGCGAGGCCGAGGCCGACCAGGACCGGCTGGGCCCAGTTTTCCGGTGCGACGCCGAAGGCGCGGCTCAGCACGGCCAGGCCGATCACCAGCAGTGGCAGCGGGATGAGCAGGAGGAACCGGCGGCGACCGAAGAGGCCGCGGGCGGTGATCCACGCGATCGTCTGGGTTACCACCTAGGCCTCCACGAGGTAGGAAAAGACGCTTTCCAAAGATTCGTCCGAAGGGAGCAGCCGCCGCACGCGGATGCCCTCGGCGAGCGCGATCTTGGGTAGCGCGCGGGTGAAGCTGCCGTAGTCGCCGGCGCGCACGGTCAGGCCAGTGCGGTCGATCTCGACGCCGGTGACCGACGCCTGCCCCATCAGGGCCACCGCGAGCCGCCGGTCGTCCGTCGAGTGGACGGCGAAGACGTGCGGGCGGTTGGACATGAGGCGGCGGATGGCGCGGTAGTCGCCCGAGGCGGCCAGCCGGCCCGCGACGATCACCTGCACCGTGCCGGAGACCTGCTCGACCTCTTCGAGGATGTGCGAGCTGAAGAGGATCGTGCGGCCGGCCTCGCCGAGCTTGTGCAGCAGCTCCATCATGTGCAGCCGCTGGCGCGGGTCCATGCCGTTGAACGGCTCGTCGAGCAGCAGCACCTGCGGGTCGTGCACCAGGGCCGCGGCGACGCGGGTGCGCTGCCGCATGCCCTTGGAGTACGTGCCGATGCGCCGGTCCTGCGCGCCGGTCATCTCGACCAGCTCCAGCGCCCGCTGTGCCGCCGCCTCCGGGTCGGGCAGGCGGTGCAGGCGGGCACTGACCAGCAGAAACTCGCGGGCGGTCAGGAAGTCGTGCACCGCCTCGCGCTCGCTGACCAGGCCGAGTCGCTTGTAGACGTTCGGGTTGCGCCAGGTCGGCTCGCCGTCGATGCTGACCGTGCCGCGCGACGGCGCGAGGAAGCCGGCCATCATGTGCAGGACGGTGGTCTTGCCGGCGCCGTTCGGCCCGAGCAGGCCGGTCACCCCCGGGCCGAGGGTCATGGTGACGTCGTTGACCGCCACCACGTTGCCGTACCAGCGGGAGACACCATCCAGCGTGACGTCGCTCATGAGGATGCGACCTTCCGGTAGCGGGCCTGCAGGAGGGCGACGCAGCCGGCCACCAGGCCGATGAGCACCAGCAGGTAGACGGGGCCGAACGGGCCGATGGTGTCGGTGTCGCCCTCGACGGTGCCGAAGATCCATATCCCGACCCCGAACACGAGGCTCGACGGGCTGAAGAGCAGCGCCAGCTCGTTCAGCGTCTGCGAGGGCATCACGGACATCACGCCGACGATCGGCGTGGTCATCAGGAACACCGCGACGATGCCGCCGGCGGCGAAGGCGCGCTTGCCGGTCAGCGACGCGACGAGCAGCCCGATGCCGGCGAAGAGGGCGGCCCACATCGCCGCGTAGAGCAGCCCGGGCCCGACGTCGCCGACCTCGGTCCAGAACTGCTTCATGCTGTCCGCCGAGAAGGCGGCCACCAGGAACATCAGGATCTGGGGCGCGCCGAGCAGGATCCACACCGCCGTGGCCAGGGCGGCCAGCTTCGCGTACGCGTAGTCGGCGCGGTGCAGCGGCCGGGAGAAGTAGAGCGGCAGCACGCCGGCCCGCAGGTCTCGGGAGACGAGCTCGGGCGCCACGACGGCCACGAAGAAGATCACCAACCAGGCCATCATGTCGACGAACGCGCGGTAGGTGACCCCGGCGTCCGGGACCTGCGCGCGCACCGCGGCGAGGACCACGCCGGTGAGGAAGACGACGCCGAGCACGAACCAGGGGAAGATCTTGGCCTTCGCGCTGCGGCCGAGGCCGAACGCGGTGCGCAGCCCGTGCACGTACAGCGACGTGAACACGTACCCCCGGCCGAGGCGCGGCCCGGCGTAACGCTGGTATCCGATGTCGTGGATGACACCCGCGGCATCAGACATGGGTCACCTCCCGGGTCGCGAAGAGCTCGGCGACGCGGTGGCGCCGCTGGTCGAGGCGGTGCAGCGGAAGGTCGAGCTCGGCCACCGCGGTCAGGATGCGGTCGTACGTCGCGTCGTCCTCCAGCGGCACGAGCAGCAGGCGGCCGTCGCGCCGCACGCTGAGGCCGAGCAGGTCGAGCCGGGCGGCGAGCTCGTCGATGCCCTCGCTCACCTCGACGGCGAGCACGTCGGTGACCGTGGTCATCGCGGCGATGTTGTCCGAGCGCAGCAGCCGCCCGCCGTCGATCGCGACCAGCGAGTCGCAGATCCGCTCGACCTCGCCGAGCAGGTGCGAGCAGACCACCACCGAGATGCCGAACTCGGTGCCGATCCGGTGGATCAGCGCGAGCATGGCGTCGCGGCCGGCCGGGTCGAGGCCGTTTGTCGGCTCGTCGAGCAGCAGCAGGTCGGGGTCGTGGACGAGCGCCTGGGCGAGCTTCACGCGCTGCTTCATGCCGGTCGAGTAGCCACCGATCTGCCGGTAGCGCTCCTCGTACAGCCCGACGTGGCGCAACGCCTCCGACGCGCGCTCACGGGCCGCCGTGCGCGGCAGGCCGCTCATCCGCCCCAGATGGGTGACGAACTCGGCGGCGGACAGGTCCGGCGAGAGCGACTCGTGCTCCGGCATGTAGCCGACGCGGGCCCGGACGGCGGCCGCGTCGACGGTGGGGTCGAGGTCGAGCACGCGCACCCGACCGCTGGTGGGGACGAGCAGGCCCAAGAGGATCTTGATCAACGTGGACTTGCCCGCACCGTTGGCTCCGACCAGCCCGACGATGCCGGGCTCGACGCTGACCGTCAGGTCGGACAGCGCTGTCACCCGACCCCCGTAGGTCTTGGTGAGCGATTCGGTCGCAATGAGGGTCACGCGGTCAGCGTAGGTAACCGAGCGTGGCCGCAGGTATCGGGCGTAACCCTGGACCTGTCCTCAGGGTCTCACCCGACGGGCCTATGCCGTCGGTTGTAGCGTGCGGCTCTCCAGCCGTACCCCAGGGCTGGTGGCGCGGAGCGCGTCGACCAACGCCGATCCCGCCTCGGCCAGCGCCGCGCCGTCCATCGGCCCGAGCGCGTCGAGGATGAACACCGCCCGTGTGGTGGTCGGGCCGAGGCGGGTGCGTACGCACTGGCGCCAGTTCCAGCGGCGGCAGGTGACGCCCTCGTCGTCGCGCCAGACCACCTCCCCCGGGCTGGGCCGCTCCACGGCCGGCTGACCCTCCACGATGGTGTCGAACGGCTCGTCGCCGGTCGCGCGCACCAGCCGCAGCGGCCCTCGGTACCGGTCGACGTCCTCGCCGCCGATCGGCAGGGCGTGCAGCACGGACACCGCGTTGTACGCGTCCGTGAGCCGGTCGACCCGTGGCAACCCCTGCGGCACGCGGCGCAGCAACGCGTCGACGCTGGGCCGGGTGCGCTGCGGCTTGGCGCCGAACGCCCGGAACGCCTCCCGCCACGCCTCCACGTGCGGGTGGTCGGCGGGCGCCCGCTCCTCCGCCGCGTGCAGCAGCTTTTCGGTCACCTCGTCGCTCGGCCCCGGGATCAGCCCGTCGGCCAGGATCAGCAGCGCCCGGTAGTCGGGCCGGAGGGCGAACACCTCTGGCGCCACGTACGCGCTGCCCAGCCACTGGTCACCTTGCTGCACCATCCGGTCATAATACTGACCGCGCGCGGTAACAGTTTCATAAGGGTCGTCCGGCCGGTATGGGCGGTGTACTTGAAGGCATGCTCCGAAAGCCGCTGACCTGGGTGGTCCTGGCCGTGCTCGCCGTCGGCGGGGTCGCCGGCCTGTACTGGTTCCAGCCGTGGAAGCTCGTCACCGACAAAGAGGTGGACGAGACGCTGGCGGTCGCCGAGACACCGGCACCACCGGCCACCACCGGGAGCGCCACGCCGGAAGGACCGAGCGTGGTGCGGCAGGGCATGTTCATCACCCACGAGCACGACACCTCGGGCACGGCCCGGATCATCCGGAACCCGGACGGCTCGCACCGCCTCGAGCTCGTCGCCCTCGACACCTCCAACGGGCCGGACCTCCGGGTCTGGCTGAGCGACCAGCCGGTCAAGGAGGGCACCGCGGGCTGGCGGGTCTTCGACGACGGCCAGTGGCTGGAGCTCGGGCGGCTCAAGGGCAACAAGGGCGACCAGGCCTACGCGATCCCCGCGGGCACCGATCTCGACCGGCTCGGCAGCGTCGCCATCTGGTGCAAGCGCTTCTCCGTGTCCTTCGGCGCCGCCACCCTGCGACCTGTCTAGGGACTCAGCGAACGGGCACCGAGTGTAGTTGGTCGATGCCCATACACCCTGCGGTGGAGTAGGGGGACGAAGCTCGTCACGTACCGGTATCGTCGCTGCGTCCGGTAGCAGACGCCGGAGAGCCGTGGCACTCTCGACCGATGAGCGGACGGCTGAGAAACTGTGAGCCTGTTCGCCGTTGGGGGTGGGATGAGCAACGGGTGGGTGATGCCCGACGAGGTGCTGCGCGACGCGCCGGCCTACACGCCGCGCTCATTTGAGCTGGCCGACCTCGAGCTGCTTCTCTCCGGGGCGTACACGCCACTGACCGGCTTCCTCGGCCGCGCGGATCTGTCCGGCCTGGCCCGGCGTGGACGCCTTGCCGACGGCACCCCATGGCCCGTCCCGGTGACCCTTGAGGTCCCCGGCGAGCTGATCCGCGACCTCGACCTGGAAAACCCGCTCCAGCGCGCACTCGTGCTGACCGACCTCGAGGGTGCCCCGGTGGCCGCCGTCGACGTCACCGACGCCTGGCCGACCCGCGAGGGGCGCCACGGCATTGGCGGAGCCGTGCGGCGGCTGGGCGATGGCGGGCACGGCCCGTTCCAGCGGCTGCGGCGCACGCCCGAGGAGGTCAAGTCCCTCCTGCCGCCCGGCCGGGTGCTCGGCGTGATCGCCGACCGGCCGCTGCACCGCCCGCAGCTGGCGCAGATCGCGCACGCGGCCCGCACCCTCGCCGCCCACCTGCTGATCCTCATCCCGGTCGCCGACCAGGGCCCCGACGGGCTGCCGCCCGAAGTGCTGGTCCGGGCCGTGTTCGCCGCCCGCGACCGCATGCCTCCCGCCACCCTGGTCGCGGTGCCGCTGGCCCGGCGCGGCGACGAGATCCGCGACGCGCTGCTGCGCGCCAGGGTCGCCGCGGCCTACGGGGTGACCCACCTGCTGTCGACCGGCGAGATGCTCTCCGGGGGCGGCCCGCGGGTGCTCGTGCCGCGCGAGCTGGCGTATGACAACCGCGACGGCCAGTGGCGATGGCGCGATGACATCCCGCCGCGCAACCGCCGGCTGGCGCTGCGCCCGGAGGAGATCGAAGACCTGCTCGACCGCGGCTTCCCGCTGCCGGAGTGGCACACCCCGCCGGCGGTCGCCAAGGAGCTGTCCCGGGCCCGCCCGCCCCGCCGCCACCGCGGCCTCGTCGTCTTCTTCACCGGCCTGTCCGGCTCGGGCAAGTCGACCATCGCCCGCGGGGTCTCGGACTCGCTGCGGGAGAGCGGCGACCGCACGGTCACCCTCCTCGACGGCGACGTGGTGCGGCGCGAGCTGACCAAGGGCCTCGGCTTCACCAGGGAAGACCGCGACACCAACGTGCGCCGCATCGGCTGGGTCGCCGCCGAGGTGGCCCGCCACCGCGGGATGGCGCTGTGCTGCCCGATCGCGCCATACGCGAACGCGCGGGCCACCGCCCGCGCGCTCGCCCACGAGGCGGGCGCCGGCTTCATCCTTGTGTACGTGTCGACTCCGCTCGCCACCTGCGAGCAGCGCGACCGCAAGGGCCTCTACGCGAAGGCGCGCGCCGGCCAGCTCAGGGGAATGACCGGGATCGACGATCCGTACGAGGTGCCGACCGACGCCGACCTTGTGCTCGACACGAGCGAGATGTCGATCGACGAAGCGGTGGAGGTCGTCCTGCAGCACCTCACGGAGACGGGGTGGGTCGAGCCGCGCCTGCAGCCGGCCTGACCCGCACCTGGAAGGTGCGCTGCTGCCCCAGGTCGCGGTAGGCGGTCAGCCCGTCCTGCGTGCGGTCCACACGGGAGTCACGGCCGCGCTGGTCGGCGGGGGTGTCGAAGTACACCATCGCCTTGATCCGCGGGAAGAGCGGCATCTGCTTGGCGACCGAGCCGTAGAAGTCGGCGCGGTGGCCGGGGTTGGTGGCGTGGTGCCAGACGCCCCACTCGCCGAGCATCAGCGGCTTGTCGGGGTGCCGCTCGGCGGCCCAGTCGTAGAAGCCGGGCCAGGACGGCTGGCTGCTGGAGCGGCGGTTGAGCATCTCGGCGAAGTCGCCGAAGCCGTACTCGCCGCGCTCGCTGTACGCGTAGGCGTCGAAGGCGATCCAGTCGATCACGTCGTCGCCGGGGTAGAGGCTCTCAAACCACGGCTGGGTGTTCCACGGCACGTACGCCATGTAGTTCATCACCGAGACCAGGTTGGACACTCCCCGCTCGCGGAGCCCGGTAAGCACGTGGCGCACCATCGCCGCGTAGTCGGTCGCGGTGAGTCCCGAGCCGGCGCGCGGGTCCACGTCGTTTTCCGGCTCGTGGTGCACGGTGAAGAAGAACGGCTCGGTGAGCGAGCTCTTCATGCGGCCGGCGAGCTTGTCCAGGTACGCCTCCGTCGCCGGGTGCCCCTTGGCGATCTGCGCCCAGGTCGCGCCCTGCGGCTTCCAGTTCAGGAAGAGCACCCGGTCACGCGCGATCTCGATCTCTTCCGCGGTGGGGAAGTTTTCCTGGCCCCGGTGGTACGCGTGGTAGATCGCCTGCTGGCGCCCGGTCTTCTGCTCGAACTCCCGCAGCGCCTGTCCGCGCGGCGTGTCCGTGTGCGCGCCCGGTGCCACGCCCCACAGCACCCCGCAGCTCGGCACGAGCTTGGCGTCCGTGGCGCAGCTCGGGTCGGGGTCGCTCGGCGGCGTGGGTGACGGCGTGACCGGGCTGGCCGGAGCGCCCGTCGGCGCAGTCGGCAGCGTGGGCGACGCCGGCAGCGTGGGCGTGCCCGGCACCGTAGGCGTAGCCGGAAGCGTGGGCGTGGCCGGCACGGTCGGCATTCCCGGCAGCGGCGGCAGGACCGGCAGGCCCGGCGTCGAGGGCAGCGCCGGCATGGACGGCGGCGTGGGCATCCCCGGCATTGTCGGCACGCCGGGCAGCGAAGGCAGCGGCGGCATCCCCGGCAGCGAGGGCACGGCGGGCACGTCATCGAGGTCGATGTCATCGGCCGGCAGGTCGACCGAGGGGGACGCGTCATCCGCGGCCGGCGCGCCCGTGGCCGGAAGCGACGGCGACGGGATGGCTGGCGTCGGGATCGCGGGCGTGGGGATCGCCGGCGGCGAGGTGCCCCACGGCATGACCTTGCCGATCCAGGAGAGCCACAGCGTGGGGCGTACCAGCGAATTGATCGGCGGCACGCCCTCGTTGGCCCAGAAGCTCGCGTAGCCGTCGCCGGCCGGCGCGGTCACCGCGAAGGCGTACGTCCCCTCGCGCTGGATCACCCGGCTCACGTCGAAGACCACGCTGCCGTCGTGCGGCCCCGGAGCCGCGCTCGCCACGACCGTGCCGAGCTGCGGCGCGGTGCGCGCGTTGAGCGTGCCCTCGCGCCAGTCGGTCGCGGGCACCCGGGTCAGCTCGATGCGGCGGGGCAGCTCGCCCGCGCGCCGGCTCAGCCGCACCTCGGCCCGGGCCGGCGCCTTGCCGCCGCGCAGCCCCTTGACGGTGAACTTCAGGAACGTCACCGCCGCGCCGCCGCCCATCCCGCCGGCCATGAGCTCGGCACCCGCGCCGGCGCGGCTGTGCGGGTCGCTCGTGCTGGCAAACGTGTCCTCGGACGCGGTGATCCGCTGGTCAGGAGCCCTCCCGAGCTGACCTCCGGCGTAGCCGATCAGCACCGCGAGAGCCGTGGCGCCGACCGCGATTCCGGTCATGCCCAACATGTGCGCTCTGGCCATGGGAAGACCTCCCGAAAACCACGTGACGGGTGTGCGGGGTGGTGCCGTCGTGACGGCTGGTACCCATGGATACGCTATATGGCTTTAGCCCGTTTCACACCTTTTATTTCCATACACGGAACGACACGCCGGTAGTTACGAACTCGCCCGGCTGGCCGTTGAGCCCTGAGACCCGAACCCGCCGAAAGGTCCCGCCCCACCCATGGACTCCTCCACCGACGTTTCCGACTACCTCGGCATGCTCCGGCGGCACTGGTGGGTGGTACTCCTCCTCACGCTCGCCGGCGTCACCGGCGCGGTGCTCGTCACGCAGCTACAGCCCAAGGTGTACGAGTCGGCCACCTCGGTGCTCGTCCAGCCGGCCGGCCAGGACACGAACGTGGCCGGCGGCCGGACCAAAGGCGACATCAACCTGGACACCGAGGCCCAGCTCGTGCGCTCCACCGCCGTGGCCGCCGGCGCCGCCGAGCTGCTGCGCGCCACCGTCACACCGGACGAGCTGGCGCACCAGGTCGCGGTCGAGGTACCGGCGAACACCGCCGTCCTGGTCGTCATCTTCTCCGCCGGCGACCCGGAGTCGGCCCGGGCCGGCTCCCATGCGTTCGCCGAGGCGTACCTGCGCAACCGCGAGGAGAGCGCGAAGGCCGACCTGAACGCGCAGATCGCCGCGCTCAACTCCAAGGTCAAGCAGCTCAGCACCACGCTCACCCAGGTGAACGGCCGCCTCGCCGCGCTGTCCGACAGCAGCCCGCTGCGCCCCAACCTGGAGAGCCAGCGGAACACCACGCAGAACCAGCTCAACAACCTGAGCGGCAAGCTGAACGACCTCACCACCGCCACGGTGACCGGTGGCAAGATCATCAGTGACGCCCGGCTGCCCGAGACGCCCGTCAAGCCGGACCCGATGCTCAACCTGGCGACCGGCGCCATGGTCGGCCTCCTGCTCGGCCTCGGCGTCGCGCTGCTGCGCGAGCGGCTCGACCGCAGGGTGCGGGTCGCGGCCGACGTCTCCCGGCGCACGCGGGTACCCGTGCTGGCCGAGCTCGCCCGGGGCGAAGACTTCCGGCTCGACGCGGTGCTGGCGCCGCACGGCGAGGGTGGCCGCACGTTCAACCGGCTGCGCAACGAGGTGGTCGCCAGCCTCGGACCGGACGACAAGGTCGTGGTGGTGGCCGGCACCAGCCGCGGCGTGGCCTCCACGCTCGTCGCGGCCAACCTGGCCGCCGCGCTCGCCCGCACCGGGAGCGACGTCACGCTTGTCGGCGCGCACCTGCCGGACAGCGTCGCGGACACCGCGCCACTTGCCACGATCTTCGGCGTCGCCGCCACGCCCGGCCTCTCGGACGTGCTCGCCGGCCGCGTGGGGCTCGCGGCCGCCGTGCAGCACGCGCCGCGGATCCCGTCCCTGCGAGTGATCACCACTGGCGGTACCGCCAGCGCCGCCGGGCTCATGCAGTCGCAAGGCCTGCGCGACGCGCTAGACCTGCTCAGCGCCCGGCCCGGGTACGTGGTGATCGAGGCGCCGGCCACCTCCAGCAGCGCCGACGCGCAGAGCCTCGCGAGCCTCGCCGACGCCGCGATCATCACGGTGGAGCTGCGCCGCACCCGGCGGCCAGACGTCAGCGACGCGGCCGAGCAGCTGCGCCGGGTCGGTACACCGCTGCTCGGCGCGGTGGTGGTCCCCCGGCTCGCGACCACTGCGGCGATGCCCGGCCCCCGCCCGCCCGCGCCGAGCCGCGTCCTGCCCGCCGCGGCCCTGCCCGCGGCACCGAGCGCGTACGAGCCGCCGCCGGGTGAACCCGCCGACCTCAGCTCCGCCGGCCTCGCCGAGGTCGACCTCACCTCGTCCACCGCGGTCATCCGCCTGCCTCCGGGTGCGGGCCCGCGCAAATGACCACCCTGCTGGGGGCGCGTGCCGAGCCGCAGGCGCCCACTCGAAAAGCCCTGCCCGCCTGGCCGCTGGCGGGCGTGCTCCTGCTCTATCCACTGTGGTGGGCGCTCGGCCTCGGTGTACTGATCTTTCCCATCGTCGCCGTACCGATGGCGGTCCTGCTGCTGCGCGCCCACGTCGGCGGCCGGCCGGTCCGCCTCCCGCCCGGCTTCGCGCTGTGGGCCGTCTTTCTCGCCACGGTCCTGATCGGGGTCGCGGTGCTCGGCGCCGAACCCGCCGGCGCGGTCGACGAGCACGCCAAGAGCCGGCTGCTCGGCGCCGGGTACCGGGTGAGCCAGTACGGTGCGCTGACCGTGCTGCTGGTGTACGCGGGCAACCTCACCGACGCCGAGCTGTCCCGCCGCCGGCTGGTCCGCCTCCTCGCCTGGCTCTTCGCGATAACGGTCGCCGGTGGGCTGCTCGGCGTCTTCGCCGGGCACTTCGAGTTCACGTCGCCGGTCGAGATGCTGCTCCCCTCCCACGTGCGCAACAAGGGCTTCGTGCAGTCGCTCGTGCACCCGTACGCGGCGCAGGTGATGGACCTGGTCCGCGACTCGCACCCGCGGCCGGCCGCGCCCTGGGGGTACACGAACACCTGGGGCAACAACTTCTGCCTGCTGGTGGTCTGGTTCGTCGCGTGGGCGTGGGGGTACCCGGCCAGCCGCCGAACCCGGCTGTTCGCGCTGGCCTGCCTCGCCGTCTCGGTCGTACCGGTCGTGCACTCCCTCAACCGCGGGCTGTGGATCGGCCTCGGCGTCGCGGCGGTGTACGTGGCCGTCCGCCTCGCCATCACCGGCCGCGCCTGGGCGATCGGTGCCCTGGCCGTCACCGCCGCCGCCCTGGCCGCCGCGCTGGCGGTCACCCCGCTGGGCGGTGTCGTTGGCGCGCGGCTCGACGAAGGCAAGTCCAACGGCGTCCGCTCGTTCCTGATGGAGCGCGCGGTCACCGGGATGGCCGAGTCACCGATCGTCGGGTTCGGATCGACGCGCACGACGATCGGCGGGCGCAACTCGATCACCGTGGGCGAGAGCGCGGCCTGTGAACGCTGCGGCAACTTCACCGTCGGCGGCAACGGCCAGCTCTGGCAGCTCCTCTTCGCGCACGGCCTGGTCGGCACCGCCGCCTACCTGGGCTTCTTCTGTTACGGGCTGTGGCGCTTCCGCCGCGACCGCAGCCCGATCGGCATCGCCGCGAGCTGCGCGATCTTCGGCGGCTTCGCCGCGATGCTCTGGTACAACACGCTGGTCACACCCCTCGCATTCATGTTTCTCGCGTTTGCGCTGCTCTGGAGGAACGAGTGTGAGCCCGGTTAAAACCGCACCCGCGCGGCTGACCGCTGGTGACGCCGCCCTGCGCGCCCAGTACCTGGATGAGGTGCTCCGGCTCCTGTATCCCGAGCCGTGCACGACGCGCGGCAGGTCACCACTTGTCACCGAGTACGTCGTCGTGCCCGACTCCCGGCGCCCTCGGCTGCTCGTACCCACCCGCTCCCGCCGCATCGCCGCCGCTGCCGTGCGCCGCTACGCCGAGCCGCAGTCGCGCATCGCCCGCCTCAAGCGGGACGCGGTGGTCGCGGCCCTGCGTACGCCGGGCGCCGCGGCGGTCCTGCTCCGCCATCGGGTACGCATCTGCGGGCCGGCCGGCGACACCATCGACGGCTATCTGCGCGAGGCGCTCGGCACGGACCTGGCCGTCAGTGTCCACATCGGACCGGCGCGGGCCAACCGCAAGCCGGTGCTCCAGCTCATCGCGCCGGATGGCGAGACGCTCGGCTTCGCCAAGCTCGGCACCGGCCCGCTGACCCGCCGCCTGGTACGCGCCGAGACGACCGCGCTCAGCGCCCTGTCCCACGTCGGCCTGCGCGACGTGACCGTGCCGAGGGTGCTGCACACCGGCGAGTGGCGCGGGCACCAGGTGCTTGTGCAGTCACCGCTGCCGGTGTGGAAGACGCGGGCGGCGCTGACGCCGGACCGCCTCACCGCCGCCATGCGCGAGGTCGCCGGCTGCTGCGGCACGTCCCGCTCGTGGCTCGCCACCAGCCCGTACTGGGCGGAGCTGCGCGACCGGCTCGACGCGGTCGCGGACCGGCCGGAGGGTGCCACGCTCGGCGTCGCCGCCAAGTCGCTCGTCGAGCGGGGCGGGGACGTCGACCTGCGGTACGGCGCTTGGCACGGCGACTGGGCGCCGTGGAACATGGCGACGCTCGCCGACACGCTGCTGGTGTGGGACTGGGAACGGTTCACCACCGGCGTGCCGCTCGGCTTCGACGCGGTCCACTACGAACTGCAGCGCCGGATCCAGTCCACATCGGACGCCGAGGCGGCGGTGGAGGCCACCCTCGGTGTGTCCGCCGCGCTGCTGGAGCCGTTCGAGGTGACCGGCGCGGCGGCACGGCTGACCGCGCTGCTCTACCTGGTGGACCTCGCCGCCCGGTACCTCGCCGACCGCCAGGCCGAGGCCGGCGCGCGGCTGGGCGTGCTCGGCACCTGGCTGCTGCCCGTGCTCGTGCGGCGGATCGAGGGGCTGTCGTGACCGGCCGTGGGGCGCGGGTGCCGGCGCCGGTCAAGCGGGTCGTCCACTTCGGATCCCGGTCGTACGGGCGGGTCACCGCGCCGGCCCGCATGCTGCCGTCGTTTCTGATCTGCGGTGGCCAGCGGTGCGGCACGACCTCGCTCTACCGGGCGCTCGCCGCACACCCGGCCGTGCTGAAGGCCGTGCTGCACAAGGGCGTTCACTACTTCGACACCTCGTACCACCGGGGCATGTCCTGGTACCGCGCACACTTTCCGCTGCGCCGCACGGCCCTGAAGGTCGAGCAGCGCTTCGGCATGCCGGCGCAGACGTTCGAGTCCAGCCCGTACTACCTGTACCACCCGCAGGCGGCCGCCCGGATCGCCCGCGACCTGCCCGGCGTGAAGCTGATCGCGCTGGTCCGCGACCCGGTCGAGCGGGCGCACTCCCAGCACGCGCACGAGCTGGCGCGGGGCTTCGAGTCGGAGACCTCGTTCGCGAAGGCGCTGGCACTCGAACCGGCCCGCCTCTGCGGTGAGGAGGACCGGCTGGCCGGCGACCCGCGCGCGTACAGCTTCGCCCACCAGCACCACGCCTACCGGGCGCGCGGCGAGTACGCCACCTACCTGGCGCGGACGGCCGCACGGGTCGGGCGCGGGTGGATCCACGTGGTCGAGAGCGAGCGCTTCTTCGCCGAACCGTCCATGGTGTACCGCGAGGTCCTCGACTTCCTCGGCCTGCCGCACCTGGGCGACCCGCCGTTCGAGCGGCACAACGCGCGTCCACGGCCGTCCGGGATGGATCCGGGGCTGCGCCGCGAGCTGGCCGCGTACTACGAGCCGCACGACGACGCGCTGGCCACCTGGCTTGGCCGCACCCCCGGGTGGCGGCGGTGACCGCGCTCGCGCCGCCGGGGACCCGCCGCGCCATCCGCGGCATGGCCCGGCGGGGGATGGCCGGGATGGCCGCCGCGGGGTTTGCCGGTGCGGCCGGGGTCGGCGTCACCTGGCTCGTCGCGCGGGCGCTCGGCACCGAGCAGGCCGGCGCGTTCTTCGCCGCGACCGCGGGCTTCGTGCTCGCCGGAGCGGTGGTGCGGCTGGGCACGCAGACCGGGCTCGTCTACTGGCTGGCGCGGCTGCGCATGCAGGACCGGGCGCACCTGCTCGGCTCGTGCCTGCGGATCGGGCTGGTACCTGTCGCGGTCGCCTCGGTGGTGGTGGCCGCCGTGCTGTGGTTCACCGCGCCGGCGCCGCTCCGCTCGCTCGCCCTTTTCCTGCCGCTGGCAGCGCTCTCCGACGCCGCGCTCGCCGGCACCCGTGGGTACGGCCAGCTCCGCCCGACCTTCCTGCTGGAACGGCTGGCGCGGCCGGCCCTCCAGCTGCTGACCATCGGCGCGCTCGCTGTCGCCTCGGTCTCGACGCCCGGGCCGTACGCCGCGGCCTGGGTGGTGCCCTACCTGCCGGCCGCGCTCCTCGCCGGGTACGCGCTGCGTCGCGCCTACCTGTCCGTACCCACCCCGCACCGCCGGCCCGGACACAAGACCTACCTGGCGCTGCGCGTGCAGTTCTGGCGGTACACCGGCCCACGCTCGATCGCCAGCGTCGCCCAGCTCGCCCTCCAGCGGGTCGACGTGCTGCTGGTCGCCACGCTCGGCGGGCTCTCGGCGGCCGCCGTCTACGCGGTGGCGGGCCGCTTCGTCGTGCTCGGCCAGCTCGCCAACCAGGGCATCTCGCAGAGCGTGCAGCCACGACTCGCCGAGGCACTGTCCATTGGGGACCGTCTCAGCGCCAACCACCTGTACCAGACCGCCACCGGCTGGCTGGTGCTGGTGACGTGGCCGCTCTACCTGATGGTCATCACATACACACCGGTTTACCTCGGCCTGTTCGGTGACGGGTACAGGTCCGGCGGCCCGGTCGTGGTCGTGCTCGCCAGCGCGATGCTCGTCGCGACGGGCTGCGGGATGGTCGACACGGTGCTGTCGATGGGCGGCCGTACCCGCTGGAACCTCGCCAACGTCACCGCCGCGCTCGCCCTCATGGTCGCGCTGGACCTGGCGCTGATCCCGCCGTTCGGCGTGGTCGGCGCCGCGGTGGGGCTCGCCGCCGCGGTGCTGCTCAACAACATCGTGCCGCTGGTCCAGGTCGGTCACGCGCTCGGCATACACCCCTTCGGTCCCGGAACGGTAGCCGCTGCCGCCCTGGCGATCACGTGTTTCGGCGTACTCCCGCAGGTTTTCGCGGCCATGGCCGGAACCGGCCCGGCGGCCGTGCTCACCGCGGCGGTCCTGGCCTTTGCCGCCTACGGCGCCGGGGTGTGGCGGATGCGCCAGCGCCTGGGACTCGGCTCATCGCGTTCGCTCCGCTCGCTGGTGACGCTGGGATTTGGCCGGTGAGGCGCGCGATCCTGGCCGCGACGCTCGCGCTCGCGGCGTGTGCCGAGCCGCAGCCCGCGCCGGCGCCGCCGCCCCCGACGGTGGCAGCGACCCATGCCGGGCCGTACGACGCGGGCCCGGTGCGGCCGCCGTCCCGCGGTGCGCTCCTCGGCGCGTGGGTGAAGCCGGACAGCTACAGCCAGCCCGGACGCCTCGCGGCGGTCGAGGACCTCCAGCACGACCTGGGGCGCCGGCTGGACATCGTGAACACGTACCGGCGCTTCGAAGAGGACTTCGGCACCGAGTCGGACGAGGAGTTCATCCGGCAGGGCCTCACGATCATGCTGTCCTGGGCGTCCGGCGACACCCGCTCCATCACGACGGGCCGCCACGACGACCTGATCAGGGCACAGGCTCGGCGGGTGCGCAAGGCCCGCGTGCCGGTGCTGCTGCGCTTCCGCTGGGAGATGGACCGCCCGAACCTGCGGGCCACGATGTGGTCGGCGGAGGACTTCGTCGCCGCCTGGCGCTACGTGCGCCAGATCTTCGACGAGGAACGGGTACGCAACGCCTCGTGGGTCTGGTGCCCGACGGCCGAGGGCTTCGCCCGCGGCGAGGCGCCCGCCTTCTACCCGGGCGACGACGTGGTGGACTGGACCTGCCTCGACGTGTACGCGGGCAGCGAGCTACGCCCGATCGGCGAGCTGATGGCCCCGTTTCTGCGCTGGGCGGCCGCACGCGACAAGCCCATCATCGTCGGCGAGTTCGGCGTGGCGGGCGTGTGGGGCTCGGCGGCGAGAGCGGCCTGGCTGCGGGACGCGGCCCGCACCTTCAAGGCCAACACGCAGATCAAGGCCATCTCCTACTTCGAGTCCGACGACGACAAAGGCCCGACCGGCCACTTCCGGCTCGCGAACGACAAGCCCGCGTTCGAGGCGTTCGTCGAACTGAGCAACGACAGCTGGTTCAACCCGGATCGTCGAGTATCTGATTAGGACACTCGCGAGCGGTCCGCGACTAAATAGCCTCGTCCCGGTAGCCCCGCCCCGCACAGTCGGGCGGGCTACCGCCGTACCGCGTTCGTCGCGAGCAGGCGCAGGGCGTACGGGGCGTCGTGGCGCAGGTAGCGGCCGGCCAGCCGGCGGGGCTCGTTGCCCAGCCGGTGGGCCCACTCCAGCCCCGACTTCTGCATCCACTCCGGCGCGCGCTCGCGGTCCCCGGCCACGAAGTTGATCGCGGCGCCGCAGCCCAGAAACCAGCTGAACGGCAGCTCCGGCCGCAGCAGCGACACGAGCCACTCCTGCTTCGGGAAGCCGACGCCGACGTAGACGAGGTCCGGCTTGGCCTCGACGACGTCGCGGAGGATCGACGCGAGCAGGTACCTGTCGTGCTCGAAGCCGTACTCCGGGCTGCGCCAGCCCGCGATGTGCAGCCCGGGACAGGCGGCTGCCAGGCGGGCCGCGGCACGGCCGGCGCCGTCCACCCAGCCCGGGTCCTCGGGCTCGCCACCGAGCAGGTACACCGAGCGGCCGTCCAGCCCCAGCCCGGCCGACAGCGACCAGATCAGGTCCGAGCCGGTCACCCGCTCCGGCAGGGGCGTGCCGGCCAGGCGGCTGGCCCACACCAGGGGTGTGCCGTCGGCGACGACCAGCGTGGCGTCATCCAGGTACGCGCGGATCTCGGCGTCCTGGCGGGCGCGGCGCAGGATGTCGACGTTCGGGGTGACGATGCGGCCGCCCTCCCCCCGGGCCAGGGCCGCACGGACGGTCGCCACCACCTCCGACTCGGTGATGGCGTCGACGGCGATGCCGTCGAGCACCACGCGATCGTCGAGTGTCACGGAAAGCCACCTCATCTAGGACTATTCGGGCCACGACATAGCGGTCCTATGGCTTGATCGTTCGTTATTAGGACAGAACGAGCGAAGGTGGGGAAAGTGGCACGGGTGCTGTTTCTGGGCGGTCTGGGGCGCAGCGGGACCACGCTGGTCGAACGCCTCCTCGGTGAGCTTCCCGGGGTGTGCGCGCTGGGCGAGATCGTGCACCTGTGGCAGCGGGACGTACGCGACGACGAGCGCTGCGGATGCGGCGCCCGCTTCTCGGCCTGCGACTTCTGGGACGCGGTCGGCGAGCGGGCGTTCGGCGGCTGGCACCAGGTGGACGTGTACCGCGTGCTCGCCCTCCAGCACGCCGTCGAGCGCACCCGCTACATCCCGCGGCTCGCGGCCACCCGCCTGCCCGAGGACCACGTGGCGCTGATCGAGGAGTACGCCGGCTACTACGCCGCGATCTACGAGGCCGCCGCGCTCGTCTCGGGTGCCGAGGTGGTGGTCGACTCCTCCAAGCACAGCGCGCTCGCCCACTGCCTGCGCTGGTGGCCCGGCCTCGACCTGCGGGTGGTGCACGTGGTGCGGGACGCGCGCGGCGTCGCGTACTCGTGGACAAAGACCGTTGTCCGCCCGGAGGCCGAGGTGCCGGCGGAGATGACGCGCTACTCCCCCGCGCGATCCGCCCTGCTCTGGAACGCCCACAACGCCGCGTTCGCCCTCCTCGGCCGCCGTGGCATCCCGGTCCGGCGGATCCGGTACGAGGAGTTCGTCGCCGACCCGCGCACCGGGCTGCTCGACCTCGCGGCGTTCGCCGGGTTGGACATCACGGTGGCCGACCTCAAGTTCATCGACGGCGAGGAGGCGGACCTGCGCCCCGGGCACAGCGCGGCCGGCAACCCGATGCGCTTCACGGTCGGGCGGGTGCCGCTGCGGCGGGACGACGCCTGGCGTGACGCCTTCCCGCCGGTGCAACGCCGCCTCGTCGGCACGGTCTGCGCTCCGCTGCTGCGCGCGTACGGGTACCCGCTGCGCAGCCGGAGCTTGCCGTGACCCCGTCGGTCGGCGTGGTGATCCCCACCCGGGACCGCCCCGAACTGCTGCGGCGGGCGATCCAGAGCGTGCGCGAGCAGGACTACCCGGGGCCGGTGCGCATCGTCGTGGTCTTCGACCAGAGCGAGCCGGACCTGCTGCTGGCGAGCACGGCCGGCGTACCCGTGATGGTGGTGGCCAACTGGCGCACGCCCGGCCTCGCCGGCGCCCGCAACACGGGCATCCTGGCGCTCGACAGCGACCTGGTGGCCTTCTGCGACGACGACGACCGGTGGGCGCCGCAGAAGCTGACGCGACAGGTACGCGCGCTCGGCGGCGGCGACTTCGCCACCTGCGCGATCGAGGTGGAGTTCCGCGACCGGTGCACGCCACGGCTCGCCGGCTGCGAGCAGGTCACAGTGGAGCAGCTGGCCCGGTCGCGGATGGCGATGCTGCACTCGTCGAGCTTTCTGATCCGGCGCGGCGCGCTTGTCGACTCGGGGCGGCTGGGCCTTGTCGCGGAGGACGCGCCGGGCAGCCAGAACGAGGACTGGGACCTGCTGTTCCGGGCCGCCCGCCGCGCGCCGATCGTGCACGTCGACGAACCATTGGTACGCGTGCTGTGGGGGCGCACCTCCCACTACGCGTACGAGTACGACACGAAGATCACCTCGCTGCGCTGGATGATGTCGCGGCACCCCGAGATCCACGGCTGCCCGCCCGGCGCCGCCCGCGTCTACGGGCAGCTCGCCTGCTGGTCAGCCGCGACCGGCAACCGCGGCGCCGCCTGGCGGTGGACCCGCGAGGCGGTGCGCGCCAACTGGAAGGAGCCCCGAGCCGCGATCGCTCTGGCCGCGATGAGCGGCGCGGTCAAGGTCGAAAACGTACTGGCCGCCCTCCACCGCCGCGGCCGCGGCATCTGAGCGGGGCCGGGGCCGCGGGCGACACAGGTCCGCTACGGGAGCTGTCCGGCGCGGTCGACGATCGCGACGCGGAGCTGGGCCGACTCACGGACCACCTTCTCGCCGCGCAGCACGCGTTCGCCGAGGTACTTGTAGGTAGTGCCGTCGAAGATGAGCTCGACGCGGATGCCGTCGCGGGCCACGCCGACCGACACGCCGCGCCGCCCCGCGGCGTCGACCACGCCGTCCTTCGCGGTGACGCCTGGCTGCCGCCCCACGACCTGGTAGAGCGCCACCTGCGACTCAGGGCGCAGGTAGTTGTCGCGGAGCAGGTCGGCGGCGGCCGTGAAGACGTCGCCGCCCGGCCGCTCCCGCAGGTACTCCTCCATCGCCGCCGCGTCCGCCGGCGCGCTGGAGCGGTCCGCGCCCGGGCCGGGTGCGCGGTCGCAGTCGATCGACCGGCCGTTCCGGCTGATCGTCCAGACGCCGCGCGGGCAGTTCGCGAGCTTGGTGGTCCACCACCCGCTCCCCGAGCCGCGCGGCTGCACGTTCAGCAGCCCTGGCCGCCGGCCGTCGGCGGAGAGCCACACCTGCCGCGTCAGCGCCGCCGACTCGCCGCCCTCACCCTCGCAGTGCCAGCCCTCCGCACCGCCGGCGCAGGTCGCCTCGACCTGGATCGACTCGACGAACACGAACTGGTCGGGCCGCACCGCCAGGCCGTGCTCGGCGGCGAGTGCGGCGCCGGCCAGCACCTCGGCGGCGGAGCGTTGCGGCGCGGTCGCCGGCTCGTCGCGCGTGCCGGTCCACGGCGCGGCGACCAGCAGCACGCCCGCGACGGCGGCCGCCAGAGCCGGCACCGCGACGACGCGCCACATCCGGCGAGAGCGGGGCGCCGGCCGGTGAGCCTCGTGGACCAGCGCGGTCCGGATCCGGTCCATGGTGTACTCGTCGGCCGGCGCGAGGTCGCCGCGCAGGTCGCGCACGAGGCCGCAGCGACCAAGCCCCCTGGACCCCAGCCCGCGGCAGCGCGCGGCTAACGGCGCTGGTCCATTGGCGCGCCGCTGGTTCGTGGGCGCATTCGTGCGCCCAGCTTGAGAGCCACTCCCGGCAACCCCATGGGACCGGTCTGCCGGAGCCGGCTCTTCGGGGTGACCGCAACCGAACGCGGAGGATGAGGCCGCGGGAGCAACGGTCCAGACCACCACGGACATCGCGGTAGCCCGGAACTATCTCAATGTGGATCTGACGTTCGCACTCACCCTGACCACTAAAGGTGTCCAGCGTTTCCGGGTCACCGCATTAGGCCCCGAACTTGGAGAGCTTGCCCTTCAGCCGGGCGTAGCGGAGTGCGTACAGCAGGGAGGCGAGCGCGGCCGCCACGTACACCACGTCGAGCAGCGCGGCCACCGCCAGCCCGCCCCATTCGACGCCGCCACCGGCCAGGGTCGTGCGCATCCCCTCGAACACGTGGCTCGCCGGCACCAGCGCGGCGACCGCCTGTGCCGGGCCGGGCAGCACCGACAGCGGGTAGAAGACGGCCGCGAACGGCTGGAACACGAACACCATGATGAACGCGACGATCTGTGCGCTCTGCCCGAAGCGGATCACGGCGGCGATGGCCACCACGCCCAGCGCCCAGCCCATGACCATCAGGACCGCCACGAAGGGCAGGAGTCCCGGGCCGATCGTGAGCAGGCCGAAGCCGTAGAAGGTGAACGCCAGCACCGACATCACGCCGATCGTCACCGTCACCTTGACCACGCTGGCGAGCACGAGCCCGGCCACGTACTCCAGAGTGGACAGCGGCGAGACGAACACGTTGAGCAGGTTGCGGCTCCACACGTCGAAGAGGAAGCCGAACGCGAGCTCGCCCTGCGACCGGTGCATCACCTGCCACAGCAGCACCGCGCCGAGCAGCATCGCCACCGCGATGTGCACGCGGTTCTGCTGCATGTACATCGAGACA
The DNA here is from genome assembly GCF_011764425.1 of Phytohabitans houttuyneae. NCBI lineage: Bacteria > Bacillati > Actinomycetota > Actinomycetes > Micromonosporales > Micromonosporaceae > Phytohabitans > Phytohabitans houttuyneae. The sequence goes on from NZ_BLPF01000001.1 coordinate 3,269,507, forward strand.
AGGCCCCACAGCACCAGCTCGGCGGTGGGCCAGAAGGCCATGTCGACAATGCGGGGCGGGTCGCGGCGCAGCGCGAAGAAGTCGCGGCGGATCACGCTCGCAATCCGCCGGCGCTGCGCCGCCGCCCCGTCGAGTATCAGCTCGCTCATCCCCGTGCCACCCTCAGAAAGACCGCTTCAAGGTCGTCGACCCCGTACTCCCCGGCGAGCTCCACCGCGCTGCCGGTCGCGACGATCCGGCCGCCCGACACGAAGTGGATGCGACTGCACATCCGCTCGACCTCGGGCATGTTGTGCGAGGTGATCAGCATCGCCCGCCCCGTGCGGTGCGCCTCGCGCAGCAGCAGCTCGCGGATGCGGTCGCCCACGTCGGGGTCGAGGTTGGCCGTCGGCTCGTCGAGCACGAGCAGCCCCGGCTCGTTGAGCAGCGCCTTCGCGAGCTGCACGCGGGTCTGCTGCCCGGACGACAGCTGCCCGTACCGCCGGTCGCGCAGCTCGCCGAGCTCGAGCAGCTCCATCATCTGTGCCACCTGACGGGCAGGGTGGCGCAGGCCGTACATGTGGGCGAACACGTCGAGCAGCTCGTCGACGCGCAGCACCCACGGCAGGCTCACGTAGCTGGCCGCGAAGTTGACCCGGGCCAGCGCCCAGGCGCGGTGGCGGGCCAGGTCGCGCCCGAACATCCGGATGGTGCCGGTGTCCGGCGTGGTCAGGCCGAGCACCATGTGGAGTGTGGTGGTCTTGCCGGCGCCATTGGGCCCCAGCAGACCCACGATCTCGCCCTCGCCGACGCCGAAGCTCACCCCGTCGACGGCCGTCACGGGGCCGAACCGCTTGGTCAGCGAAACAGCCTCGAGCACGGTCATGACATCGATGCTCCGAGGTGCGGCCCCGGCGGGCAACGTATTTACGGGAGGGTCCGGCGCATTTTACGGGAGGGTCCGGCGCATTTACGGGAGGGTCCGGCGCATTTACGGGAGGATCAGGTTGACGTCGCCGAACTCGTGCCACAGGTAGCGGGACTCGATCGCCTCGGCGTACACGCGGTCCAGCAGCGGGCGCCCCGCGACCGTCTCCAGCAGGTCGAGGTGCGACGCGCGCGGCTCGTGAAAGCCGGTGAGCAGGCCGTCCACCACGCGTACCCCGCGCTCGGGTGTCACCACCAGCTCAGTCCAGCCGCTCGCGGCGGCCACCACGCCGCCGGCGGTCGCGGCCGTCTCCAGCGCGCGCACCGCGGTCGTGCCGACCGCGATCACTCGGCCTCCGCCGGCCCTGGCCTGGGTGACGAGCCGCGCGGTGGTCTCCGGCACGTCAAACCTCTCCGGGTACGGGCGTTCGTGCGCTTCCGGCGACGCCACACCGGTGTGCAGCAGTACCGGCGCGAACTGCACGCCCGCCGCGACGAGGCGGGTCACCACCCGCTCGCTGAACGGGCGAGCCGCGCTCGGCATCTCCGCGCTGCCCGGCTCCGTGGCGAAGACCGTCTGGTAGTAGGACAGCGGCCACGGGCGGGGCACGTACGCGTACCGGATCGGCTGCCCGTACGCCCGCAGGTAGCTCTGCACCGGCCCACCGGTGTCCACAGTGGCCGTCCACAGTCGACCACGTGAGTACTCCTCGCGCAGGCGCACCGACCCGCCGCCGGGCAGCGGGTACCGCTGCCCGGCGACGCCCCCGTCGTACGGCCGGGTCGCCTTGCCCTCCGCCTGGCGCAGCTCCACGAGCCACTCGCCGCGGCCGAGCTCGTTGCTGAAGTGGACGGTCAGCCCCCCGCCGGTGGCGACCGCCGCGGGGAGCGTGCCCGAGGTGTTCACCACGAGCACGTCCCCGGCTCGGAGAAGCCGCGGGAGGTCCGTGAAGCGGCGGTGGGCCGTCGCGCCGGTGGACACCTCACCGACGAGCAGCCGAACGCCGTCCCGGGCCAACCCGCGTGCCTCCGGCGGCTCGTGCGCCTCCAGCTCGGCGGGGAGCGTGAACTCGATCACCGTCATGCCCGCGCCCCGGCGAGCAGGTCGGCGAGGCGGACCCGACCGGACGGCGGCCGGCTCTCCACCAGCCGCCGGAAGGCCGGTACGACCGTCACCGGCTCCGGGCGGTCGCTGATGTCCTCGCCCGGAAACGCCTCCTGGTGCATGCGGGTACGCAGATCGCCCGGGTCCACCCACCACACCCGGACGGCCGGCTCCTCGGCGGCGAGGATGCGGCTGGCCTGCTCGACCGCCGCCTTGGCCGACCCGTAGCCACCCCACCCCTCGTACGCCTCGACAGCCGCGTCGGAGGTCACGTTGACCACCGCGCCCCCGCGCGCCCGCAGGCCCGGCAGGGCGAGCTGGGCGAGCGCGAGCGGGGCGACGACGTTCACCTCGTACACGTCGCGGAGCGCGTCCAGCGGGTAGTCGGCCAGCCTCGGCTGCGGGCTGGGGCCGAGGATGCCCGCGTTGTTGACGAGCAGGTCGGCCCCGCCGAGCCGGTCGGCGGCGGCGATCAGCGCCAGCCGGTGCCCCGGGTCGGTGACATCGCCGGGCAGAGCGGTCACGTCCCGCGGTACGGCGGCGGCCGCCTCCGCGAGCGCGGCCGCGTTCCGACCGTCGATCACGAGGTCCCAACCCGCCTCGGCGAGTCCGTGTGCGAGCGCCAGCCCGAGCCCTCGGGAGGCGCCGGTGATGATTGCGACAGCCATGAGATCGACGCTAGGTAGCGGCGGGCCGCCTGCCATCGGGCCGCAGCCGGTGCGGTCCTCGGTCTTTGGTCCTAGGACCACGGCCCGATCCGGATCGGCGTCACCGTGGGTAGCCTGAGGGTGTGTGTGATCGCGGTGAGCTGCGCGAGGTGAGTACGGCGGTGCTGGCCGTCACCGCACACCTGTCCGTGCGCGAGGTGCTCCAGACGATCCTCACGTCGGCGCGCCGCCTGCTCGGCGCCCACTACGCCGCGCTGGGGGTGCCGGACAGCAACGGCGGCTTCGCCGAGTTTCTGGCCGACGGGGTAAGCGACGAGCAGTGGCGGGCGATCGGTCCGCTCCCGCGCCAGCACGGGGTGCTCGGCGAGATGCTGCGGTCGCCGCACGCGGTACGGATGGACGACATCCGCGACCATCCCCGCTTCGGTTGGTGGCCGAAGGCGCACCCGGTGCTCAAGGACTTCATCGGCATGCCGATCGTCGACGGCGACGAGATCCTCGGCGAGCTATTCCTGGCCAACAAGGTCGAGCCGGGCGGGTTCACCGCCGAAGACGAGGAGCTGCTGCGGCTGCTGGCCGCACACGCCGCGATCGCCCTCGTCAACGCCAGGCTCTACGAGCGCAGCCGCGAGCTGTCCATCGTGGAGGAACGAAACCGGATCGCCCGCGAGCTGCACGACGCGGTCACCCAGAAGCTTTTCAGCCTGCGGCTGACCGCCGACGCCGCGGCGACCGTCGTCGACCGCGACCCGGCCGCCGCCGCGGCGCAGCTGGAGGTGGTACGCCGCCTCGCCGCCGACGCCGCCGGCGAGCTGCGCTCCATTGTGGACGGCTTGCGCCCCGTGGATCTGTCCGGCGACGGGCTCGATGTGGCGCTGCGCAAGCAGGTCGAGCTGATCGACCGGGTGCACGCGGCGTCCGTGCGCTTCACCGGCTCTCCCGTGCCCCGGCTCACCGCCGCTCGCGAGGAGGCGGTCTACCGCACCGCGCAGGAGGCGCTGCACAACGCCCTCCGCCACGGCGAGCCCCGGTCGGTGACCGTCGAGCTGCGCGCCGAGGGCGGAAAGGTGGTGCTGCGGGTGGAGGACGACGGGCGCGGCTTCGCCGGTCCCCAGGAGCACCCGGCGGGTGCTCCCGCCCAGGCGGCCCGCCGCTTGGGCCTCGCGTCGATGCGCGAGCGGGCGACGGCCGTTGGCGGCGCCCTGAAGATCACATCGGCGGCCGGCGCCGGTACGAGCGTGCGGCTGGAGGTGCCGACCGGTGGGTGAGCCGATCCGGGTGCTGGTCGTCGACGACCATCCGGTCGTGCGGCAGGGGCTGCGCACGTTCCTGGACGTGCAGGAGGGCATCACGGTGGTGGGCGAGGCCGACGACGGCGCCGCCTGCGTGACCGAAGCGAAGCGGCTCCGTCCCGACGTGGTCCTGCTCGACCTGCTGATGCCCGGCACCGACGGGGTGGCGGCGCTGCACGGGCTGCGCGAGCTCGACGACCCGCCGAGGGTCCTGGTCATCACCAGCTTCACCGAGCCGACCGCGGTGCTCCCCGCGGTGCGAGCCGGCGCCGCGGGCTACGTGTACAAGGACGTCGACCCGCCCGCGCTGGCGGCGGCGATCCGCGCCGTGCACGCCGGCCACGTGCTGCTCCACCCCGACGTGGCGCGGCTGCTGGCGGCCGGGGACGCGCCGTCGTCCGCGCCGACGCTCACCGCCCGCGAGCGGGAGGTGCTGATCGAGGTGGCCCGCGGCCGGTCCAACCGCGAGATCGCCAAAGCGCTGGCGGTATCCGAAAAGACGGTTAAGACGCACGTCAGCGCGATCCTCGGCAAGCTCGCCGTGCAGGACCGCACCCAGGCCGCCCTGTACGCCGTCCGCACCGGCCTCGTCTGATCCGCTCGTCCCGGCGATATCACCCCGACCGGGCGGCTACGCCTCACCCACCCGGGGGCAGCTTGTTGGAGGAGCCGAGCCAACGAGAAGGAGACCCACATGGCTGCCAAGAGCAAGGCGTCGGCGGGCACCACAGCGATCAGGCCGTTTACGGTCGAAGTGCCCGAGGAGGACCTGCAGGCGATGCGCGCCCGGGTCGCTTCCAGCCGCCTGCCGGAGCGGGAGACGGTGCGGGACCAGTCGCAGGGCGTGCAGCTGGAGACGATCGAGGAGCTCGTACGCTACTGGGCCAACGACTACGACTGGCGCCCCGTCGAGGCCAAGCTGAACTCGATGCCCCAGTTCATCACCGAGATCGACGGGCTGGACATCCACTTCATCCACGTCCGTTCGCCGCACGAGGGCGCGCTGCCTCTCGTCGTCACGCACGGGTGGCCCGGATCGATCATCGAGCAGATGAAGATCGTCGACCTGCTGACGAACCCCACCGCGCACGGCGCCAGCGCGTCGGACGCCTTCGACCTGGTGATCCCGTCGATGCCCGGCTACGGCTTCTCCGGCAAGCCGAACAGCACCGGCTGGGACCCGGCGCGCATCGCGAACGCGTGGGTGGAGCTGATGAAGCGCCTCGGCTACACGCGGTTCGTGGCGCAGGGCGGCGACTGGGGGGCGATAATCACGGACGTGATGGCCGGTGGTCGCGACGCGCCGATGCCCTCCGAGCCGGCTCCGCCGGAGCTGATCGGCATCCACTCCAACATGCCGGGCGCGGTGCCGCCCGAGATCGACAAGGCGATACAGGCCGGCGAGCCGCCGCCCTCCACCCTCACCGACGAGGAGAGGCACGCCTGGGACCAGCTGGCGTTCTTCTACTCAAACCTCGGGTACGGGCAGATCATGGGCAACCGCCCGCAGACGCTGTACGGCCTGACGGACTCACCGGTCGGGCTGGCCAGCTTCATGCTCGACCACGACGCGCGCAGCTACGACCTGATCGCGCGGGCGTTCGGCGGCGAGCAGGAGGGCCTGTCGCGGGACGACGTCCTCGACAACATCTCGCTCTTCTGGCTCACGAACACCGGGGTCTCCGCCGCCCGCCTCTACTGGGAGAACAAGTTCAGCTACTTCTCCGCGAAGAACGTGTCGGTACCGGCCGCCGTGAGCGCCTTTCCCGACGAGCTGTACCAGACACCGCGGAGCTGGGCGGAGCAGGCGTATCCCAACCTCATGTACTACAACGACCTCGACCGCGGCGGGCACTTCGCCGCCTGGGAGCAGCCGGAGCTGTTCGCCTCCGAGGTCCGCGCAGGCTTCCGGCCGCTGCGCGCATGAGCGTGTTCGGGCATCCGCGCATGCCCTCGCTCAGCGGTGCGACCGAGTGGCTCAACTCGCCGCCACTCGGCCGCGCCGACCTGCGCGGCCACGCCGTGCTGGTCAACTTCTGGACGCTGACCTGCATCAACTGGCTGCGCCAGGAGCCGTACATCCGCGCCTGGTCGCGCGCCTACCGCGACGACGGGCTCATCGTGGTGGGAGTGCACACGCCGGAGTTCTCGTTTGAGCACGACGCCGCCAACGTGCGGCGCGCGGTCGCCGAGCGAGGGATCGACTACCCGGTCGCGGTCGACAGCGACTACGCGATCTGGAACGCGTTCGACAACCGCTACTGGCCGGCGCTCTACTTCGTGGACGGCGATGGCATGATCCGCGGCGACCACTTCGGCGAGGGGCGCTACGAGCACTCCGAGCGCCTCATCCAGCGCCTGCTCGGCGTCGACCGCGCGCCCACCCCGGTGCGTACGACCGGTGTGGAGGCCGCCGCCGACTGGGACAGCCTGCGCACACCCGAGACGTACCTCGGCTACGAACGCGGCGAGCCCCTGCCCTCCAACCGGTGGTCGCTCGCCGGCGACTGGCGGGTGGACGCGGAAAACCTCGTGCTCGCCCAGGCCGGCGGCAGCATCACGTTCCGCTTCGAGGCACGCGACGCGCACCTCGTGCTGTCACCCGGAGCCGCGGGCCCGATCTCCTTCCGCGTCCGCCTGGACGGCGCCGCGCCCGGACAGTCGCACGGCGTGGACATCGACGAGGACGGCGAGGGGCAGCTAACCGACGGCCGCCTCTATCAACTCGTCCGCCAGCACGACGGCGTCCGCGAGCGAACCCTGGACATCACGTTCGCCAACCCGGGCGCCGAGGCGTACGCGTTCACCTTCGGATAACTCCGAGTCGCCCCCAACCTGACAACCCAAAACGAGATGTGAGCTGCCGCGATGTCCGGGGTGGTCCGGACCGCTGCTCCCGCGGCCTCACCCTCCGCGGTCGCCCAGCTCAGCCCCGAAAAGCCAGCTCCCGCGACAGCTTCCGGTGCTCCTCCCAGCTCACGGTGCCCCTACCCGTGCTTCTGCAGATCTTCGAGACGGAATGCGCGAGTCCGCCCACAGTTCGGCACCGTCGTCGCGGTCTGTGACTGCCGATCAGGTGCAGGCGGTATGAGCTTCGAAACCTTGGTGAGTTAGCGCGTTATTTCGACGCTAACTTGCCAAGATCTGCCGGAGCCGGCTCCTGGGCTGAGCTGGGCGACCGCGGAGGGTGAGGCGGAAACCGCTGGCACAGCGACAGCTCACATCCAACTCGGGTCGGACTCTAAGAAGGCTCACCCTGACCGCGAAAGGACTCCAGACCACACTGGCTCCCTGATCGGCGTCAACAAAGGGCCCACAGAGCAGATCGTGGTCGTTTGTTGCCCCCGTAGGGGCAGCAAACGTCCACGATCCCAACGGGACCCGGGGTGAGCTCGCCCACCGCGGAAGGTGAGGCCGCGGGAGCGACGGTCTGGACCACGACGGACGTCGCGGTAGCCCTCATCTGCTTCGAATTGGATCTTCTGAAACGGCTACCACGGTCGCACCTCGCCGTGACCGCGAAGGGTGGCTAGAGCGACCACTCCGGGCCGGCTGGGGTGTCGCGGACCTCGACGCCGGCGGCGGCGAGGCCCTCGCGGATCTGGTCGGACGTGGCGAAGTCGCGGCCGGTGCGGGCCTTGGCGCGCAGGTCGAGCAGGAGCGCCACGTACGGGCCGAGCACCTCGCGCGGGTCACGGGCGCCGCGCTGGGCCAGCTCGCCGAGGCGCACGACCATCGAGCGGAGGACGGCGCGGGCGTGCTCGCCCTCATCGGAGATGTTTGTGTCGGCCGCCCAGTCAACCATGACCTGCTCCAGGTCGAGGATCGCTGCCACACAGCCGTCGGCGTCGCGCGCGGCAAGGGCGATGTCGAAGCGGGCCTCAAGCGCGTCCGCGGCGGCCTTGAGCGACGACTCGGGCGGCGCCTCCGCCACCGTCTCGTCCAGGGGCGGACCGGCGGCCAGCGGGACCGCCGCGGCGCGGCCGGACGCCAGCGTCGCGATGCTGACCACCGAGCCGGCGGGGTGTACGGCGCTCTGCCCGCCCCGGCGGACCGTGAAGCGGCCGTTGCCCAGCACGGACGCGGTGCCCGCGGCGAGGTCGAAGAGCACGGCGGTGTGCTCGTCGACGCCGAGGATCCGCGTCTCGTCGGGCAGCTCGGCCTCCATCGCGGTCAGCCGCCCCTCGCCGAGGTAGCAGAAGCGGGTGTCGTGGTGGCCGCCCTCGGCGTTGTCGTAGTGCGGGATGATCACGGCGGGGAAGCCCAGCAGCGGCGAGACCACGTCGAGCCCCGGCACCCAGTGCGGCTCGACGCCGGCCTTGTAGATCTCGTACACCGGGATGGCGTGGCTGCCCAGCGTCAGCGCGGCGGCGCTGGCGAAGCAGACCACGCCGCCGTCGCGCAGCCGGCCCGCGATGAGGTCGGGCACGGGGGTGTCGCGCCACTGGCGCAACGCGTACGTCGGGCTGCCGGGGCCGGCGAACACCCAGCCGGCCTCGCGCAGGGTGGTCAGTGCCCGCTCCCGCTCCAGCGTGTCGGTGGGTGGGCGGCGCCAGGAGAGCACCTCGATCTGCCGCCCCACGCTGGCCGCGAAGTAGCCGACCGCGCGCGCGGAGATGTCTTCGGCGTTGGACTGAAACCCGTACGGCGTGTCGAGCAGCACGGCCCGCCGCTCACCGACCCGCTCCAGGATCGCCCGGTGCGGCTTGACCATGGTGGGCGCGGTCTCCCCCGACCCCATGATCACGAGAAGGCCGCTCATACAAGCCTCAGCAGGTCGGCGGCCAGCTCGCGCGGATGCTGCGCGTGCAGATCGTGATCACCTCCGGGGTACTCCCGGATGGTGGCGTCGGCCAGCATCCGCGCCGCGGCGTCGACCCGCGCGCGGGTCCGCGCCGCCCGCTCGCTGTCGGCGGGCACGGCCGGCACGAGCAGCACCGGCATGGCGAGCGCCGGGTAGAACCGCTGCGGCGGGTCGTCCCACATGTCGCGCACGATCTCCATGTGCCGCGCGATCGGCAGCCGCCGGGTCAGCGTGCCGTCGGGCGCCGCCCGCAGGTTGGCCACCGTCGCGTCGACCGCCGTCGCCGACCAGTCCGGGTGCGCGCGCCGCAGGAAGCCACGCATCTGCTCGACCCGCAGCCCGTCGAGGTCGGGCGGGCGCAGCGCCGCCGCGCACGCCTCCCAGCTGTCAAACTGCGCGGGCAGGTCGATCCACCCGCCATCCACCAGCGCGAGCGACTTGACCAGCGCGGGATGCTCGGCCGCGAGCCGGACCACGACGTTGCCACCCCACGACTGCCCCACCACGACGAGATCGCGCAGCTCCAGCGCGGTGGCGACGGACGCGAGGTCGGCGGCGGCGGTGGCCGCGTCGTATCCGCTGTCGGGCACGTCCGACTCGCCGTGCCCGCGCAGGTCGACCGCGAACGACCCATGGCCGGCCTCCGCCAGCTCGCTGGCCACCTCGTCCCACAGCCGCGCGTTGGACGCGAGCCCGTGCACGAGGAGAAAGGACGGCTCGCGCACACCGTCACGGCGGCGCACGCTCAGATAAACGCCCTCACCAACCGCTACCCGCAGGTCCACGCACCTGAATCTAGGCCCCGGGTGGGACAAGATTCCAGCTTCACCCACAGACCACGCTAAATGGCGTCCCGGAGGTGTTGGGCGGCGTCTTCGGGGACGATGTCGTTGATGAAGACGCCCATGCCGGACTCGGAGCCGGCCAGGTACTTCAGTTTGTTCGCCGCCCGGCGGATGGTGAAGAGCTGCAGGTGCAGGTGGCTCTCCTCGCGGCCGCTGCGCACCGGGGCCTGGTGCCACGCCGAGATGTACGGCATCGGCATGTCGAACAGGCCGTCGAAGCGGCGCAGCACGTCCAGGTAGAGCGGGCCGAACGCCGCGCGCTCGGCGTCGTCCAGGGCGGGCAGGTCGGGCACCCGGCGGTGCGGGGCGATGTGCACCTCGAAGGGCCAGCGCGCGGCGACCGGTACGAACGCGGTCCAGTGCTCGTTGGCCGCCACCACGCGTACGCCGGCGGCGCGCTCGCTGGCCAGCAGCTCCGAGTAGACCGGACGGCCGCGGGACGCCGTGAGCATCGCGCGCGTGCGCGGGGTGACGAAGGGGTACGCGTAGATCTGCCCGTGCGGGTGGTGGAGGGTCACACCGATCTCCACGCCGCGGTTTTCGAAGCAGAACACCTGCTCCACGCCGTCCAGCGTGGACAGTGCCAGCGTGCGGTCGATCTGCGCCTCCAGCACGGTGCGCACGCGCGACGGCGGCAGCGTGGCGAACGAGGCGTCGTGGTCGGAGGTGAAGCAGACGACCTCGCAGCGGCCCTGCGCCGGGCGGGCCACGATCCCCTCGGGCAGCGACACCGGCCGCTCGCTGAAGGACGGAAACCTGTTTTCGAAGACCACCACGTCGTAGTCGGACGCCGGGATCTCGGTCTGCCGCCCGTCCCGCGAGGGGCACAGCGGGCACTCGTCGGCCGGCGGCAGGAACGTGCGGGTCTGCCGGTGCGCCGCGATGGCCACCCACTCGTCGACCAGCGCGTCGTACCGCAGCTGGGACGCGGGTGGCGGCGGCGGGAGGTCGCGCTTGTCGACGGACTCCCGCACGACGTCGTCGTGCTCCTCGTAGTAGATCAGCTCGCGGCCATCGGCCAGCGTGGTGGGCACCTTCCTCACGGGACGATCACCAACTCCTCGACGTGCTCGGACAGGGTGGCCCGGGCGGGTGTGGAAAGGCCCGCGTCGCTCACGACGACGTGGGCCTCGGACAGCTCGGCGATGGAGGAGATGCCGACCGTGCCCCACTTGGTGTGGTCGGCCAGCACGACGAGGCGTTCGGCGGCGGCGACCAGGGCCCGGTTGGTGTCCGCCTCCATCAGGTTGGGCGTGGTGAAGCCGGCGCGCTCGCTCATCCCGTGTACGCCGAGGAACAGCACGTCAAGGTGGAGCGAGCGGATCGCGGTGAGCGCCACGGGCCCGACGAGCGCGTCGGAGGGTGTACGCATCCCGCCGGTCAGCACCACCGTCTGGTCGGGGCGGCCGGCGCGGTAGAAGACGTCGGCGACCGGGATCGAGTTGGTCACGACGGTCAGCTCGGGCACGTCGACGAGGCGCTGGGCAAGCTCCGCGGTGGTGGTACCCGCGGAAAGGGCGACCGCGGTCCCGGGAGTGACCAGCCCCGCCGCCCGCGCCGCGATGGCGGCCTTTTCCGCCCGCTGGCGGATGGACTTGGCCTCGAAGCCGGGCTCGTCGGTGGAGCCGGGGCGCACGGAGGTGGCGCCGCCGTGCACCTTGGCCAGCAGCCCCCGGTCGGCTAGCGCCTCCAGGTCGCGGCGGATCGTCATGTCGGACACGCCGAACTCGGCGGCGAGGTCGGTCACCCGCACCCCACCGGAGGCCCGGACCCGGTCCAGGATCGCGGACTGGCGCTGCGGTGCGAGCATCAGGCCTCCCGCAGGACGGCGACGCCGCCGGCGTCGAGCTGCCCGGTCCAGGCCGCGCCGGTCAGCAGATCGACACCCGCGGCCTCGACCCCGGCGGGCGTTTCGGCGTGGTTCATCAGGAAGAGGTACGTGCGGCCGTCCGCGTGCCGCCGGCGGACCGCCTCGACGCCCGCCGGCACCGGGTGGGTGGGCGCGACGCCGGCCGTCTCCGCCACGGCGCCGAGCCAGCGGGCCAGGTCGGGGTCGGCCAAGCGGGTGCTCGTGTACCAGGCGGTGCCGTGCCGGGTGAGCGCCGCTCCGCCGGCGAGCGGACCGTCCGCATAGGACGCGAGCACCTCGGCGCCCGCACTGTGCAGCGCCTCGGTCCACACGGTGCCGGTCGACCCGTCGTCCAGCGGCACCGGCTCGCTCGTCGGGTAGAACTCCTCGACCCGCACGCCGAGCAGCCCGGCGAGCGCACCCGGCAGCGGCGCGGGATGGACGTGGTCGTGCTCGTCGACAAGCCCGCTGTACGGTCCCACCGCCAGCGTTCCGCCGCCTTCCACATAGGAGCGCAGGTTGTCCGCCGCCGCGGTGGTGAGCAGATATAGGGCGGGCGCGAGCACCAGCCGGTACCCGGAAAGGTCGGCGCCGGGGTGGGCGAGGTCGGCGGTGACGCCGGCCCGCCACAACGTCGCGTGCCACCGCATGATCTCGGTGAACGCGGCCATGTCGACGCTCGGCTGGTTGCGCGCCTCCTGCGCCCACGCGCTCGGGTAGTCAAGCAGCACGGCCACGTCGGCGACGGTGCGCGAACCCTCCACTTCGGACACATCCCGCAGGATGCCGCCGAGGCGCACCACCTCGCGCCACACCTTCGAGTCGGTACCGGCGTGCGGCAGCATCGCCGAGTGCCACTTTTCGGAGCCGGCGCGGCTGGCCCGCCACTGGAAGAACATCGCGCCCTCGGAGCCGCGCGCCACGTTGCCGAGGCTCTCCCGGATGAGCTGGCCCGGCCGCTTGGCGAAGTTGCGCGGCTGCCAGTTGACCGCGCTGGTGGAGTGCTCCATCAGCAGCCACGGCGCGCCGCCGCCGAGCGAGCGGCTCAGGTCCGCCGCGTACGCCGACTGGGCCGGCGCCTCCCGCGGGTCGTCACCGACCAGGTAGTGGTCGTTGGAGACGAGCCGGTCGGTGCCGGTCATCTCCCGCCCCCAGGCCCAGTAGTCGAGGTCGAAGCAGGCGGCGGTCATGAGGTTGGTGGTGACGGGCACGCCGGGCGAGAGCTTGTGCAGCAGGTCGCGCTCCGCGGTGAAGTTGGTCAGGTGCTCGTCCGAGCTGAACCGCTTGAAGTCGAGCACCTGTCCCGGGTTGGACGAGGTGACCGTCGCGCGGGGCGGCTGCACCTGCGCCCAGTCCGTGTACGTCTGTGACCAGAACGCGGTGCCCCACGCCTCGTTGAGCGCGTCCAGGTCGTCGCCGTACCGCCCGCGCAGCCAGTCGCGGAACGCGCCCGCGGACACGTCGCAGTAGCAGTGCGCATTGTGGCACCCGTACTCGTTGTGGACGTGCCACATCGCCAGCGCGGGGTGGTCGTGGTAGCGGCGGGCGAGCTGCTCGGCCAGGCGCGCCGCGGCCTGGCGGTAGCGCGGCGAGCTGGGGCAGAAGGCCTGGCGGCTGCCGTACGTCAGGCGGCGCCCGCCGGCGTCGACCGGGAGGATCTCCGGGTACGCGTGGGAGAACCAGGCCGGCGGCGACGCGGTGGCGGTGGCGAGGTCGACGCGGATGCCGCCGGCGTGCAGGCCGTCGAGGATGCGGTCGAGGCGGTCGAACGCGTACTCTCCCTCGGCCGGCTCCAGCCACGCCCAGGCGAAGACGCCGACGGTGGCGAGGTTGACCCCCGCCTCGCGCATGAGCCGCACGTCCTCGGGCCACACGCTCTCCGGCCACTGCTCGGGGTTGTAGTCACCGCCGTACCACAGCACCACGTCCGGCCTCCACCGCTTCCGCACGGAACTGAACAGAATTGAACAGTACCGCACGCCCACACTGTGTGACATCCTGTGCCCGTGCTCTTCGAGATCCTCGATGAGGTCCGAGTCGACGCGGGGACGGCCCGGGTCTACGAGGAGGGGTGGCAATCCTGGTCACCTACCTCCTGGTACCCCGTTGACGCGCCGCCACCCCGCCCGGCGACCGATTGGCGGCGGCGGGGCAACTACCGGCCGGAGATCGCCGCGCCGGTGGACGGCTTCCAAGGCGAAGGGCTGCTGGCGATCGACCCCGGCGACGGCGGCCCCCTGCGCGTGTACGCCGCGCCCGACCCGCTGACCGTCCCGTCGATCCGGGCCGCGCTCGTCGACGGCCACGTCGTGGTCTCGGCAAACGGCCAGGTCACCGCGCACACCGGCGTGCCGCTCGGCGACTGGGCGACCGGCTTCGCGCGTACCTCCGGCGCCGACCTGCCGCGCGTGGCGCCGACGGCGTGGTGCTCCTGGTACCACTACTTCGACCAGGTCACAGAAACGGACATCGAGGAGAACATCGCCGCGATCAACGAGCGCGACCTGCCGGTCGACGTGGTCCAGGTGGACGGCGGCTGGCAGGCGGCCGTGGGCGACTGGCTCCACCTCTCCGACCGGTTCGCCTCGCTCGACGGGGTGGCCGGGCGGATCCGCGACGCCGGACTGCGCGCCGGGATCTGGGTGGCGCCGTTCTGGGTCGAGGAGGGCAGCTGGCTGGCCCGCGAGCACCCGGAGTGGCTGATCGCCGGCCCCGACGGCCTCCCGGTCTCGGCCGGCCAGCACTGGGGCGCCCCGTCGTACGGGCTGGACACCACCAACCCGGCCGCCGCCGACCACCTGCGCGAGGTCTTCGACTGGCTCGCCAACCTCGGCTTCGACTACTTCAAAATCGACTTCGTGTACGCGGCCGCGCTGTCCGGCTCGCGCCACACTGGCGTGGAGCCCCTGGCCGCGTACCGGAGCGGGGTCGCCCTCGTCCGCGAGGTCATCGGCCCGGACGCGTACCTGCTGGGGTGCGGCGCCCCGATCCTGCCCAGCGTCGGCCTCTACGACGCGATGCGCGTGTCGGCGGACACCGCCCCGGCGTACGAGCCCGCGGACGGCGACCTTTCCCAGCCCTCGCAGCGCGCCGCCACCCTCTCCACCGCCGGGCGCGCCTGGCAGCACGGCCGCTTCTGGGTGAACGACCCGGACTGCCTGATCGTCCGCCCGGAGGTCGAGCGCCGCGAGGAGTGGGCAGCGACCGTCGAGCGGTACGGCGGCCTGCGCGTCAGCTCCGACCGGATCGCCGCCCTGGACGACTGGGGCCTCGAGACCACCCGCCGCCTGCTCAGCGACCCGCCCCCACCCACGCCGTTCAACCAGGAGCATTTCTGAGGGACTGCGAGACAGCGTTCCACGCCGTGGCGGGCGATGAGCCCGTTGCGCTCGTCTGGCATCGTCGAATCGACGGGCTTGCCGTTCTCCTTTCAGAGTACCGTGAGGTGAGCGTCATGAATGGCTCTCGGTTCCTTCGCCCTCAGCAGCGCTGGAGCACGGCCTCGATCGTCACCTCGTGCGTGCTTGGCACCCTGATACTCCTAGCCGTACTCACGCTGCCCGCGTGGGTTGGATCCGCCTCGAGGCTTGCTCCGAATCAGGATCGGATCTTTGCCGCTGCCTCAGCGATGATCTCGGCACTCGCCCTGGGCGGCGTGGTCATTTCCTTGACGCTCCAACGACGCCAGGTCCAGGTCTCCCAGATCGTCGCCGCGCGAGAACGGCACTTCGAGCTTGTCATGCTCGCCTTCGAGGATCCGCAGCTGGTCTTTGAGCAGTCGCCTCTGCTCATGACCGACGGCAACCGGAAGATCTGGATGCATTCGAATCTTTGGATGACACAGTGGAGCCTTCTGTGGCAGCTGCGGCAGATCGACGAGCCAAAGCTCAAGCGACTCGCGTTTACTCTCTTTCAGGACCCAACTCGTCTGACCTGGTGGCAGACCACGGGCACCACGTGGTCCGATGATCGATCGAGACGCGGCCGCGAGTTCTTCCGGATCGTAACGGCTGCCCACGAGGACGCACGGGCAATGACAGTTCGGGGTGGGCCGTCTTCCACCCACCCCGAACCGCCTACAGCAGGTGCACCCGTTGCTCGTTGCCGTCACGATCCCTCAGGATCAACTGACAGCCATCACTGAGCTGATCTTCGAAGAAGGCGTACGCGATTATCGCGCGGTTGATTGCTTCCGTCTTCGTGGAGGCGCTTCCTGTCACCAAGCCCTCCAAAGCAGCCGACGCCTTCTTTAGCAGCGCGACGTTAACCCGCTCTGTTCCATTTCCAGGGCCACTGCTCTCGGTTGCTGTCATCTCCGCCTTCGCTCGTCTGCGAAGGACTAACTTCAATATGAAGGCAGGGTTCGTCTTTTGCTCAAACGAGATTGCTCGATGTGTTCCGCGCTCGGCCACCAACCACCTTCCTGGGGTTTGACTTCAATGCAGTGATTTTGGGGCATATATAGGACACGCATCAAGCCCAACACGCGCACATCAGACCTGTCAGACATTCGTCACAGGAGCCTCAGGAGTATGCTGGCACCTCGTGTCGAGACGCCTACCCCGCGCAATCGACACCCCCTGCGGGTGCTAATCTGCGCCAAAGCGGTACACAGAGAGTGAAGCCGGCACACATCCGCTACACACTCCGTGACAACAGGACGGGCGCTCCCCATGCGACGAGGAGCGCCCGCGTTGGCCCGTACCACAACCCGATGCGCGATCAGAAAGGGAAACAGACCTCAGGCGACCTTATCGCCGCAGCGGCATCTCCGATAGGCACGCCACCCCAACGGACGGGTTGAACCCCGTTCGGGTTGGATCGGCCTGCCCGCCGCACGCCCGAAATGTGGCTGGAACGGGCCGATCTGCCATGCGGGCCGGCTATCGGCGCGGTTGCCGCCACCGCTGACATCCTCACTCCCCCGCCGGGGCAGCCAGCAGCTCTCACGATCAGCGTGGATACACGCCGGTCGCTGCCACCACGCCTACGGCAAACCAGCATCGGCAGACCTTGGCGGATCGCGAGCGATCGGACCGCCACACGGTCCTGCCAGAAGGGCACCGGGTCATTGAATAGCGCCAGCTTTGCCGGCCGTGCCTGGTTCAAGAGCGTTCGTTCCAATATCCACTCAGACTGCGTGGAGGTTGCGATCGGCGATCACGAAGTGGCCATGCGCGACTCGAAAGCTCCGGATGGACCAGTACTCGTGTTTGCGCACGCGGCCTGGCTCGACTTCATCGACTGCGTGAAGGTCGACGGCTTCCGACCCAGCGGGGAGGTGACTGCCGAAGAGTAGCCCCGTCACCCGCGATGGGTGGGGTCGTTGGTACAGGTGGACGTGGTGCCAGTCATGTCCAGTGAGATCGCCGGTCATGGCCGCCCACCGCGCCGGCCGTCGGTCTTACGGCTGTGGCGAACAGCCTGCCGTCCCTTCCCAGCGGGGGGTCCTGTCCCGGGCCCCCGCGCCCCATTTGCGCGGCGGAGCCTCGGGTGGGCGGCGCGAACGCCGCCCACCCGCACGAAGGCTCAGGCCAGCTTCTTGCTCAGGTTCTGGTCCAGCGCGTTCATGAACTCGTCGGTGGTCAGCCACGGCGCGTCCCGCGCGATGAGCAGCGCGAGGTCCTTGGTCATCTGGCCACCCTCGACGGTCTCGATGCAGACCTGCTCGAGCTTGTCGGCAAACTCGGTGACCGCCGGCGTGTTGTCCAGCTTGCCCCGGTGAGCGAGGCCGCGCGTCCAGGCGAAGATCGAGGCGATCGGGTTGGTCGAGGTCTTCTCGCCCTTCTGCCACTGCCGGTAGTGCCGGGTGACAGTGCCGTGCGCCGCCTCGGCCTCGACCGTACGGCCGTCGGGCGTCATGAGCACCGACGTCATCAGGCCCAGCGAGCCGAAGCCCTGCGCCACCGTGTCGGACTGCACGTCGCCGTCGTAGTTCTTGGCGGCCCACACGAAGCCGCCCTCCCACTTCAGGGCGGCCGCGACCATGTCGTCGATCAGGCGGTGCTCGTACGTGATGCCGGCCGCCGCGAACTGGTCCTTGAACTCCGCCTCGAACACCTCGGCGAACAGGTCCTTGAAGCGGCCGTCGTACGCCTTGAGGATCGTGTTCTTGGTGGACAGGTAGACCGGGTAGCCGCGGTCCAGCCCGTACCGGAACGAGGCGCGCGCGAAGTCGCGGATCGAGTCGTCGAAGTTGTACATGCCCATCGCGATGCCGCCGCCGGGGAACTTCGCCACCTCAAGCTCGACGGGCGCGGAGCCGTCCTGCGGCGTGTACGTGATGGTCACCGTGCCGGGGCCGGGCACCACGAAGTCGGTCGCCTTGTACTGGTCGCCGTGGGCGTGACGGCCGATGATGATGGGCTTGGTCCAGCCGGGCACGAGGCGCGGCACGTTGGACATGATGATCGGCTCGCGGAAGACCACGCCGCCGAGGATGTTGCGGATCGTGCCGTTCGGCGAGCGCCACATCTTCTTGAGGCCGAACTCCTCCACCCGCGCCTCGTCGGGCGTGATGGTGGCGCACTTGACGCCGACGCCGTGGCGCTTGATGGCGTTGGCCGCGTCGATCGTGACCTGGTCGTCGGTCTCGTCGCGGTACTGGATCGAGAGGTCGTAGTACTCGAGCTCGACATCGAGGTAGGGCAGGATCAGCTGCTCCCGGATCTGCTTCCAGATAATCCGGGTCATCTCGTCGCCGTCGAGCTCGACAACGGGGTTCTCTACTTTGATCTTCGCCATCGAGCCGGCGCTCCTCTCCGGGCAGTTTACTAAGCAGTACGAGCGTACTGCACGGCCTAGACTGCCCAGCATGCCACTCACCCGTGCCCTCGGCCCAATGGCGGTCGTCGCCCTCCACGACGGCGACGGGACGTTCTTTCAGCCGCGCGAGGAGGCATTTCCGCAGGTCAGCGACGAGCTGTGGGCGCGCGCCGACGAGCGCGACCCGGGCGCCGTGACGGCGGACGGGCAGTGGCTGCTGCGGTTTCGGTGCTTCGCGGTGCGGCACGGCGACCGCGTGACGCTGGTCGACGCGGGCATCGGACCCGCGGACTCGCTCGCCGCCTCCTGGGCTCCCGTGCCCGGCCGCCTGCCGCAGGAGCTGGCCGCCGCCGGCATCGACCCGGCCGACGTCGACACCGTGGTCCTCAGCCATCTCCACACCGACCACATCGGCTGGGCCGTCATCGGCACGCCATATTTTCCGAATGCCACCTACCTGGTGCAACGCGCGGACGTGGCGGCGTTCGCGCGGCCCGCGCTCGAAGACCGCCTCTTCGCGCCACTCAAGGCGACCGGACAGCTCAGGCTCGTGGAGGGCGACGTCCCGATCTCCGCGGGAGTCACCGCGATCGCGACGCCCGGCCACACGCCGGGGCATCAATCGGTGCTTGTCGAGTACGGGGAGCAGCAGCTACTCATCACGGGCGATCTGTTGGTCCACGCCGTCCAGCTCATCGCGCCGGATATCCCGTACCTGCATGAAATGGACCCGGAGACGGCGCGCAACTCCCGGACGAAGCTGTTGAAACCCGACATCATCCTCGCCACACCCCATCTGACCGAGCCGTTCGTCCGGGCGTAAGGGGCGATTCACCGCCATCCACGACTGTCAGTGCATGGCTAACCCGTACCCCATCAGCCGGCGGCACTTCGTCGCCGCAGGCGCTGGCCTCGTGGTCGGACCCATGCTCCTCTCCATCGACGACGGCGCCGAAGCACACATCCGCTCGACGGCGGGCGGCCCGCTCCCGCCCGGCCTCTTCACGCTCGG
Source organism: Phytohabitans houttuyneae (assembly GCF_011764425.1). Taxonomy (NCBI): domain Bacteria; kingdom Bacillati; phylum Actinomycetota; class Actinomycetes; order Micromonosporales; family Micromonosporaceae; genus Phytohabitans; species Phytohabitans houttuyneae. Next base: position 3,288,753 of record NZ_BLPF01000001.1, read on the forward strand.
CGTGGCCTCCGGCGACCCGCTGCCGGACGCCGTCGTCATCTGGACCCGCCTCGCCCCGCAGCCGCTGGCCGGCGGTGGCATGCCCGAGCGTGCGGTCGCCGTGCACTGGGAGGTAGCCGAGGACGAGCGCTTCCGCCGCATCCGCCAGCGTGGCGTCGCCGTCGCCCACCCGAAACTCGGCCACTCGGTGCACGTCGACGTGCGCGGGCTGCGCCCGGACAGCGTGTACCACTACCGCTTCCGCGCCGGCAGCGAGATCTCGCCCGTGGGGCGTACCCGCACCGCGCCGGCGGCGCACGCACGGCCGCGGCAGCTGCGCTTCGCGTTCGCCAGCTGCCAGGACTACCAGGCGGGCCTGTACACGGCACACCATCACCTGGCGCAGGAGGACCTGGCGTTCGTGGCCTTCCTCGGCGACTACATCTACGAGAACACGCCCAACCCGGCCGCCTTCCGCGTGCACGAGGGCACCGGTGAGCCGATCACGCTCGCGCAGTACCGCAACCGGCACGCCCAGTACCGCACCGACCCGGACCTGCAGAGCTCGCACGCCGCGTTTCCGTGGATCGTCACCTTCGACGACCACGAGGTGGACAACAACTGGGCCGACGAGATCCCGCAGGACCCCGACCTGCAGTCGCCGGAGGCGTTCCGGGCGCGGCGGGCGGCGGCGTTCCAGGCGTACTACGAGCACATGCCGCTGCGCCGCGAGGCGACGCCCCGCGGGCTGGACATGCGCCTCTACCGGCGGCTCCGCTTCGGCGGCCTGGCGAGCGTGCACGTGCTGGACACGCGGCAGTACCGCAGCGACCAGGCTGCCACGATCGAGGAGGCGAACGACCCGGCCCTGAGCATGACCGGCGCCGAGCAGGAGCGGTGGCTGGTGCGCGGCCTGCGCGAGTCCGGCAGCACCTGGAACGTGCTGGCCAACCAGGTCATGTGGGCGTCCAACGACCGCCGCGCCGGGCCGGAGAAGGTCTACGACCTGGACAACTGGGACGGGTACCGGGTGCAGCGCCGCCGGCTGCTGGAGTTCTTCGGCTCCGGCCAGGTGGACAACCCCGTCGTGATCACGGGTGACCGCCACTGCACGTGGGTGTGCGACCTCAAGCCGGACTTCGACGACCCCGCCTCGCCGGTCGTGGGCGCCGAGATCACCGGTACGTCGATCACGTCGGGCGGCAACGCGGACCCGGTGCCGTTCCACAACACGTACGACCCGATCATGGCGGAGAGCCCGCACTGGAAGTACATCGACAACCAGCGCGGCTACGTGGTCTGTGACGTCACGCGCGAGCGGATGCTCAGCTCGCTGCGGCTCGTCGACACGGTGCGCGCACCGGACTCCACCGTGCGAACGGCCGCCCAGTTTCTGGTGGAAGCCGGGCGGCCGGGCATTTCAGTGGTCAACCGGGGCTAGAGCGTGGCGATGTCGGCCTGCTTGGCGCGGACCGCCTCGGCGGCCTCCTTCAGGCCGGCCAGCTCCGACTCGGTGAGGTCGGTCTCGACGACCCGCTTGACGCCGGTGGCGCCGATCTCGGCCTCGACGCCGAGGTACACGCCGGAGATGCCGTACTCGCCGTCGACCCATGCGCAAACGGGGAGTACGGCGCCGGAGTCCTCAGCCACGGCGCGCGCCATGCGGGCGGCGGCCGCGGACGGCGCGTAGTAGGCCGAGCCGGTCTTCAGCAGCGCCACGACCTCGGCACCGCCGTTGCGGGTACGGACGACAAGCTCCTCGACCTTGTCGGCGGGCAGCAGCTCGGCGAGCGGCTTGCCGTTGACCGTGCACTTCGACGGCACCGGCACCATCGTGTCGCCGTGCGAGCCGAGCGTCAGGGTCTTCACCGAGCCGACCGGTACGGCAAGCGCCTCGGCGACGAAGTGGCTGAAGCGGGCGGTGTCGAGCATGCCGGCCTGGCCGAGCACGCGGTTCTTCGGGAAGCCGGTGGCGAGCTGGGCGAGCGCGGTCATCTCGTCGAGCGGGTTGGAGACGACGATGACGACGGCGTTGGGCGCGTACTTCGCGATGTTTTCGGAGACCTGCCGCACGATCTTGGCGTTGACGCCGAGCAGGTCCATCCGGCTCATGCCGGGCTTGCGCGGCAGGCCGGCGGTGACGACCACGACGTCCGAGCCCTCGATGACCTCGTAACCCTCGCCGTTCTGACCGGTCGTCTGCCCGACGACCTTCGTCTCGAAGCCCTCGATCGGCCGCGACTGGTTGAGGTCGAGCGCGAGACCTTCGGGCTTGCCCTCGACAATGTCGGTGAGCACAACCGTGTCGAAGATGTCGTATTCGGCTAGCCGCTGCGCCGTCGTGGAGCCGTAGAAACCGGCGCCGACGACGGTGACCTTCTTGCCCATGGTCGTCTCACTCCCTGATACGGACGGCACTCTTTTCCGGACCGTATCAGCCGTGCTAAGTGCAGGTTCCGTTGACCGGTGACCCTGTGCCGGTCCACACGTACGCGTCGCTCACCCAACTCCCGTCGGAGAGCTTGTTCCACAGGTCGGTGACGTAGCTGTTGCGGCCCGTGTGCCGGGTGCCGCGCGCCGAGCAGGTGATCGTCACCGTGTCGCCGTCGGTCAGCTTGCCCACGACCGCGTTCGCGATGCCCGGGCCGGAGCGCTTGTTGAGCGTGGTGCCGCCGTCGGTGTCCACCACGCCCTGGTTGAGGCCGAGCGCGCCGTAGTTGTAGAGGCCGCCGCCCACCGCGACCCGCTTCGAGCCGTGCAGCGCCGCGCCTTCGTAGGCAGCGCCGGCCGCCAGGATCACCCATTTGCCGAAGGCGTACTTGTCGATCGCCACGTACGCGTTGTCCCGCCGCAGCGAGAAGTGCACGTGCTTGCCGGTGGAGCGGCCGCCGCAGGAGACGTCGTTGCCGATGTTGCCGAGGAACGCTCCCTCGGCCACCCGCTTGCCGTCCACTTTGATGTTGCCTTCGAGGTGGTAGTAGTCGGTCGCGAAGCCGCGGTCGTGCACCACGCGCACCCAGCCCTTGCCGGACCTGCACATCGTGTACGCCAGCCCGGCGCGCGCCGCGAGCACCCGGCCGTCGCCGCCGGCCATGTCGATCGAGCTGCGCACGCTGCCGTTCATCGGGTGCGGCCCGCCGGTGTACCGCCAGGTCTGCCCCACCGCGAACGGCAACCGCATCCCGGTGCGCCGGTCGGTGGTGGCCGCCGCGCGCCGGCTGACCTTGGCCGCGCCCAGGGTGCGGCGCTCGTCGCCGGTGAGGATCACCGCGTCCGCGCTGAGCGTGGCGAACTCCGCCTCGCCCTCCAGCGCGACCCGCCAGATGCCGGTCTCCCGCTTGGCCACGAAGAGCCAGCCCTGCGGGTACACCCGCTCGACCGAGCGGGCCGGCCGGACGGCGGTGCCGAAGCCCCACCGGCTGGTGCTGCGGGCCGCGACGTTCACCTGCGTGGTCGGCCCGAGCCGCGCGACGACAGCGGCCACGAGGCCGTCGGTCGGCGCGGCGACGGCCGGCGCAGGCACTCCTACCAGGGTCACCGTCAGGATCACGATAGGGAGCCGCATGATCCGATCATGAACAGAACACGCGGATCGGTCACGCCGCCGCGCCGGGAAAGTCCGACTTATCCGGCGCCTCGCGGCGCTCCGCCGCGCTTCGCGCGGCGCCTCACTGGGGCCTCGCCCGGGGTTGATCAGGGACTTGGTGGAGCGACTCACCGACCGACACGCCCACAAACTCCCTGATCATCGCGCGGGGCCGTCGTGGGTGAGCCGGCAGTGCCGACGAGCCAACAGGAGGGGCGCGTTAGAGGCGCTCGGCGCGTTCGACCACGTTGGTCAGCAGCATCGCCCGGGTCATCGGGCCGATGCCGCCGGGGACGGGGGCCAGCGCGCTGGCCACCTGCGCGACCTCGGGGGCGACGTCGCCGGTGTAGACGCCCTTGCCGTCCGCGCCGACCACGCGGGTGATGCCGACGTCGACCACGACCGCGCCGGGACGGACCATGTCGGCCGTGACAAGGCCGGGCACGCCGGCGGCGGCGATCACGATGTCGGCCGAGCGTATGTGCGCGGCCAGGTCACGGGTGCCGGTGTGGCAGAGGGTCACTGTCGCGTTTTCACTCCTGCGGGTGAGCAGCAACCCGAGCGGGCGCCCCACCGTCGTGCCCCGCCCGACCACCGTCACCTCGGCGCCGCGCAGCTCCACCCCGAACCGCCGGAGGATCTCCACGATCCCCCGCGGCGTGCAGGGCAGGGGCGCGTCGTAACCGAGCACCAGGCGCCCCAGGTTGACCGGGTGCAGCCCGTCGGCGTCCTTGTCCGGGTCGATCAGCTCCAGCACGCGCTGGGTGTCGATCTGCGGCGGCAGTGGCAGCTGAACGATGTACCCATGGCAGGCCGGGTCGGCGTTGAGCTCGGCCACGACGGCCTCGACCTGCTCCTGCGTGGCGTCGGCGGGCAGCTCGCGCTGGATCGAGGCGATGCCCACCTCGGCGCTGTCGCGGTGCTTGCCCCGCACGTACGCGTGTGACCCCGGGTCGTCGCCCACCAGCACCGTGCCGAGACCTGGAACGATGCCCCTTTCGGCGAGAGCCTTTACCCGCGCCCGCAGGTCGTCCTTGATTGCGGACGCGGTTGCCTTACCGTCCAGGAGTGTCGCGGTCACGCCGCAAATGGTCTCATAGGGAGCCGAAGAGAAAGTGATGAGGGACGTCATGCAGGTACGTGCGATCGCCGTCTGTGCGGTCCTCCCGATGGCCGCGGCGCTGGCCTTGACAGCGTGCGACCCACTGGGCGGCGACTCGGCGAGCGGCACCGGCCCGCGCTCGGTGAGCGTGCAGATAGCCGAGCCGCAGCACCTCCTGCCGACGAATACGAACGACGCGGACGGCGCCCAGGTGCTCGCCGCGCTCTTCGCTCCGCTGGTCGAGTACGACGGCGAGCACCGGCCGCAGGAGCTGGCCGCCGAGTCGATCAAGTCGGCCGACCGCCGGGTCTGGACCATCACGCTCAAGGACGGCTACACCTTCCACAATGGCGAGAAGGTGACCGCCGACAGCTACATCAACGCGTGGAACTACGGCGCCTACGCGCCCAACAAGCAGAGCAACGGCTATTACTTCGCCAAGATCGCTGGGTACGCGGACACCCAGCCCACCGACCCCGACGGGCCCGGTCCCGAGCCGGTCGCGGAGCCCGCCGCGAAGACGCTCTCCGGCCTGAAGAAGGTGGACGACCGCACATTCCGGGTCACGCTCTCCACGCCGTTCACCGAGTTCAAGGCGATGCTCGGGGACGCCGCCTTCTACCCGCTGCCGAGCACCGCGTGGAAGGAGCCGGGCGTGCTCGCCGACGGCTTCGAGGACGCGATCGTGGGGCAGGGGCCGTTCAAGCTCAAGGGCGGCTGGCGGGACAAGTCGGCGATCGAGGTCGAGCGCTTCGACGCGTACCCCGGTGACAAGCCCTCCGTCGACGGCGCCGCCTTCCGGATCTACGACAACCTCACGAAGGCGTACGAGGACGTGCGCGACGGCAACCTCGACGTGATCCGCACGATCCCCGCGGAGAAGGTGGGCGAGGCGGCCAAGGACCTCGACGGCCGGGCCGGCAGCGCACCCGACTCGACGATCCAGTTCCTCGCGTTCCCGACGTTCCTGCCGGCCTTCTTCAAGGGCAGCGTCCGGCGCGCGATCTCCATGGCGATCGACCGGGATGCGCTGGTCAAGTCGATCTTCCACGGGTCGCAGAAGCCGGCCCGCTCATTCGTCGCGCCGGTCGTGACCGGGTACCGGGAAAACAGCTGCGGGGCGGCCTGCCAGTTTGACCCGGCCGAGGCCAAGCGCCTCTACACCGAGGCCGAAGGGCCGGGCGCGCTCCAGATCAGCTACAACGAGGACGGCGGCCACCGGGCCTGGGTCGAGGCGACCTGCGCGCAACTGGTGGCCAACCTCGGCGTGCAATGCACCGCGGTGCCCGAGCAGCGCTTCGGCGACGTGCTCGCCGTGGTCGAGCAGCGCAAGGCGGTGGGCCTGTTCCGGATGGGTTGGCCGATGGACTACCCGTCGATGGAGAGCTACCTCGCCCCGCTCTACTCGACGGCCGGCTCGTCCAACTACGCCGGCTACCACAACGCCCGCTTCGACAGCCTGCTCAACGAGGCGATGCAGGCGCCGAACGAGGGCGACACGGTCAAGAAGTACCAGGAGGCGGAGGACATCCTCGCCCGGGACATGCCGGTGATCCCGCTCCGCTTCGGGCAGAACAACTACGGCTACTCGGCCCGGGTCAAGGGTCTTGAGCTCGACGTGTACGGCCGGGTCAACCTGGCCAAGCTGACGGTCAGCGCCGCCGCCTGAGGGCGGCGGCGCCAGCCGCTCGCGTCAGTGGAAGAAGTGGCGCGTGCCGGTGAGGTACATCGTGACGCCGGCCGCGTTGGCCGCCGCGACGACCTCTTCGTCGCGCACCGAGCCGCCGGGCTGCACGACCGCGCGGACGCCCGCCTCGGCCAGCACCTGAAAGCCGTCGGCGAACGGGAAGAACGCGTCCGATGCCGCGACCGCCCCGGCCGCACGGCCGTTCGAGCGGGCCACCGCGAGCCGGGCCGAGTCGACGCGGTTGACCTGGCCCATGCCGACGCCGACCGTGGCGCCGTCGGCGGCGATGAGGATCGCGTTCGACTTCACCGCGCGCACCGCCCGCCAGGCGAACGCGAGGTCACGCAGGTCCTCGACCGGCTCACCGGCCACGAGCCGCCAGGTCGACGGGTCGTCGCCGGGCGCGTCGATGCGGTCGCTGACCTGCACGAGCACGCCGCCCCCGACCGGCCGCCACTCGGCGGGAAGTGGCTGCCACGCCGGCGCGACAAGGATGCGCAGGTTTTTCTTGGCGGAGAGCGCCTCGACGGCACCGTCCTCGTAGGACGGTGCGACGATCACCTCGGTGAAGATGTCGGCCACCTGCTTGGCCATCTCGACCGAGACGGCGCGGTTGACCGCGATCACCCCGCCGTACGCCGAGACCGGGTCGCAGGCGTGCGCCTTGCGATGTGCGTCGGCGACGTCGGCCGCGATCGCGATACCGCAGGGGTTGGCGTGCTTGATGATCGCCACCGCCGGGTCGCCGAAGTCGTTGGCCGCCCGCCAGGCCGCCTCGGCGTCGACGTAGTTGTTGTACGACATCTCCTTGCCGTGCAGCTGCCGCGCCTGCGCCAGCCCCGGCGGCGAGTCCGGGTTGAGGTAGAGCGCGGCCTGCTGGTGCGGGTTTTCGCCGTACCGCAAGACGTCGGCCCGGCGCAGCGCCAGCCCGGCGAAGGCCGGCCACCCGCGCGGGTCGGGGTCGAGCACGGCGGCGGTCCACTGGGCCACCGCGATGTCGTACTCGGCGATGTCCGCGAACGCGCGGGCCGCGAGGGACTTGCGCTGCGCGAGCGTGAAGCCACCGCCGCCGAGGGCATCAATGATCATCGGGTACGCGGCGACGGAGGTCACCACCGCGACCGAGGCATGGTTTTTCGCGGCCGCGCGCACCATCGCCGGGCCGCCGATGTCGATCTGCTCGACGCACTCGTCCTCGGTGGCGCCAGAGTCGACCGTCTCGCGGAACGGGTAGAGGCTGGAGACAAGCAGGTCGAACGGGCGCACGCCGAGCTCGGCCAGCTGCGCCTCGTGCGCCGCGAGCCGCAGGTCGGCCAGGAGCCCCGCGTGGATCGCCGGGTGCAGCGTCTTGACCCGGCCGTCGAGCGTCTCCGGGAAGCCGGTCACGTCCTCGACCCGCGTCACCGGCACGCCCGCCGCCTCGATGGTCGTGGCGGTGGAGCCCGTGGAGACCAGCTCGACGCCGGCCGCGTCCAGCGCCTTGGCCAGCTCGGGCAGGCCGGTCTTGTCGTACACGCTGATCAGAGCACGCCGGATCGGCCGCCGCCCGTCGTCCGAGCTCATGGGATCGAGACCTTTCTTCCGTTGATGGTCCAGCCCTCGCGGACCAGGCGGCCGACCGACTCCACAAGCTGGCGCCGCTCGGCCTCCTTGATCCGCTCGGTGAGCGTCTCCTCCGTGTCGTCGGACAGCACGGGCACCGCGACCTGGGCGATGATCGGCCCGGTGTCCACACCGGAATCCACGAAGAACAGCGTCGCGCCGGTCACCCGCACCCCGTAGGCCAGCGCGTCGCGCGGCCCGTGCATGCCGGGAAATGCGGGGAGCAGCGAATTGTGCGTGTTGATGTAGCGGTCGCCGAAGGCGTCCAGGAAGCTCGCACCCACCAGCTTGAGGAAGCCCGCGGAGATCACCAGGTCAGGCTTGTGCTCGGCGACGTGGCCGGTGAGTGCGGCGTCCCACTCCTCGCGCGTCGGGTAGGCCCGGACGGAGTCGACAAAGGTCGGAACCCCCGCCGCGGCGGCCCGGTCGAGGCCCGCGATGCCGTCTCGATCGGCACCGACGGCGACGACCCGCGCCCCGTACGCCTGGTCGGCGGCGGCGTCGAGCAGAGCCTGCAGGTTGCTGCCGGAGCCGGAGACCAGGACCACGAGGCGAGCGGCTTCACGCACGTCGAAACCTTACCGGGACCTCGCGGAGTGGCGATGAGCAGGTACGCTGCCGATCGCCGTGGGTCACCCGGCAGGAGGACCCAGCACCCTCGTCACCAAGGAGCTTCCGATGCAGCCCGGCTATCCAGGCCAGGACCCGTACGGCCAGCAGCCTCAGGACCCCAACGCACAGCCACCCTACGGCCAGCCCCAGTACGGTCAGCCGCAATATGGCCAGCCGCCGACGTCCGGCCAGCCTTATGGCCAGCCGACCTCGGGCCAGCCGAGCTCCGGGCAGCCGTACCACGACCCGTACTCCGCGCCGCAGCAGCCCGCTTACCAGGACCCCTACGCGGCTCAGCAGCCGTACCAGGATCCGTACGGGCAGCCGCCGACCTCGGGTCAGCCGTATCCGCAGGCGCCGATCTACCCGGGCACCGGCTACGGCCCGCCCGCGCCCACGGGCCAGAGCAACACCCAGGGCCTGCTCGCCATGATCTTCGGTATCGCCTCGATCCCGCTCGCGCTCTGCTGCGCGTTTCTCGGCCTGGGCCTGGGTGTGGCCGGCGCGATTCTCGGCTTCCTGGGTCGCAACAAGGCCGACCAGGGTCTGGCCAGCAACCGCGGGCAGGCGCAGGCCGGTCTGATCTGCGGCATCATCGGCGCCGTCATCGGCGTAGCGAACGGCATTCTCGGCCTCGTGCTGAACATTGGCTATAACTTCTAGGAATCTGTGCAGCTGACGGGTCTTGACGTGCAAGTGATCAAACGCGAGCATCGTCCAGCTACGTCAAAACGGCAGAGAAAGAAATTGGGGAGGAACAGAAAGTGACCGCACCATACCCGCCGCCCGCCGCGCAGCCGGCCAACGACAAGACCACTCTCTGGGGTGTTCTTGGCATCGTGCTCGGCCTGATCTGCTGCCCCATCCTGGGCGTGGTCTTCGGCGTCCTGGCGCTGCAGGAGGCCAAGAAGGCCGGCAAGCCGCCGACGCTGGCCTACATCGCGTTCGCCGCGAGCGCCGTGAGCCTCATCTGGAACATCTACTACATCTCCACGTCGCTCTGACCAGCGAGCTTGCGGGGGCGCTCCGGGCAACCGGGGCGCCCCGAGGCGTTTTCAGGGGCCGGTGAAGATCCGGGTACCCGCCGCGCCGATCACCGCGCCCACGGCCACCACCAGCGCCGACATCGCCGCCACCTGCCAGGCGACCGGCCCGATCTGCGCCATCCGCCCGCCGCCGAGCGGGCCGCCGGAGACCACCGCGCCGACGCCGAGCACGAGCCCGGCGATGGGTCCGGACAGCACGGCCGCGCCGAGCAGCGCCCGCCACCGCGTGGCCGGGGCCGCCCGCAGCATGCGGCGGGCGAGCAGCCAGCCCGCGGTCATTCCCGCCACGACGGGCACCGCGAGCAGCGCCGCGCCGGCACCGCCGAGGGGTCCTTCCGGCAGGCCGGCCAGCAGGGGTACCGCGGGCAGCGCGCCGACCGTCACCTCTGTGGTGCGCACGACCGTGTCGGTGCCGACGGCGAAGCCCGGCCCGAGCAGGTAGGCGGCGGACCAGACGGCGGCGTTCGGCGCGTACGCGAGGCTGACCAGCGTGATTCCGGCCTGGCCGGTCACCCCGGTCTGGTACGCGCCGAGCATGTCGCTCGCGTTGCCGGCGCCCAGGGCCACGGCCAGCCCAGCCGCTCCCGCACCCGCGCCGAGCACCAGCAACGCGGCCACCACGCCGGTGCGCAGCGCGTCGCGGAGCACGCCCGGCATCCGGCGGGCCAGCAGCCGCAGCGCGCCGGTCGTGCGGAGCGCGCCGACCAGCGCCGCCACGGCGCCGAAGGCGGCGAGCGTCAGGCCGGCCCGAGGCGGTGAGGCCGAGACGTTTCCGGTGTTGAGCACGATCGCGGCGAGCAGGCCGATCACCCCGTACCCGAGGCCGACCGCGCCCGCGACCGCAAGCGCCTGCGCCGGCGTGCCGCGGTGGCGCGCGCCGATCGCGCGGCTGACGTGCACGCCCGCGCGGGAGACCCGCCAGGCGGCGAGCCCGGCGAGTGCCAGCGGGGCCAGGCCGAGCGGCCCGGTGGACGTGTCCAGCGGTACGCCGTGTCCGAGCAGCCAGCCGGCCAGGCCGAGGCGGGCGGCGCCGGACAGGGAGCCCGCGTCCTCGGCAAACTGGGCGAGGGCGAGCACAAGTGCCACCGGGACGTACGAGACGAGGGCAGCCCAGGCGGTGGCCACGCCGACGGCCAGCGGGAGCGGCGCACGGCGAGCTCGCCGGGAGGCGCGGCCGGGGCCGGCACCACGGGCCGTGCCGGAGCGCTGGCTGGGCAGCCGGACGGTCTCCTGCTCCCGGACCGAGATGCGCACGGTCTCCCGCTCCGCCGCGCTCGCCGCACGCCCCGAGCGGCCGGCCGGGTTTTCCGGCTCGGACTGGTCAGGGGTGGTGGCTGGCATCAGGCCCTACTCTGACACGCGCTGGCGCCGGCTCGATGGCGACACCACCGTCGATCATGGCGTTCTCGGGGCAATATGCGGCCATAACGGGATGTTTTCGCGCTAGCCTCAGCCGAGGACCGCGATCATCGGGGGTCGCGGACGTGACCCGCGGAGATCAGCATGAGCGCACCGTACCCGCCACCGCCGCCAGCTCCGTCCAACGACCGCACCACGCTGTGGGGCGTACTCGGCATCGTGATCGGCCTGATCTGCTGCTGGCCCCTCGGACTCCTCTTCGCGTTCCTCTCCTTCCGCGAGGCCCGGAAGGTGGGCAAGCAGCCGACGCTCGCCTACATCGCGTTCGCCTGCTGCGCGATCGGCATCATCTGGAACATCATCTACGCGGCCAACCGCTGACAGCACGAAGGGCTCCCCGCACGGGGAGCCCTTCGACGAAATGCCTGGCGTCAGCTCATCAGCTCGCGCATGAGCCGGGCCGTCTCGCTCGGGGTCTTGCCGACCTTGACGCCGGCCGCCTCCAGCGCGACCTTCTTGGCGTCGGCGGTGCCGGACGAGCCGGAGATGATCGCACCCGCGTGCCCCATGGTCTTGCCGGGCGGCGCGGTGAAGCCGGCGATGTACGCCACGACCGGCTTGGTCACGTTGGCCTTGATGAACTCCGCGGCCCGCTCCTCGGCGTCGCCGCCGATCTCACCGATCATCACGATCGCGTCGGTGTCGGGGTCGTCCTGGAAGGCGGCCAGCGCGTCGATGTGCGTCGTGCCGATCACCGGGTCGCCGCCGATGCCGACGCTGGAGGAGAAGCCGATGTCGCGCAGCTCGTACATGAGCTGGTAGGTGAGCGTGCCGCTCTTGCTCACCAGGCCGATGCGGCCGGCGCCGGTGATGTCGGCGGGGATGATGCCCGCGTTGGAGGCGCCGGGCGAGGCGATGCCGGGGCAGTTGGGACCGATGATGCGGGTCTTCTTGCCCTTCGCGACGTTGTAGGCCCAGAAGGCCGCCGTGTCGTGCACCGGGATGCCCTCGGTGATCACCACGGCGAGCGGGATCTCGGCGTCGATCGCCTCGATGACCGCGGCCTTGGCGAACGCCGGAGGCACGAAGATCACCGTGACGTCGGCGCCGGTCTCCTTCATCGCGTCGGCCACGGTCGCGAAGACCGGGAGCGCCGTGCCGTCGAAGTCGACCGTCTGACCTGCCTTGCGCGGGTTGGTACCGCCGACCACGTGCGTGCCCGCGGCAAGCATCCGCCGGGTGTGCTTGGAGCCCTCGGAACCGGTGATGCCCTGGACGATGACCTTCGAGTCCTTGGTCAGCCAGATTGCCATGATCAGACTCCTGCCGCGGCGAGCTCGGCGGCGCGCTCGGCCGCCCCATCCATAGTGTCCACCCGCTCGACCAGCGGGTTGGCCGCGCCGTCGAGGATGGCCCGACCGGCTTCGGCGTTGTTGCCGTCGAGCCGTACGACCAGCGGCTTGGTCACCTGCTCGCCGCGCTGCTCCAGCAGGGCCAGCGCCTGCACGATGCCGTTGGCGACCTCGTCGCAGGCGGTGATGCCGCCGAAGACGTTGACGAACACGCTCTTCACCGACGGGTCGGAGAGCACGATCTCCAGGCCGTTGGCCATGACCGCCGCGCTCGCGCCGCCGCCGATGTCGAGGAAGTTGGCCGGTTTGACGCCGCCGTGCGCCTCGCCCGCGTACGCCACGACGTCGAGCGTCGACATGACGAGGCCCGCGCCGTTGCCGATGATGCCGACCTCGCCGTCGAGCTTGACGTAGTTGAGGTCCTTGTCCTTGGCGCGCTGCTCCAGCGGGTCGACCGCGGCCTGGTCGACGAGCTCCTCGTGCTCCGGGTGGCGGAAGGCGGCGTTGGCGTCCAGCGTCACCTTCGCGTCGAGGCACAGCACCTGGCCGGTGTCGGTCTTGGCCAGCGGGTTGACCTCGACCAGCGTCGCGTCCTCGGCGACGAAGGCCTGCCACAGCTTCACCGCGATCTCGACCACCTGGTCGGCAACGTCCGCGGGGAAGCCCGCGTGCGCCACGATCTCGCGGGCCTTGGCCTCGTCGACGCCCACGTTCGCGTCGATCGCGACCTTGGCCACCTTGTCCGGCGACTCCTCGGCGACCTGCTCGATCTCCATGCCGCCGGCCACGCTGGCGATGCAGAGGAACGTACGGTTCGCGCGGTCGAGCAGATAGGAGAAGTAGTACTCCTCCGCGATGTCCGCGGTCACCGTCAGCATGACCTTGTTGACCGTGTGACCCTTGATGTCCATACCGAGGATGTTCGTGGCGTGAGCCACCGCCTCCTCGTCGTTGTCAGCGAGCTTGACCCCGCCGGCCTTGCCCCGGCCACCGACCTTCACCTGGGCCTTGACGACCACGCGTCCGCCAAGGCGCTCGGCGATCGCGCGGGCCTCCTCCGGGGTCGTGGCGACGCCACCGGCCAGCACGGGCAGGCCGTGCCGGTCGAACAGCTCGCGCCCCTGGTACTCGTACAGGTCCACGTAGCACCCTCAGCGTGAGAAAACGGTTGACGCCTGTCATCGGAAATAAACAGGCCATTGGGCGCAGCCTAGCGACCGGCGTACGGCTGGCAACCGAACGGGTGATTGGTGTGCGGTACTGCACAACCGGGAGTCAGTTGACGCGTACCCGGCCGCCGGAAAAGTGGGCGACGGCCGCGATGATCTCGGCCTCGGGACGGTCGGCGAAGTTGAGCGGCGCGGTGAAGCCGGTGCCGAACACGAGCTGCTGCACGCTGGAGTCGAGCGCGGTGAACGTGCCGAGGTTCGTGCCGGTGCGCGGGTCGCGCGGCTTGACGCAGAGCAGCTTGTCAAACGTCCAGCGCCGCTGGTACACCCGCTCGATCGCCTCCCACGGCAGCCAGATCGCCTGCCCTCGGGTGGGCCGCGTCTTGATCCAGAGCCCGGCCGGGCTGAACGCGAGCACCGGGCCGCCGGAGGTGAGCAGCCAGAGCTGCAGCCCGAAGATGAGCCCGAACATCACCGCGAAGCAGCCGAACACGCCGAGCCCGGCCAGCGGCTCCCCCGAGCCGAGGCCCACGAAGGCGGCGAAGAGAAGGGAGAAGCCGCCACCGACACCGCCGAAGAGGAGCACGCGCTTCTTGACGCTGTGCCGCGCGACGAACGGAAGGTCCTCCGGGATCCGCTTGACCACCGGCGGCGGCTGCTGCGGCTGCGGATAGGGCGGCGGCTGCTGCGGATAGCCCTGCGGGTACGGCGGCGGCTGCTGCGGGTAGGGGCGCTGCTGCGGCGGCCCGTACTGCTGCGGGTACTGCGGCTGCTGCTGGGGATATGTGCCGGGCGGTGGCGGGTATCCGCCCGGCTGCGGCGGCTGCCAGCCGCCGGGAGGCTGCTGCGGGGGGACGGTCACGAACGCTCACGTTACGCGTGGCGCGCACCCCGCAGATACAGCGGGAATCTTTTTGCGACGGCCGCGTAACCCCTGTGAAGGGCGTCGTTGATTCAAGTGTCTGAGCGATACAGCGACGACGAAGACGGCCGATGCCCTGTCGGTCGAGGGGTGGCGGCGGGGCATCGTGCATAGAGAGGCCGGACGTGTGAGGGGTGCGTCCGGCCTCTCCCTTTTTGCATTGCCTGTCCACTGTGGATTCGCCGCAGTTTGACGGTGCGTGATGCTATGCCACCGGTTGCGTGACGTTCTCCCGGACCCATTCGACGATGGCCGTTGTCGTGGCACCCGGAGTAAATATCTTCGCTACGCCGAGTCGCTCCAGTTCTGGAATGTCGGCGTCCGGAATGATGCCGCCACCGAAGACGACGATGTCGCTCGCATCCCGCTCGGCCAGCAGCTCCAGGACCCGGCGGAAGAGCGTCATGTGCGCCCCGGAGAGCACCGACAGGCCGACCGCGTCGGCATCCTCCTGGATCGCCGTCTCCACGATCTGCTCCGGCGTCTGGTGCAGCCCGGTGTACACGACCTCCATGCCCGCGTCGCGCAGCGCCCGCGCCACCACTTTGGCGCCGCGGTCGTGACCGTCCAGGCCCGGCTTGGCGACGACGACCCGTATCCGAGAACTCATCAGCACTGCACCTTCCCGACCGCACTGCTACCTGAACGAACGGTAACCCGGCGAACGCGCAGCGGAACAGCGACCCCTCCGGACCTGCGCCGGGACCGTCCTTTAAGGAGGGCAAGCATTTAAAGCTGTTGAACGGATCACATAACTATCAGTATTATTCGATGTGACGCAACGCTACTAACGAGTGGGCACACAAATAGTAACGAATTCCGGCATTCCACAACGGACAGTACGAGGTTCTGTAGGGAATTTGCCTGTTCCGCTTGTGACACGCCTATCGACTTAGTTACGGTGTCCCACGGTTGTCATCCCGGCCCCCACGGGAGGACAGCGCGGCAGCCGAGCGTCCACCCCCCTCACCTGACGCTCGTCACCGCCAGCCTGACGGATACCGGAGGATGTGCGTGCGCCAGCGCTTGTCGTCTGAGCCCGACCGCTATCGCGGCCGACGGCGCGTCCCCACCCCACCGCGCAGCCGCTACGCGGCGGTCGTCACCACCGCGTTCGTCGGCGCCGGGATTGTGGCGCTCGGTGCGGGCGCCATGCCGGACGCGAAGACGGTCGACCCGTCGGCAATCGCCGACCTCGACCAGGCCTCGACCCAGCAGGATCTCGCCGAGCGCGCGGAGGACGCCGACAGAGCGTCCCGCGACGGGCGGTCCGACACGACCCAGGTGGCGTCCGACGACACCTGGCGGCTCCCGCTCCACGGCTACGAGTTCACGTCGGCCTACGGGATGCGTTGGGGCCAGCTGCACGCCGGCGTCGACCTCGCCGCGCCGGAGGGCACGCCCTACGTGGCGGTCCACTCGGGCACGGTCAAGATGGCCGGTTACTACGGCGGCTACGGCTACGCGGTGATCGTCGACCACGGCGACGGCATCGAGACCATCTACGGCCACTCTTCGCAGGTCGCGGTCAAGACCGGCCAGCAGGTGAAGGCCGGCGACACCCTCGGCTACGTGGGCAGCACCGGCCACGCTTACGGCAACCACCTGCACCTTGAGGTGCATGTCAACGGCACGCCGCGCGACCCGGTCCCCTACCTGCGCGACCACGGGGCGGACATAAAGCTTGAAGTCGAGGCAATTTCCACCGATGTAGCCGCCTCCTGACGCTGCGTACTGTCCTTTAAACCGCCCACACCTCCCGGCGTGGGCGGTTTTTTCACGCCCCTGACCAGGCAAAGTTTCCCTCGTCACAGTGGCAGATGTGACGCACACCACAACGATGTCCGCTGGATCTACCGGGTGGTAGCCCCGCAAATCCGGGCAAAGCAGCTCGCGCTCGCTCGAACCTCCGTCGATGGCATCTCCCACCCCTTCCCGTGGTGAACGGCAGGCAAACCAACATTTGCCGGTCCGACAAACCACGGAGGTCCCCCGTGCAGAGCACTCCCCCTATGTACCGACCCACGCTCGCCCCCGCGATCGTGAGGTCATCCGGCACCGGGTACGCACCCGGCTCGCCGGACGCGCCCGCTTCGTCCTGCCCGCCGCGGTCCTGCTTCTCGGCCTGCCCGTGGCCGCCGTCTCCGCGGCGGTGAGCGGCGGCGACCCGGGACCGGCCAGCACGCTGGCCGTCACCGCCGGCCAGGAGGCGCGGGCGGACGCGGCAGACCGCGCGGACCGCGCTGAGCGCCCGTCGACCCCGTCGCCGTCGGCCACCACCTCGGCCCCGGCCGCCGGTGCCAAGGCGGCCGCGCCCGAGACCGCGAAGAAGGAGGAGGCCGCGCCCGCACCGAAGGCCACGACCGCCAAGCCCAAGGCCACCCCCGCCTGGGTCACCCCGATGCCGGGCGGCGAGATCACATCATGCTTCGGGCAGCGCTGGGGCGTACTGCACGCCGGGCTCGACCTGGCCGCCGACGAGGGCACGCCCATCCACGCGGCGGCCGCGGGGACGGTTCTGGCCGCCGGCTGGGTCTACGCCGGCTACGGCATCTCGGTGATGATCGACCACGGCAGCGGCATACAGACCCACTACGCTCACCAGTCGCGCACCATCGTGCAGCCCGGCCAGAAGGTCAAGGCCGGCCAGGTCATCGGCTACGAGGGCTCGACGGGCGACTCGACGGGCCCGCACCTGCACTTCGAGGTGCACCAGGGTCTGTGGAACCAGATCAACCCGGCCCCGTTCATGCGGTCCCGCGGGGTGAACCTCGGCTGCTGAGGCCGGCTTGCCGTCCGGACCGGGGCGAGTGGGTCGCTCCGGTCCGGTCCTTCAAATCTTGGTGAGATCTGTCGGAACGGGTTGGATCTTTGGGAAGGCCGCCGCGACCGGCGGTCTTCAGATCTTTTCGATCGGCGCGTGGCGGAGCACGATCCACATCACCTGGTCGCCGAAGTCGACCTTTGCCTGTGCCCGGGCGCCGTATCCCTCCACTTCGACCACGCGGCCCATCCCGTAGCGCTGGTGGTTGATGCGGTCGCCGGCGCTCACGCTCGGGACCTGGGGCAGGTCGCTGGCCGTGGCGAGCTTGGCGCTGTCGACGCCCAGGCGCTCGGCCAGGCGGGCGGCCTTGGCCGTGCCGCCGGTGAAGGTGCCGCGGGTCTGGCCGCCCGGTGCGGAGGAGCGCCCGCCGATGCCGCCGCCGGTGCCTGACCACGACGTGTACGCCGAGTCGGTGCGCTCCCACCGCACCAGGTCGTTCGGGAGCTCGGCGAGGAAGCGGGAGGCCGGGTTGTACTGCGGCTGGCCCCACGCGCCGCGGGTCATCGCGCGGGAGATGTAAAGGCGCTGGCGGGCGCGGGTGATGCCCACGTAGGCCAGGCGCCGCTCCTCCTCCAGCTCGCGCGTGTCGCCCAGCGAGCGCAGGTGTGGGAACACACCGTCTTCGAGGCCGGTCAGGAACACCACGGGGAACTCGAGGCCCTTGGCGGTGTGCAGCGTCATCAGCGTGACCACACCCTGGTGCTCCGGGTCGTCGGAGGGCACCTGGTCGGCGTCGGCCACGAGCGCCACCTGCTCCAGGAAGCCGGCCAGCGTGGCGCCTGCCGCGCTGGCCTCGGTGCCTTCCTCAGCGGCCTCGGCTTGGGCCTCGGCCCGCTCCGTGTACTCCCGGGCGACGCTCACGAGCTCCTGCAGGTTTTCCACCCGGCCGGCGTCCTGCGGGTCGAGGCTCTCCTCGATCTCGGCCAGGTAGCCCGAGCGCTGCAGGACCGCCTCCAGCACCTCCTCCGGCGGGGCGGTCTCGGCCAGCTCGCGCACGCTGTCGAGCAGCGCGACGAAGTCGGCGATGCCGTTGGCCGCGCGGGTGGAGATGCCCGGTGCCTCGGAGGCGCGGCGCAGGGCGGCGCCGAACGAGATGCGGTCGCGGCTGGAGAGCGCCTCGACGCAGGCCTCGGCGCGGTCGCCGATGCCCCGCCGCGGGGTGTTGAGGATACGGCGGATGCTCACCGTGTCGTCGTCGTTGACGATGGCCCGCAGGTACGCCAAGGCGTCGCGGACCTCCTTGCGCTCGTAGAAGCGGACGCCGCCGACGACCTTGTACGGCAGGCCGACGCGGATGAAGACCTCTTCGAAGACACGGGACTGCGCGTTGGTGCGGTAGAACACCGCCACGTCGCCGGGACGAGCCTGGCCGGCGTCGCAGAGGCGGTCGATCTCGCGGGCCACCCAGTCGGCCTCGGCGTGCTCGGTGTCCGCGACGTATCCGACGATCTGCTCGCCCTGGCCCTCCTCGCTCCACAGGCGCTTGGGCTTGCGCGAGCTGTTTCGGTCGATAACCGCGTTGGCCGCGTTGAGGATGGTCTGGGTGGAGCGGTAATTCTGCTCCAGCAGGATCGTGCGCGCGTCGGTGAAGTCGCGCTCGAACTCCAGGATGTTGCGGATCGTGGCGCCGCGGAACGCGTAGATCGACTGGTCGGCGTCGCCCACGACGCACAGCTCGGCCGGCTCAAGGCCGGGCGTGCCGGAGACCAGCTCCTTGATCAACACGTACTGCGCGTGGTTTGTGTCCTGGTACTCGTCGACCAGCACGTGCCGGAACCGCCGCCGGTAGGTCTCCGCCACGTGCGGGTGCGACTGGAGCAAGTGGACGGTGGTCATGATGAGGTCGTCGAAGTCCAGCGCGTGCGCCTCTTTCAGACGCCGCTGGTACAGCGTGTATGCCTCGGAGATGGCCCGCTCGGCCGGTCCCTTGGCCCGCTCGGCGAAGCCCTCGGGGTCGATCAGCTCGTTTTTCAGGTTGGAGATCTGGTGCGCGAGGCCGCGCGCCGGGTAGCGCTTGGGGTCGAGGTCGAGCTCCCGCGCCACCATCTGCATCAGGCGCCGCGAGTCGTCGGCGTCGTAGATCGAGAACGTCGACTTGAGCCCCGCGTGCTCGTGCTCGGCGCGCAGGATGCGCACGCAGGCGGAGTGGAAAGTCGACACCCACATCAGGCGGGCCCGGCCACCGACCAGCGCGGCCACCCGCTCCTTCATCTCACCGGCGGCCTTGTTGGTGAAGGTGATCGCGATGATCTGGCCGGGATGCACGTCGCGCGCGGCCAGCAGGTAGGCGATCCGGTTGGTGAGCACCCGGGTCTTGCCCGAGCCGGCACCGGCCACGATCAGCAGCGGCGAGCCGGCGTGCTCCACCGCCTCGCGCTGCGGCCCGTTGAGCCCTTCCAGCAGCTTTTCGGGGTCGAGTCGGGGGCGCCTGGGCCGCTTGGGCTGCGCCTCCGGCTCGTGAGCGGCGGTGGCGTCGCCCTCGGCAGCGGCGCCCTGCTGCGGGCCTGGGGATGGGATGTCAAAGAGAGCATGCATCGCGCACCGAGTCTATGCCGGGGCACCGACGTTTCCCGGCGACGGTCACCCACTGGGCGATGCGGCGTTCAGCGCGCCGGATGGCTACTAAACCGTCACCCAGCGGGTCTGGTGCGATCATGCGACGACGAGAAACATGGCCTCTGTTGTTCTCGCACATGCGCATATGCACATTAGGGAGAGACACCATGACCCCATCGCGCTCGCGCGGGTGGGCGGTGCTGCGTAACCTCGCGGTGCCCGCCCTCGCGCTGGCCGTTGTCGCAACCGTGCCGTTCAGTTCTCCCGACTCAGCCGAGTCCGGCCAGGCGGCCGATGCCTGGACCCCGATGTCTCCGGTCTCCGTCACGTACGAGCAGGCCAGCTACGGCACGGGTGCCCGTACGGCAAAGGGAAACCTGCTGGGCTTCAACGACTTCCACGGCGCGGTCGACCCGCCCACCGGCAGTGGTGGCCTGGTCAACGGCACCCCCGCCGGCGGCGTGGAGTACCTCACGACCTGGATCAAGCGGCTGCGCACCGAGGCCAAGGCGGAGCGGCGTGAGTCGATCACCGTCGGCGCCGGCGACCTGGTGGGCGCGACCCCGCTGGTCAGCGCCGCGTTCCACGACGAGCCCTCGATCGAGCTGCTCAACAACGCCGGCCTCCAGATCAGCTCGGTGGGTAACCACGAGTTCGACGAGGGCACGACCGAGCTGCAGCGCCTCCAGCGCGGCGGCTGCCACCCGGTCGACGGCTGCCAGGACGGCGACGGGTTCAAGGGCGCGAAGTTCAACTACCTCGCCGCCAACGTGGTGCGGAAGAACAGCGGCCTCCCGCTCCTGCTCCCCGTGGACATCCGCCTCGTCGACGGCGTACCGGTGGGCTTCGTCGGCATGACGCTCAAGGGCACCCCCTCGATCGTCAACCCGGCGGGCATCACCTCCGTCGAGTTCCGCGACGAGATCGAGACGGCGAACAAGTGGGGCGGCCTGCTCCGCCTCGCCGGCGTGAAGTCGCTCGTGCTGCTGATCCACGAGGGCGGCGCGCAGTCGGCCCCGCCCACCCCGCAGCCGGTCGACGGGTGTGCCAACTTCGCCGGCCCGATCACGAACATCGTCGCCGGGCTGCGTCCCGAGTTCGGCATCGTGGTCTCCGGCCACACCCACCGCTTCTACTCGTGCCAGCTGCCCAACTCCTCCGGCGCGCCGACGGTCGTGACCAGCGCCGGCAGCAACGGCGTGCTGGTCACCGACATCGACTTCACGCTGGACAAGCGCAGCGGCCGGTTCGCCGAGATCGCCGCGCGCAACGTCATCGTGGAAAACGGCGTCCGCAACCCGGACGGCAGCTGGCAGACCGACGTCACCGGCGCGTTCGTGCGCAACCCGGCGCTGGTCGACGCGAGCGCCAAGACGATCGCCGACAAGTACCGCACGGCGGTCGCGCCCATAGCCAACCGCCTCGTGGGCAAGATCACGGCGGACATCACAAACGCCGCGAACGCCGCAGGCGAGAGCGCGCTCGGTGACGTGATCGCCGACGCCCAGCTCGCGTACACGACCTCGGCCGGCGCCCAGATCGCCCTCATGAACCCGGGCGGCATCCGCGCACCGTTGACGTACGCCAACTCGCCCGGTGGCGAGGCGCCCGGCGACGTCACGTACGGCGAGTGCTTCACCGTGCAGCCGTTCAACAACCTGGTGGTCACCCAGACGCTCACGGGTGCCCAGATCAAGGAGGTGCTGGAGCAGCAGTTCGTCGGGTTCGGCGGGCAGACGGTCCAGCGCATCCTGCAGCCGTCGGTCGGCTTCACGTACTCGTACAACTCGACCGCCGCCGCCGGCTCCAAGGTCAGCAACATCGCGCTCAACGGCACGCCGATCGACCCGGCCGCCACGTACCGCGTCACGACGAACGACTTCCTGGCCAACGGTGGCGACGGGTTCACCCGCCTCACCGCGGGTACGGACCGGACCACCGCGCCCGGGTTCGACATCGACGCGCTCGTCGCGTACCTGGGCGGGGGCACGCCGGTGGCGCCCGGCCCGCAGAACCGCATCACGAAGACCGCCTGAAAATCACAAGGAGGGACCTCGCAACGCCGGGGTCCCTCCTTGCCAGGGCCGGATGCCGCTGGCATACTTCAGCGCGTGATCCAGCAGGTACGGCGTTACTTTAGCTACGGCTCCGGGAGTCCGGCAGTCGTAGGTCGCGCCTGATCACTAGACCTACAAAATGCCCCGGGCTCCTGGAGCCCGGGGCATTTTGCGCTCTGGACTCCAGGTGGACCCGGACAAAGACCCAGGGAGTACCCGATGGCCACCGATGTGGCGGAACAGCCCGGCACCCCGGCGAGCAGCGACGACACGGGCACAAACGCCCCAGAAGCGTCGGAGAGCATCCTCGCGATGCGTGAGCGCATCGACGAGATCGACAGCGCGCTCATCGCCCTCTGGCAGGAGCGCGCCAGCCTCTCCCAGCGCGTCGGCGCCACCCGCCTCGCTTCCGGCGGCACGCGCCTCGTGCTGTCCCGCGAGCGCGAGATCGTCGACCGCTTCCGCAGCGCCCTCGGCGCCGACGGCACCCAGCTCGCCCTGCTCATCCTCCGCGCCGGCCGCGGCCCGCTGTAGCGCCGCGGGCCGTCGGCCAAGCCCGACTCCGCGGAAGACCCACGCCGGCTGGGGCCCGCTGTGGCGCCGCGTCGTTGGCCAAGCCTGACTCCGCGGAAGGCCCGCGCCGGCGGCGACCCTGTGACGCTGCCGGCGCTTGACCCCGCGAAGACCCACACCGGGGCCACAGCTCTTGTGGCGCTGGCCGCGCCTGCGCCCGCGGAGGCCCACCACCGACCCCACCCCGCCACACCGCTGCGCCGTTAACCATTGCCTGACCACGTGGAAGGCCCACACGGCCCGTGGCGCTGCCAGCGCCTGACCCCACGGAGGCTCACACCCGGCGCGCTGGCCGCGCCTGAGCACCCGCAGAGACCCACAGCCGACCACAGCCCGACCGTGGAAGCCCACGCCGGCTGCGGCCCTGTGACGCTGCGTGCGCTTGACGCCGCGGAAACCCCACCGGCCAGCCCTGTGGCGCGCTCGCCGCACCTAAGCCCGCAGAGGCTCACTGCCAGCCCCAGCCCGCCACAACGCTGCGCTGTCAACCAAGCCCGACCCCCGCGGAAGGTCCGCTCCGACCGCAGCCCTGTGGCGCTGGCCGCACCCGAATCCCGCGGAGGCCCACCGCCGGTCACCGCCCGCTATCGCGCGCGCCCGCTGGCCAAGCCTGACCCGCGGAAGCCCACACCGCCCGCGCCGTTGGCCCCTGAGCCCGTGGACACCCACGTGGGCCGCGACCCCATGGCGCTGCCAGCGCATGAACCCGCAGAGGCCCCCACCGGCCGCAGCCCCCGTGGCGCTGCGCAGAGCCCGAAACCGCGACCCAGCGCGGAGGGTGAGGCCGCGGGAGCAACGGTCCGGACCACGACGAACATCGCGGTAGCTCAAAATCGCTTTCGGAACTTGAGCCCACGCGCGCCGAAAGGCCCACGCGCGCCGAGCAGCCCACGCACGCCGAGCAGCCCACGCACGCCGAGCAGCCCACGCACGCCGAGCAGCCCACGCACGCCGAGCAGCCCACGCACGCCGAGCAGCCCACGCGCGCCGAGCAGCCCGCCCGGGAAGCGGGCGGGCTGCGGCGTCGGGTCCTAGAGGGTGCGGGTCGGCAGCTCGGTGAGGTCGCCGGCCTCGTGCGAAACCACGATCTCGCGCTTCTCGGCGAAGTGGCAGGCGCTCGGGTGGTCGGAGCCGCTGCGGACCTCGAGCAGCGGCACCTCGCGGGCGCAGACCTCCTGGGCCTTCCAGCAGCGCGTACGGAACCGGCAGCCGGACGGCGGGTTGGTCGGGCTCGGCACGTCGCCGGTCAGGCGGATGATCGCCTTGTTCTTCCGGCTGTTCGGGTCGGGCACCGGCACGGCGGAGAGCAGCGCCTGCGTGTACGGGTGGGTCGGCCGCTCGTAGATCTCGTCCTCGGTGCCCAGCTCGACGATCTTGCCGAGGTACATCACCGCGACGCGGTCGGCAAGGTGGCGGACCACCGACAGGTCGTGCGCGATGAAGATGTACGACAGGCCGAACTCGTTCTGGAGCTTCTCCAGCAGGTTCATCACCTGGGCCTGGATGGACACGTCCAGCGCGCTCACCGGCTCGTCACAGACGATGATTTCGGGACGCAGCGCGAGCGCGCGGGCGATGCCGATGCGCTGGCGCTGGCCGCCGGAGAACTGGTGCGGGTAGCGGTTGATGTGCTCGGGGTTGAGCCCGACCACCTCCAGCAGCTCCTGCACCTTCTGCCGCCGGCTCGCCTTCGGCGCCACCTCCGGGTGGATCTCGAACGGCTCGCCGATCAGGTCGCCGACGGTCATCCGGGGGTTGAGCGACGTGTACGGGTCCTGCATCACCAGCTGGATGTTGCGGCGCAGCCGCCGCAGGCCGGTAGCGCCCAGCTTGTAGATGTTCTGGCCGTTGAAGTCGACGCTGCCGCTCGTCGGGTGCTCCAGGTGCATCAGCACCTTGGCCAGCGTCGACTTGCCGCAGCCCGACTCGCCCACGATGCCGAGCGTCTCGCCCTTGCGCAGGTCGAACGAGACGCCGTCGACCGCCTGCACATGGCCGATCGTCTTCTTGAAGACCACGCCGCGGGTGACCGGGTAGTACTTGACCAGGTCGCGGACCTGGAGGATCGGCTCAGTCACGGTTTACCAGCTCCTCGGCGAAGTGGCAGGCGCTGGCCCGGCTGGGCCCGAGCTGGAGCAGCGGCGGCACCTTCTCGGGGCACACGGGTTGTGCCATGGGGCAGCGCGGGTGGAACGGGCAGCCGGAGGGGATCTTCAGCAGGCTCGGCGGGAGGCCGCGGATGGTCCGGAGCTGCTGCCCCTTTTCGTCGATGCGCGGGATCGACTCGAGCAACCCGATCGTGTACGGGTGGGCCGGCTTCGCGTACAGCTCGTAGACGTTGGCTTCTTCGACGATGCGGCCGGCGTACATGACCGCGATCCGGTCGGCCACGTCGGCCACGACGCCGAGGTCGTGCGTGATGAGGATCAGGCCCATCTGCCGCTCGCGCTGCAGCTCGGCGAGCAGGTCCATGATCTGGGCCTGCACCGTCACGTCGAGGGCGGTGGTGGGCTCGTCCGCGATCAGCACCTCGGGGTCGAGGGCCAGCGACATCGCGATCATCACGCGCTGCCGCATACCGCCGGAGAACTGGTGGGGGTACTCGTTGAGCCGCTGCTTCGCGTTCGGGATCTTGACCTGGTCGAGCATCTCGCCCGCACGGATCTTGGCGTCGCGCCGGCTCATGCCCCGCCGGATGCGGAACTGCTCCGCGATCTGGAACCCGACCGTGAAGACCGGGTTGAGCGACGAGAGCGCGTCCTGGAACACCATCGCGATGCCCTCGCCACGGATGCGGCGCCGGTCCTCGGCGGACATCTTGAGCATGTCCTTGCCGTGGAAGCGGACCTCGCCGCCGGTGACGAAGCCGGGCGGGGTGTCGAGGATGCCCATGATGGTCTGTGCGGTCACGCTCTTGCCGGAGCCCGACTCGCCGAGCACGGCGAGCGTCTCGCCGGCGTCGACGTGGTAGGTGACGCCGTTGATGACCTTGGCGACGCCGTCGCGCGTACGGAACTCCACGCGGAGGTCTTCGACCTCGAGGAGGCGGCCGGTGGGCCGCCCTTCGCGAGCCGCTTCAGGCTGGTCGGCTACGTAGACGTTGGACAACGGTGTCTCCTACCGCAGCTTCGGGTCGAGGGCCTCGCGGACCGCCTCGCCGAGCATCACGAAGCTCAGCACAGCGACGACGAGGAACGCCGAGGGGAACAGCAGCCAGTACGGCGCGACCCGGATGTACTGCTGAGAGTCGCTGATCATGACGCCCCACGAGACCACCGGCGACTGGAGACCCACACCGAGGAACGAGAGCGTGGCCTCCGCGCCGATGAAGGCGCCGACGAGGATCGTGGAGTAGACCAGCACCGGGGCGAGGCAGTTCGGGATCAGGTGCTTGAAGATGATCCGCGAGTTGCTGGCGCCCATCGCGCGGGCGGCGACCACGTAGTCGGCCTGCTTGGCCGCCAGCACGCTCGATCTCATGATCCGCATGGAGACCGGCCAGACGAGCAGGCACAGGGCAAGGATGACCAGGCCCATGATCTTGTACTCGTTGGAGCCTGCGCCGCGCGGGTTGAACGTGAAGAGGATGACGATCGCACCGAGCACGAACGGGATGCCGAAGAACACGTCGGCCAGCCGGGAGAGCAGCGCGTCGATCCAGCCGCCCCGGAAACCGGCGAGCACGCCGACCGACGCGCCGATCAGCACGGTGCCGAGCGTGGCGGTCACCGCGACGATGATCGAGGCGCGAGCGCCGTAGATCACGCGGCTGTAGATGTCGCGACCCTGGATGTCGTATCCGAACCAGCCGTTGGCACCCGGGCCCTCGAGGCTGCGGCTCAGGCTGCCTTCGGTGGGGCTGCCGCTGGTGAACAGCCACGGGACCGCTGCCATCAGCACGAAAAGCGCGATGAAGCCGGCGGAGATCCAGAACAGCGGCTTGCGGCGCAGGTCGTACCACGCGTCGCCGAGCAGGCCGCGCGGCTTTTCCTTCTTGCCCTTGGGCGGCGCGGAGGTGGAGGGAACGGTGTCGGTGACGACACCGGGCTGCTCGGCGGGCGAGGTGACCAGGGAGCCAGACGTGGGGTCACTCATAGCGGATCCTCGGGTCGAGTGCGGCGTAGAGCAGGTCGACCAGGAGGTTCATCAACAGGTAGACCATCACCAGGACGACCACGATTCCGACAACGGTCGCGCTCTCCTTGGTAACGATAGCCCGGTAGACCTCCCGACCAATCCCGTTGATGCTGAAGATCCCTTCCGTCACGATCGCCCCGCCCATCAGGGAGCCGAGGTCGGTGCCGAGGAAGGTGATCACCGGGATCAACGAGTTTCGGAGCAGGTGTACGCCGACGACCCTGCGCTGCGGGAGGCCCTTGGCGACCGCGGTGCGCACGTAGTCGGAGCGCGAGTTTTCCGCGATGCTGGTGCGGGTCAGCCGGGCCACGTACGCCATCGAGATGCTGCCCAGCACGAAGCCGGGAACGATCAGCTCGTTGATCGGCGCGCCGCTGGAGACCGTCGGGTTGATGATGCCGATCTGCACGCCCAGCAGGTACTGGAGCAGGAAGCCGCTGACGAAGGTCGGGATGGCCAGCAGGAAGAGCGTGGAGACCAGGACCAGGTTGTCCAGGAAGCCGTTGCGCCGCAGGCCGGTGAGGATACCGGCGGTGAGGCCGATAATCGCCTCGATGATGAGGGCGACGAGCGCGAGCTTGAGCGTGTTGGGGTACGCCTGGGCGATGATCTCGCTGATCTCCCGGCCGCCGAACGTCTGACCGAAGTCACCGGTCAGCAGGTGACCCATGTAGTAGAGGTACTGGATCGGCCACGGGTCGTCCAGGTGGTACTTGTCGGTCATGAACTGGATGTACGAGTCCGGACAGGCACGCTCGCCGCACTTGCCGGCAAACGGGTCGCCGGGGACCGCCCAGACCAGCCAGTAGATCAGCAGCGTCGTCCCGAAGAAGACGGGGATGAGCTGGAGCAGCCGCCTCAACACATAACGGCCCATGGGTCCTCCAGACGGGGCGTCCTGATTGACGCCGGGACAGGGTGGGGGCGACGCACGAGGGGGTGGCCGCACGTCACCGGGTTGTAACCCCCAGGAGTCCGGCCTACCGATTGATGGTAGGCCGGACTCTGAGGTGTTGATACTGGTGAATCAGACGAGTTCGACCGTGGACAGGTCGATCGAGCCGACCCAGTTGGTCTTCACGCTGCTCGCGATCCGGTTGGAGATACCCGACTGCTGCGAGACCGAGACGACGGGGATCGAGGGAACCTCTTCGTCAACGATCTTGATGGCCTCAGCGAACTTGGCGTTCGCCGCAGCCTCGTCAGCAGCCTGCGAGCCCTCCTTGTAGAGAGCGTCGACCTGCGCGTTGCTGTACAGACCGTCGTTCGAGCCACCACCGGTGACGTACAGCGGGCCGAGCCAGTTCTCAGCGGCCGGGTAGTCCGCCTGCCAGCCGGCGCGGTACGGGCCGGTCATCTTGTGGGCGTCGATGTTCTGGCGGAACACCGCGAACGTCGGCATACCCTCGGCGCGAACCTTGATGCCGAGCGTGGACGCGACGCTGTTGGCAGCCGCCTCCATCCAGTCCTTGTGGCTGGCGTCGGCGTTGTAGTACAGCACCATCTCGCCCTGGAAGCCACCAGCCGCCTGCAGCGCCGCCTTGGCGGCCTCGGGGTCGTACTTGCAGGTCGAGCAGGCGAACGCCTCGGCACCCGGGGTGCCCGGCGCGGCCCAGTTGGTGGACGGCTTGCGCGTGTTGAAGAAGATCTTCGACGCGATCTCTTCCCGGTTGATCGACAGCGACACGGCGCGACGCAGGTCCTTGTTCTGGAACCGCTTGTCGTAGATCGGGAAGGCGATCAGCTGCTGCACCGGGATCGGCACGTCCAGGGCGCGGTTGCCCAGGTCCGACTTCCACTTCTCGCCCGCGAGCGCCGAGG
Source organism: Phytohabitans houttuyneae (assembly GCF_011764425.1). Lineage (NCBI taxonomy): Bacteria > Bacillati > Actinomycetota > Actinomycetes > Micromonosporales > Micromonosporaceae > Phytohabitans > Phytohabitans houttuyneae. Next base: position 3,317,137 of record NZ_BLPF01000001.1, read on the forward strand.
CCGGCACCTGCTGCTGGAAGTCGAGGTTGTTGGCCTGCAGGTCCGCGTACGCCGCGGTGTCCTCCTGGTACAGCTTGACCGTGACGTCCTTGATCTTGACCTTGTCGTCGAGCGTGTACTCGTCGAAGCGGGTCAGCTTGATCTCGACGTTGTCCGACCACGAGACGAACTTGACCGGGCCGTTACCGACCGGCTTCTTGCCCCACTCGTTCTTGTCGGAGGCGGCGAAGAAGGAGTCCGGCATCGGGTAGTACGCGCTGTAGCCGAGCTTCACCGGGAAGATCGAGTTGGCGGCGGCCAGCTTGATCGTGAAGGTGTAGTCGTCGACCGACGCGAGACCGGACATGGTCTGCGCCTTCGGCGGCGGAGCCTTCTGCGGGCCCTCCTCGCCGTCCGGGTCCTCGGTGTGCACGTCTTCGTAGCCGGCGATGTCGCTGAAGAAGCTCGCCTGCTGCTGGCCGTTTTCCGAGTTGGCGGTGAAGTTCCAGGCTTCGATGAAGTTCTTCGCCTTGACCTCGGTGCCGTCGTGGAACTTGACACCCTTCTTGATCTTCACCGTGTAGGTCTGCGCGTCGGTCGTGTCGATCGACTCGGCGACCGCGTTGACCGGGTCACCGCCACCCGGCGGGTAGTTGATCAGACCGGTCCACATGAAGTCGAGGATGTCGCCGCCACCGGTCTCGCTGGTGTTGCTCGGCAGCAGCGGGTTCGCCGGCTGCGTGCCGTCAATGGTGATGGCACCATTCGCGGTCTTGTCCGTGTTGCCGCTGGTGTCCGAATCGTCGTCTCCGCCGCCGCAGCCTGCCGCGACGAGTGCGACAGCCGCGATTGCGGCAGCCGCGCTCGCACGCTTCGAGACTCTCATTTCTCAGGGCCTCCCTTGAGTGATTCGCTGTCGTTCCTCAGATTTTTCGCACAGCTACGGGTCGGTGCCGCCCGACGGTTCCGCGGCGTCGCTGCCATCTGGGTCATCGCCTGGTACGCGCGATGACCTGGCAGGTTGATGATCCGCTGAGATCGGCCGTCACCACCGCCGACGCGCGGAACGCCAGGGAGGCTACTGGATCGCGGACAGCCTTGGGTGCGGCGTCTGCGTGCATGACCATGCCTCCTGGGCGCTGGTGCGGGGCGGGTGAGGTGCTGACACTGTGACACCGCCCGCCCACCATCGTGAAGGAGCGTTATCAACCCGATATTCTGCCGGGACGCGGCCGATACTGTGTAAAGATCATGTTTCACCAAGATCATGAGGCTCTGACCAGGATCTTCTCGGACGAACGGACGACCATGGCTCCGTCGTACCATCGGTTGTTGTGACGTTCCCTGCCTCCGCACCCGCACTCTCCGACGTTCAGCGCGTACTAGCCGTGTTCGCGCATCCCGACGATATCGACTTCGGTTCGGCCGGCACCGTAGCCGGTTGGGTGGGTGCGGGCATCGATGTGGCCTACCTCATCGTGACGCGCGGCGACGCCGGCGGCTTCGACGACACCCCACGAGATCAAATGCCCTTGATCCGCGAAAACGAACAGCGCGCGGCGGCCGCGGCCCTCGGGGTCAAGCAGGTCGACTTCCTGGACGGATACCGGGACGGCCAGCTCACACCCACGTTCGAGCTGCGCCGCGACATCACGGCGGCGATCCGCCGGTTCCGGCCTGACCGCATTCTCACCAGCAGCCCGCTGCGCCGGTGGGAACGCCTCTCCGGACCGAGCCACCCCGACCACCTGGCGGTCGGCGAGGCCACGACGTGCGCGATCTACCCCGACTCCCGCAACCCCTTCGCCCATCCCGAGCTGCTCGAGGCGGGGCTGGAGCCGTGGGTGGTGCGCGAGGTCTGGTACTCCGGCGGCCCCAGCCCCGACCACGCCGTGGACGTCACGGACGCGTACCCCCGCAAGATCGAGGCCCTGCGCGCGCACGTCTCGCAGACCGCGCATCTGGACCTCGACGGCGGCTGGCTCCGCGACCGCATGGTCGCGACCGCCGAGGCCGCCGGCCTGCCGCCGGGCCGGCTCGCGGAGGCCTACACGGTCCTCCGCACGGAATAGCCACGCACGCGCGTGATCAAAGCTTCGCGGTGGCGCCACGTCCCTCGACCGGCGGCGGCGCCGCGACCCTCATTCAGGCAGATGTGCCCCGGTCCGCGCCAGTTGCGGACCGCATGCTCCCGCGGGCACCGCGGAGGTCGGCGGCTCGCCAGGGCTCGCCGAGATCCCCGACCTCCGCTGCCGGGTCCGCGCGACAAAACCCGAGACCCGCAGGTAAATGTGGTGACCGGTAAGCCGCGGTGCGGGATCGGGGCACACCGGGCCAAGATTCTGTTCTCCACCACAGCTCGCGCGTTTCTCAGCGACTGATCAAATGGCAATGATGAATCGCGCGAGCCGTGATCCACTCCGCCTGCCGCGCCATTAGCCCCCAATGCCCAATTTCGCCAGCGTCAGTTCCGTAACCTCACCTATATCCGGCCATAAGGCCAGTTATAAGCCCTGGCCGACGTCGCGCGATGACCAAGGCGTTGTCGGTCATCAGCCGTTGAATGGTGGATGCCCTGCTATCGCTCTCACGGGCGCGACCTCGCTGCAGGCCAGCCGGGTGGCGGGGATGCTGCCTATCCTCTTGGCGTCCACGCGGACCAGCTGGCCGGCGCAGCCTCTTGGTAGGCGGTCGCGGCCTCCTTCGACGGATCACGTGACCGGTCGGCGGGTCCAGGCTAGGCAGCTACGGGGCTTCCGACGGCGACGCATGATCCGACGGAGACCTCGTAGCCAGCGTGGTGGCAGCGAGGCGGCACGATCTGACCAACGCGCAGTGGGCGGTGCTGCCGCCTGTGTTGCCTGCGCGGTCGGGTCGGGCCGTGCGTGCCGGGACGCCGGGTCGGGACATGCCGGGGCTGTATGCGCCGTGGCACACGCAAGCGCACGCCGACGCGGCGGAAAGACCTGCCGGACGGTAGGTGTGGATTCCACGACCAGCCGGGCGCACCAGCAGGCCGCTGGCCGACAAGCCGTGCACCAGCAACGCCAACCGCGAGCACTACCGCCACCCTCAACCAATGGCGCCGAACTTTACGAAAACACGGCCTAGACCAGGCGGCGGTCCGCGGCCCAGCGGGAAAGCTCGTAGCGGTTGGACATCTGGAGCTTGCGGAGCACGTTCGAAACGTGGGTCTCCACCGTCTTGATGGAGATGAAGAGCTCCTTGGCAATCTCCTTGTACGCGTAGCCCCGGGCGAGCAGCCGCAGCACCTCGCGCTCCCTGTTGGTCAGCTGGTCGAGCTCGGGGTCGGCCATCGGCGCATCAGGGCGCGCGGCGAACGCGTCGAGCACGAAGCCTGCCAGCCGCGGGCTGAACACCGCGTCGCCCTCGGCAACCCGGCGGATCGCGGCGGCCAGCTCGTCCGGCGAGATGGTCTTGGTGACGTAGCCGCGGGCGCCGGCGCGGATCAGGCCGATCACGTCCTCGGCCGCGTCGGAGACAGACAGCGCGAGGAAACGGACCTGCGGGTGGCTACGGCGCATCGCGTCGAGAACCGCCCGGCCGCCACCGTCCGGCATGTGCACGTCGAGCAGCACCACGTCCGGTTCCATCGCCGCGATGCGGGTGACCGCCTCACTCACCGTGCTCGCCTCACCGACGACGTCCACGTGGACACCCAGCTCGGCACGGACGCCGGCGCGGAACATCGCGTGGTCATCGACGAGGAACACCCTCAGCCGGCGCTGCTCGGTCTGCTCGTCGCTCATGACGCGTCCTTCCCAGTGGTGACGCTCTCCCGTGTGGCCGGGAGGAAAAGGCGTACCTCGGTGCCGTCCCCGGGCTCGCTGATGATTTTCGCGCGCCCACCGTGCCGCTGCATACGCCCGATGATCGAACCGCGGACGCCATGTCGATGATCCTCCACCGTGGAAGGGTCGAAGCCGGCGCCCCGGTCGCGCACGAAAACGCTCAGCTGATCCGGCTCGACCTCCGCGTAGAGGGACACGGTCTGCACCTTGGCGTGGCGGGCCGCGTTGACCAAGGCCTCGCGAGCGGCGGCCACCAGCGCGCCGACCCGCTCGTCGGTCTGGCGGTCGCCCACGACGACCGTCTCCACCGTGATCGCGTACGTGTCCTCGACCTCGGCCGCCACCTGCTCCAGCGCGGCGGCGAACCGCTCGTTGGGCGAGGCGACCGGCCGGTAGAGCCAGTTGCGCAGGCTCCGCTCCTGCCCTCGGGCCAGCCGCTGCACCGCCTTGACGTCACCGGCGTTGCGCTGGATGAGTGCGAGCGTGTGCAGCACCTGGTCGTGCACCATCGCGGCCAGCTCGGCCCGCTCGGTCTCCCGGATGCGCCCCTCGCGCTCGGTGCGCAGCTGGTTGTACGTGCGCCACAGCACCGGGCCGGCCACGACCGCCACGCCGGCGAGGCCGACGAGCGCGAAGATGATGCCGTTGATGACGGCGCCGAAGTTTTCCGCCGGCGAGTACACGGCGACGACACCGATGATGCCGACCGAGACGAGCACGCCGCCGCCGATGAACCGGAGCAGGAACGCCCGGCGGTCGCTCTCGTCGACCACCGCGCCCAGCCACGGCACGCGGGGCAGCGTCTCGCTCCACTGGCGGCGGCGCTCGGGATCCGACTCGTGCCAGATCACACCGGCACCGACCGCGATGATCGCGACGAGCCACCCGGCCAGGCCGGTGACGCCCAGCGCGCCGAACCCGAACGCGAGCGTCTGCACCAGCAGCAGGCCAAGCCCGATCGCCACGAACGGGAGCAGATGCATGAAGTTGCGCCGAGGCGGCTCCTCGGCCGTACGCTCCTGGAGGGGCAGCACCGCCCAGAACGCCGCGTAGAGCAGCAGTGCCAGCCCGCTGAGCGGGAGCAGGACCACAAACGCGATGCGCACCCGCACCACGGGGATACCCAGGTGGCGCGCGAGGCCCGACGCCACTCCCGCCACGACGCGCTGGTCGCGGGAACGGGTGAGGCGGGGCTGCTGGGTCCCGACGGTGACGATCGCTCCGCTCCTGCCTACTGGTTGGCTACCTGCTCACCGATCGTCACACGAGGAACGTCCCCCTGGCCACGGGGACGCCCCGGACATTGGCGCCGAAGATCTCAGGGTGGGGTCAGGGTTGGTGCCTGAGGCTGTTCGGGTGCGGTAGCGGCGAGGATCGAACACATGACGGATGAAGGTGCCCAGGCCCGCCGACCGGGGGACGACGACACGACCCAGCCCTCGCCCGCGACGCCCGCGCCTTCGGAGGCCGGAGCCTCGGCGGGTCCCGCCTCCGTGGCGGGTGACGAGCCGACAGCCGAGGTGCGGGCGGACGAGCCCACAGCCGACGTGCGAGCGGACGAGCCCACAGCCGACGTGCGGACAGACGAGCCGGCGGCCGACCGGTGGGCGGCCGACCCGACGCTTCGGGACACGCCCGTGGGGGGCGAGCAGGCAACACCTCCTCCGCCGCCCGGTGCCGGCACGCCGCCACCTCCGCCACGACCCGGCGCGGGTACCACGCCTCCGCCGGGAGCCGACGACCCGAGCATGGCCGCTTTCACCTCGCGATACGGGCTGGTCCGCCCGCGCCAGGGCCGGTACATCGCCGGGGTCTGCGCCGCAATCGCGCGGGCCACCAACACGGACCCTGTGCTGTGGCGGGTGCTCCTTGCCGTGCTCGGCTTCTTCGGCGGCATCGGCATCCTCGTCTACCTCGCCGCGTGGCTCATCATCCCGGCCGAAGGCGACTCGGCCTCGCCGGTGGAGTCGATGCTGGGCCGCGGCCGGTCGAGCATGTCGCCGGTCATGGTGATCATCCTGGCCGTACTGGTCGTGGTGATGTTCGGTCTGATCGTTACGGACGGCTTCCGGGCAGTGGTGCTGGGCGCCGCGGTGCTCATCGGTGGGGCACTGCTGCTCAACCGGAAGCCTGGCCGCTCCGCCCCGGCGGCACCCAGCGGGGGTGAGGTGCCGTTCGGGGCGGGGCGGCCGTGGCAGCCGGCCGCACCGCCCTACCCGCACCAGCCGCCGCCCGGCCCTGGCCACGCCGCTCCCTCCGGGCCGTACGCGCAGACCGCCACCTTCCCTCCCCCACCCTCGGCACCGCCGCCGGTGCCCCGACCCCTCCGGTGCCGCACATGCAGCCTCCAAGCCCGCCGCCGATGTCGCCGCGTCCGCCGCACCGGTCGGGTCCACCCTTCCCGCCCGCGCCGCCCGGGCCGCCGCCCGGTGGATACCGCCAGCCGTTCGCGCCGCACGGGCCGTACGCCGGGCCGGGCCCCTACCCACCCAGCTACAGCGGGCCTCCGGTCCCGCCGCCCAAGCCGCCGAAGCCGCCCAAGGAGCGTTCACCGCTCGGCGCCGCGACGTTTTCGCTGATCTTCGTGGCGCTCGGCGTGGTCGCCGCGCTCGACCTGGCCAACGCCATCAGCATCACGCCCTCCACGTACTTCTTCGGCGTGCTCGTGACGGTCGCGCTGGGCCTGCTTGTCGGCGCCTGGTTCGGGCGGGGTCGGTGGCTGATCGCGCTCGGCTTCATCGCCGCGGCGGCACTGGGCATCTCGACCATCGCCGAGAGCCAGGTCGGCCGGTACGACACCTCGGGCACCGACGTCTTCTGGCAGCCGGTCAGCGCGCAGGCCATGCCCGAGCGGTTCGAGCACAACTTCGGCAGCGCGGTCCTCGATCTGTCCAAGGTGGACTTCACCGACCAGGACGAGTCGCTGACCGTACACGTGAGCTTCGGCGACCTCGAGGTGATCGTGCCCCCCAATGTGGACACCACGGTGCACGCCGAGGTCAACGCGGGTGACGCGAACATCTTCGAAAACAACGCAAGTGGCTTCCAGGCCTCGCCCGGTGAGGTCGTCGACCTCGGCTCCGACGGCGAGGGCGGCGGCAAGCTCAACATCACGATCAAGATCAACGCGGGCTCGGCGGAGGTGCACCGATGAAGCCGCACCGTACTGATGGCGTCTCCCTGACGTTCGCACTCCTCTTCCTGTCCATAGCGGCCTGGTGGTTCATCGCACAGCTCTTCGACCTGCCGCTGCCGGCCGTCGGCTGGTTCGTGGCCGGTGCGTTGATCTTCCTCGGCGCGCTGGGCCTGATGGGCGCGCTCCGCTCGGGCAAGGGCGACCCGCCGCCACCACCGGCCGAGCCGGCCCCGGCGCCGGAGCCGGCACTCGCCCCGGTCAGCGGCCTCCCGGCCGAGCTGCACGCCGACATCGTGCGCGAGCTGCTCGCCGGCCCGCAGACGCCGTACCTGCCGCCGGTCAGCGGCGCGCCGGAGATCACCAAGCGAGACAACGCCTAGCGTTGATCATCAGGGCGTCCCAGCCGTTCCCCGTGGGCGGTGGGACGCCCTGATGGCTGCCGGGGCGGCCTATGCTGGGGCGCGTGACACAAACCCGCACCGCCGCCCGCGCCGCGCGCACCCTCGCCAGCGAGCTGGCCCGCCACAACGGCCCCAAGTCTGGCCTCGTCGTCGGCGCGCACGGCCGTTCCGCCACGCTGACCGCCGCCATCGAGGGCATGCTGCCCGGCGACACGCTCACCGCCGTGCCGGCGGAGGCGTCCGGGGCGGGCGCCCTCCGGGACCACATCGCGGCGCAGAGCCGGTGGGTGAGCGAGCGGGTCCGGGTGGCTGACTCGCTCGCCGAGGCGGACCCGGCAGACGTCGTGATCGTGGCCGAGCCGCTGCGGGGCTCCGCCGAGGAGGCGCGGGCGACGATCGAGGGCCTCACCAAGTACCTCGTCGAGGGTGGCATCCTGTCCGTGGCCACCGGCGTGACCGGCGGCGCAGCGGCCGAGCTCGACCGGCAGGCCGCGCTCTTCGGCGTCGGCTCCGACCTGGTGGTGCGCAACAACCCGCCGCTGCGCGTGCACCGCCTGCGCTTCACCACCGCGACCTCCGCGCTGGCCGGGCACATCGCCCCCGCGTACCGGCCGTCGAGCGTGCCGCTCACCCGCACCATGCACATCGACTCCAACGGCGTGGCCGCCGCCGGCATCACGCTCGGCCTTGCCGCGCTCGCCCGGCTGGCCCGCCCCAAGTCGCGGCTGTGGCTGGTGCCCGCGCTGGCGGCCGCGCCGGTGGCCGCGTTCTTCCGCGACCCGGAGCGCGACGTTCCCGAGGACCAGGGCGCGGTCGTGGCGGCGAGCGACGGCAAGGTGCTCTCCGTCGAGCGGCTGCACGACGACCGCTTCGGGCCGGGCGAGTTCCTGCGGATCGCGGTCTTCCTGTCCGTGTTCGACGTGCACGTCAACCGCGCCCCGGTCGCCGGGCGCGTGGTCGACCACTTCGTGACGGACGGCGGTTTCGCGGCGGCCATGCGGCCCGAGGCCGAGCACAACGTCGCGGCCTACACGGTGCTGGACACCGCCCGCGGCACGGTCGTGGTCGCCCAACGGACCGGCCTGGTGGCCCGCCGCATCGTGCAGCGCGCGCCGGTGGGCGCCCTGCTTGCCAAGGGCGAGCGCTTCGGCCTGATCCGCTTTGGCTCCCGCACCGACGTCTACCTGCCCGCGGCCGCTGCCGAGCCGCTGGTCGCGCCGGGAGACCGGGTCGTGGGTGGCGCATCGGTGATCGCCCGCTGGACCTGACGCGGCCCGCCCCGCGGATCGTGGACGTCAGCTGCCCTGTGAGGGGCACGGACGTCCACGATCACAGGGGGTCCCTCGGCCACCGCGAAGGGTGAGGCCGCGGGAACGCGCGCGCAACGGTCCGGACCACGACGGACGTCGCGGTAGCTCAAGATCTCTTGAAGCTGATCCCTCAGGCGGCGTGGCGGTGGCGCAGCCAGAGGACCGGGCCGCTGGCCACGTAGCCGACCACGATCGCGGCGAAGGTCAGGCGGGGATCGACCATCGCGCCGACGACCGGGAGCAGCCACAGCCACGGCGGCAGCTTGATCAGGCGGGCGATCTTGGCGTAGGGGAAGCTGGAGACCATCGCGAACGCAAGCAGTGCCACACCGGCCAGCTGAGCGGCGCCCGACAGGGGCAGCTCGATCAGCACGCCGAGAGCGAGCACGGCGGCGACCATGGTGGTGGGCACGCCGCAGAAGAAGCGGCCGTCCTTGGGCGAGACGTTGAAACGCGCCAGGCGGATGGCCGCGCACCCGGCGACCAGCGCGCACGTGGCCGCGGCGGCCGCGGCGGGCACGGTGCCGGACAGCGACGCGTACACGACGACGGGCGCGGCCAGGCCGAACGAGCACATGTCGGCCAGCGAGTCCATCTGGGCGCCGAAGGGGCTGACCACCCCGAAGCGGCGGGCCAGCGCACCGTCCAGGCCGTCGAACGCCACGCAGGCGATCAGGCACACGGCACCGGCCCGCACGTCGCCCTGCATGGACAGGAAGATGGCGAGCAGGCCGAGCGAGAGGCTGCTGAGCGTGCAGACGTTGACGAGCGCGAACATGGCCCGGCGTGCCGGGGTGTGCTCGCCCGGGAGCAGCGGGATGGTGCCGCCGCTCACGGCCGCGCCTGCGGGAGCCGGGCTCACCGGCAGAAGCGACTCGATCTCGTCGTCGGCCACCGAGTCGAAATGGGCCGGCACGACAACCGTGGAACCGGAGATCGAATCCGGCCGACGCCGGCCGACGCGGACCAGCAGCACCTGCCGGGCGAACGAGCCGCTGCGGCGCAAACGCCCTGCCCAGCGGCGCCCTCCAGGGCGTGGACTGTCCATCGCACGACGCCGGCGCCAGGGGGCTCTCGGCACGTATCCCTCCATGACCGGATCGGTTTGTCCGCCGCCTCGACGGCCGCCCGGTCGCACGCGGCCTACACCATCGCACAGTCCGGCTGGCTTGGCGATAGCCGAGCGGACCCTCGCCAGCGAACCCCTGGTGGGCCCGCCCGCGAAAATACGCAGCCTCACATTCTAGCCGGTGCTACCCAAACCGGCCGTCAAGTGCGATACGGCGGCGGCCGCCACATCCGTCAATGGCAGCGTGGCCGCCTCCGCCAGGTCGAACCAGCCGGCCCGCGCCGTCGAGCCACCGGCCGCCTCGGTTACGCGCGGTTCATCCGGTTTATCCACGATCACGCGGTATGTCGCCCTCACCGCGTGCCAGTCGATCGGGTAGCCCTCCGGCCCCACCGCCCGCGGGTTGCGCATGTGGGTCACGTCGAGAAGCTCGCTGATCCGCCCGACCTGGTCGGTCTCCTCGGCGAGCTCGCGCAGCAGGGCTGTGGCCGGCTGCTCGCCGTGGTCGGTACCGCCGCCCGGCAGGTGCCACTTGCCCGCGCCCGGGTACCCGTCGGCGATCTGCGTGAGCAGCAGGCGGCCGGCGGGGTCGGTGGCCACGCCGTACGCGGCGAAGCGCTGGCCGCGGGTCGGGCGCGGATCCACCGGCGGCGGGCTGATGTGTGCCGGTGCGGGACCGGTGACCGGCTCGGGCGCGAGCCCCAGGACCTCAGCGGTGAACGGCACCAGCGCCAGCCCGGCCAGCTCGCCCGGCGCCACCCAGGCGGCCAGGTCGGTGGTGCCGTCGAGCTCGTCGCGCAGGCTGCCGCCGCGCACGGTCACGTCGTAGATCACACGGTCGGTGTGCAAGCCCCACAGCACGTCCGAGACGGCCGCCCGCAGCGCGGTGACCGCCACGGCGAGGCCGGTCTCCTCGGCGAACTCGCGTACCACCGCGTCGGCCGGATGCTCGCCGTGCTCGATGCCGCCGCCTGGGATCTGCCACACGCCCGGGAGGTCGGCGATCGCCGAGCCGCGCACCAGGAGCACGCGCCCTTCGCCGTTGCGGCAGACGCCGTAAGCGGCGATCCGCCTCAAAGCCGAGCCGCGCGCATTGCCTCGGCGGTGACCTCGGTGAGCTCGTGCGCCTTCAACGCGTACAGCTCGTCACGGCCGAACCAGCGGGCCTCCGACGTCGAGCCGCCGACATCTCCCACGCTGGGCGCCGCCGGCGACTCCACGACGACGCGGTAGAACGCGCGCACGCCGTGCCAGTCGATCGGGTACCCCTCGGGGCCGAGCGAGGCGGCGTCACGGTGGCTCGCCACGCCCAGCAGCTCGACCAGGCGGCCCCGCTGTCCGGTCTCCTCCAGCAGCTCGCGGATCAGCGCCGCGCCGGGCTGCTCGCCGTAGTCGGTGCCGCCGCCGGGCAGGTGCCAGCAGCCGGCGCCGGGGTACCCGTCGGCGACCTTGGTCAGCAGGACGCGGCCCGCGGGATCGGTCGCGACCGCGTAGGCCGCGAAGCGCTGGGCGCGGTGCAGCCCGTCCGGACCGGGCACCGCGTAGAACGACGGGAAGTCGGGCGCCTCGTCCGGCCGCACGTCGACCGCGTCCGCCGGCAGGCCCAGCGCGGTCGCGGTGAACGGCCGCAGCGACAGCCCTCTCGCCCCGTCGACCGTGTGCCACCGGGCCAGGTCGGTGGGCTGCCCGACGCGGTCGCAGAGCGTGCCGCCGCGCACGGTCACGTCGTAGATCAGCCGGTCGGTGTGGATCGTGATGCCCCGGTGCGGGAGGGCCCGCATGTCCGCCAGCACGTCGCGCAGCCCGGTCACGCTCACCGAGAGGCCGGTCTCGGCCGCGGTCTCGCGGACGACCGTGTGGTTGGGGTCCTCGCCGTGATCGACAGCGCCGCCCGGCAGCGACCAGACGCCGGGCGTGCCTGAGCGGGGCGAGGCGCGCACGAGCAACACCTGCCCGTCGGAATCGGACACGACGGCGTAGGCCGCGATCCTGCGGAGCGGCTCAAGCGCGGGGGTCACAGGGGGCATTCTTCCCGAATGAGGTGACAAGTCTGTGACGACAGTCAGATTCCTGACAGACGCGGACCCATCCGGGGCGTCTCAGGGTAGGCATCCGGGCGCTCACCGAGGTCGTCGGGCCGCCCTGCGAGGACTGTGGAGACATGACCGAAAACCCTCCCTACAAGCAGCTCAGGCGCCCTACCACCGACCGCATCATCGCGGGCGTGGCAAGCGGCCTCGGCCGTTACTTCAATGTCGACCCGGTGCTCGTTCGCGTGATCTTCGCGGTGGCGACGCTGCTCACCGCCGGGGTTGCCGCGCTCGCGTACCCGGTCATGTGGTTTCTGATGCCGGAAGAGCCCATCGACGCACCCGCTTGGCCGGCGCACCCGCCGGCCGGTCCGACCGCCTGATCACTCCCACTCGATCGTGCCCGGCGGCTTGCTTGTCACGTCCAGCACCACCCGGTTGACCTCGGGCACCTCGTTGGTGATGCGGGTGGAGATCCGGGCGATCACGTCGTACGGCAGGCGGGACCAGTCGGCCGTCATCGCGTCTTCGCTGGAGACGGGGCGCAGGACGACCGGGTGGCCGTAGGTGCGGCCGTCGCCCTGGACGCCCACCGACCGCACGTCGGCGAGCAGAACGACCGGAAACTGCCAGACATCCCGGTCGAGCCCCGCCGCGGTGAGCTCCTCGCGAGCGATCAGGTCGGCGGCACGAAGCACGGCCAGCCGGTCGGCCGACACCGCGCCGATGATCCGGATCGCCAAACCGGGGCCGGGGAACGGGTGCCGCCACACCATCGCCTCGGGCAGGCCGAGCGAGAGCCCGAGCTGGCGTACCTCGTCTTTGAAAAGCGTCCGCAACGGCTCGACCAGCGAAAACTTGAGGTCGTCGGGCAGGCCGCCCACGTTGTGATGCGACTTGATGTTGGCCGTGCCGGTGCCGCCGCCGGACTCCACGACATCGGGGTAGAGCGTTCCCTGCACAAGGAACTCGACGTCGCCCGCCGCCGCGACCTCCCGCGCGGCGGCCTCGAACACCCGGATGAACTCGCGCCCGATGATCTTGCGCTTGTCTTCCGGATCGGTCACCCCGTCGAGGGCCGCGAGGAAGCGGTCCGCCGCGTCGACGACCTTCAGCTTGATGCCGGTCGCCGCGACGTAGTCCTGCTCGACCTGCTCGGCCTCGCCCGCACGCAGCAGGCCGTGGTCGACGAAGACGCAGGTGAGCTGGTCACCGACGGCCTTGTGGACGAGCGCGGCGGCCACCGCGCTGTCGACACCGCCGGAGAGGCCGCAGATGACCTCCTTGTCGCCCACCTTGTCGCGGATCGCGGCCACCTGGTCCTCGATGATGTTGCCCATCGTCCAGGTCGGCTCGATGCCGGCGATGTCGTACAGGAAGCGGGTCAGCATCGCCTGCCCATGCGCGGTGTGCGCCACCTCCGGGTGGAACTGCACACCAGCCCGCCGTCCGGCGACGTCTTCGAAGGCGGCCACCGGCGCGCCCGGCGAACAGGCGGTCACCGCGAAGCCCGCCGGCGCCTCGGTCACGCAGTCGCCGTGGCTCATCCACACCGACAGCTCGGCGGGCAGATCGCGCAGCAGCACGCCGGCCTCGGGGCGGGTGGCGAGCGCGGTGCCGCCGAACTCGCGCCGCCCGGTGTGCGCCACCGTGCCGCCGAGCGCCTGCGCCATGGCCTGGAAGCCGTAGCAGATGCCGAAGACCGGCACACCCGCGTCGAACAGCTTGGCGTCGAGCTGCGGTGCTCCCGGCTCGTACACGCTGGAGGGGCCGCCGGACAGGATGATCGCGGCCGGGTCTTTGGCCAGCATCTCGGCGACCGGCATCGAGTGCGGAACGATCTCGGAGTAGACCTTCGCCTCGCGCACCCGGCGGGCGATCAGCTGCGCGTACTGCGCCCCGAAGTCAACAACCAGTACCGGGCGGGGCACGCTCATGCCCGTCCTCGCTTCGCTACGGGCGGGCACGAGGCTCCACACGCGCTGAGTCCAACGATTCGCTCGCTCCGCTCGCTCATGTGCCGAAAGCCTACCGGCGCAGCTCCGCGGGAGCGCCGGGCGGCACGGCCGGCGCGCGGGGTGTGACCGGATCGACGCGGCGGTAGTCGGCCCCGAGCGGTGGGCGGGGGTCGGGCTCGCCCTTGTTCGGCCAGAGCGACATCGCCCGCTCGGCCTGCGCCGTGATGGTCAGCGACGGGTTGACGCCGAGGTTGGCCGCCACCGCCGCCCCGTCGACCACGTGCAGGCCGGGATGGCCGAAGACCCGGTGGTACCCGTCGACGACCCCCTTCTCGGGCGTGGCACCGATCGCCGCCCCGCCGAGGATGTGCGCGGTCATCGGCACGTTGAACGCGTCCGTCACCGCGCCACCCGGTATCCCGCCGATCTCCTCGGCCAGCATGCGTACCGCCTCGTTGCCGGCCGGGATCCAGGTCGGGTTGGGCGCGCCGTGCCCCTGGGTCGTACGCAGCTTTCCGCGCTTGTAGTGGGTGGTCAGCGAGTTGTCCACCGACTGCATGACCAGCGCGATCACCGTGCGGCTCGACCAGTCGCGCACGGAGAGCAGGCGCAGGTACGTCAGCGGGTGGGCGGCCATCGTCGCCAGCCACCGCAGCGGCCGCCGGGGCCCGCCGTCGACGAGCGCGGACTGGAGGAAGCCCATGATGTTCGAGCCTCGGCCGTAGCGCACCGGCTCGATGTGCGTGTGCTCGTCCGGATGGAACGAGCTGGTGATCGCCACGCCCTCGGTGAAGTCGAGCCCGCGCCGCCGCGCCTCGGGCCGCAGCACGCCGGCGCCGAGGATCGCCTCCGAGTTGGTGCGGGTCAGCGCGCCGACCCGGTCGGACAGGTGGGGCAGCGCGCCGGACGCCTTCATGGCGTGCAGCAGCCGCTGGGTGCCGAGCGCACCGGCCGCGAAGATCACCTGGTCGGCCTCGAAGACCCGGCGGTCCCGGCGCAGCCACGCTCCCGTGCGTACCGTCTCGATCTGATAGCCCGACCCCGACGGCCGCACCGTGACCGCGGTGGTCATGGGGTGCACCTCGACGCCGAGCCGCTCGGCGAGCCAGAGGTAGTTCTTGACCAGCGTGTTCTTGGCACCGTGACGGCAGCCGGTCATGCACGAGCCGCAGTTGAGGCAGCCGGTGCGCTCGGGGCCGGCGCCACCGAAGTACGGGTCGGCGACCCTCTCCCCCGGCCGTCCGATGTGGACGCCGACGGGCGTGGAGTGGAAGGTGTGGCCGACCCCCATCCGCCCGGCCACCGCGCGCATCGCGCGGTCCGCGGCGGTGTCATGGGGGTACGTGGTGACGCCGAGCATCCGCTTTGCCTGGTCGTAGTGCGGCGCAAGCTCGGCGCGCCAGTCGGTGATGTCCCGCCACTGGGGGTCGTCGTAGAACGGGGGCATCGGCTCGTAGAGGGTGTTGGCGTAGTTGAGCGAGCCGCCACCGACGCCGGCGCCGGAGAGCACCAGCACGCCGGAGCCCGACTGCCCGCGCGCCGACCGGAGCAGCGTGATCCGCTGGATGCCGAAGCAGCCCAGCGCGGGCGCCCAGAGGAAGCGGCGGGTGCGCCACGAGGTCTTCGGCAACTCGTCGTCCGCGAAGCGCCGCCCCGCCTCCAGCACGGCGACCGAGTAGCCCTTTTCGGCAAGCCGCAGCGCGGCCACGCTCCCCCCGAAGCCTGAGCCGATCACGACCACGTCGTAGCGCATAACGCCATCATTACTCACGAGTAGCTAGCACACCAGAGCACTGACCGGGCACGATGCCACTCTATGACTCGGCGACGTTGGATCATGCTTGGCGCGGCGGCCCTGGCCGCGGTCGTGCTGCTGGGTGGTGGCGCGGTGGCGGTGGCGTACGCGCTGCGCGACAGGTATGAGGTGCCGACCGCGGACCTCTTCGGCACGCCGACGCCGTCGACCTCTCCCTCGGCCACGCCCAGCCCGACGCCCCCACCGGGCGCCGACATCACCGGGCCGCTCAACATCCTCATCGTCGGCGTCGACACCCGCGAGGACGACCCGACGTGGGAGCCGCACGCGGACGCGGTGACGATCCTGCACGTGCCGCGCGGGTTGAAGACCGGGTACATGTTTTCGCTCCCCCGCGACCTGGTCGTCGACATCCCGAGGTTTCCCAAGTCCGGCTACCGGGGCGGGCGCACCAAGCTCACCCACGCGATGAGCGAGGGCAGCCGGCGCGGCGACGCGAAGCCCAACGTCGCGCAGGGCTTCCAGCTGCTGGCGCAGACGGTCAGCCGGTACACCGGGATCAAGCGCTTCGACGCGGGGGCGGTGCTGACGTTCACCGGGTTCCGCAAGCTCGTGGACGCGCTCGGCGGCGTGGACATCTACGTCGACCAGCGCACTCCCTCGCAGCACCTGCGCCCCGACGGCCGCGGCCGCTCGGCCGGCGGCGGGCCGGCCGGCTACGGCGGACCCCAGATGGTGTACGAGGTGGGCATGCGCCACCTCAACGGCTGGCAGGCGCTCGACTTCTCCCGGCAGCGCTACCTGCCCGGCGGTGACTACACCCGGCAGCGGCACCACCAGCAGCTCATCCGCGCGGTGATGGCAAAGGCGCTGAGTCTCGACGTGGCACGCAACCCGGTCGAGTTCGACCGCGTGCTGCGCGCACTCGGCCAGACGTTGACCTTCGACGGCCGCGGCCGGCCGGCGCTCGACTTCGCGTACGCGCTCAGTGGCCTGACCGCCCAGTCGCTCACGCTCGTCACGCTGCCCGGCGCCGGCGTCGGCCGGGGGTCCGGCTACCGGGGCGAGCAGCTCACGGCGGAGAGCCGCAAGTTCATCTCGGAGCTCGCCGCCGGCCGGGCGGACGCGTACCTGCGCGCCCACCCGAAGCTCGTCGTCCGCCGGTAGCTACTTGGGGATGGCCGGGGCGGTCTCGCCGATCAGCCAGTCGTCGAAGAGGTCGTCGAGCGAGTCGCCGGAGACCCGCTCGGCCACCGTGATGAACTCGGCCGTGGTGGCGTTGCCGTTGCGCTTTTCCGCCGTCCAGGTCTTGAGGATGCGGAAGAAGTCGTCGTCGCCGACCTCCAGGCGCAGCGCGTGCACGGCGAGCGCACCGCGCTTGTACACCGCACGCCCGAACAGGCCCGCGCGACCGGGGTCGGCGGTCGGTTTGTCCCAGTCCATGCCGTCGTACTCGCGCTGGAAGCTCTCCTGCACCGACGGCCCGCCGCCCTCCTCGGACCACAGCCACTCGGCGTAGCTGGCGAAGCCCTCGTTGAGCCAGATGTCCCGCCACTGCGCGATCGAGACGCTGTCGCCGAACCACTGGTGGGCCAGCTCGTGCGCCACCACCTCGGTAAAGGGGCCCTGCTTGAAGAAGAGGCCGCCGTAGACGGGGCGGGACTGAGTCTCCAGCGCGTACCGGATGCGGTCGTCGTCGACCACCACACCGCCGTACGCCTCGAACGGGTACGGGCCGAACTGGGTCTCCAGGAAGTCGGCGATCTCAACGGTCCGCTCCATGGCCAGATCGGCCGGGCCGCCGGCGGGCAGCGTCGACTGGATCGCCGTGAAGACCGGCTTGCCCTTGTGCTCGCCGGTCTCCACCCGGTACCTGCCGACCACGAGGAAGGCCAGGTAGCTGGCCATCGGCACCTTCTCCGACCACTTCCACGTGGTCCAGCCGCCGTCGTCGGTGTTGCCGCCGGGCACGCCGTTGCTGAGCGCCGTCAAGCCTTCCGGGACCGTGGCCTCCACGTCGTACGTGGCCTTGTCGATCGGGTGGTCGTTGACCGGAAACCAGCTGCTCGCCGACTCGGGCTGGCCGAGCGCGATCGCGCCGTCGTCGGTGTGCAGGAAGCCGCCCTCGCCGAAGTCGGGGCTCTGGATCGCCTGCGGCTTGCCCGAGTACCCGATCTCGACGGTGAACTCGGCGTCCTTGACGATCCCCTCCGCGGGCGTGATCACGAGCTCGGCGTCTTCGCGCTTGTTTTCCGCCGCGGTGCCGTTGACCTTGACCGTGTCGACCGAGAGACCGACGAGGTCGAGGTTGAAGCTGGACAGGTCGTCGGTGGCGGCAGCCGTGATCGTGGCGGTGCCGGTGAGGCCGTCGGTGCTCGGGTCGTAGCGCACCGCGAGCTTGTAGTGGCGCACGTCGTACCCGCCGTTGCCGTACTTCGGGAAGTACGGGTCGCCGACCCCCTCCTCCCCGGGCTGGAAGTCGGGCTTGGTCGCCTGCGGCGATCCAGGCCCCGGGTCCGGGGAGGAGTCGGTGCAGCCGCCGGCGGCCAGCGCCGCGACGGCCACAGCGGCCAGGATCCTGCGATTCACGTAGCGAGCGTCCTCTCTAGCGCCGAAAGCGGCAAGAAAGCGGTCGTCGCGCCGCGGGCACGCGACGCGACGACCGTCGACCGGAGAGGAGGGTATCGCTACCGATCAAGCACGAGGCCGACGCGCTGGAACTCTTTGACGTCGCGGTAGCCGCACTTGGCCATCGCCCGCTTGAGGCCTCCGAAGAGGTTGAGCTGCCCATCCGGCGCGTCGGCCGGCCCGTACAGCACCTTTTCGAGGCTGCCCAGCGGCTGCTCGTCGGCCACACCGAACGCGCCGCGCGGCAGCTTCGGGTGGCTGGCGGCCGAGTGCCACCACGCACCCTGCCCCGGCGCCTCGTCGCTCAGCGAGAGCGGCTCGCCGAGCATCACCGCGTCGGCGCCGCAGCCCAGCGCCTTGGCGATGTCGCCCGAGGTCTGGATGTCGCCGTCGGCGATCAGGTGGACGTACCGCCCGCCGGTCTCGTCGAGGTAGTCACGGCGGGCCGCGGCCGCGTCGGCGATCGCGGTGGCCATCGGCACGCGGATGCCGAGCACAGTGTCCGTTGTGGACCACTCGTCGGCGCCGACACCCACGATCACGCCGGCCGCGCCGGTGCGCATGAGGTGCAGCGCGGTCTTGTAGTCGGTGCAGCCGCCCGCGATCACCGGCAGGTCGAGGTCGGCGATGAACTCCTTGAGGTTGAGCGGCTCGTCCGTCGTGGAGACGTGCTCCGCGGAGACCAGCGTGCCCTGGATGACCAGGATGTCGACGCCCGCGTCGAGGATCACCGGGGCGAGCGCGAGCGTGTGCTGCGGCGAGACGCGCACGGCCACGGTCACCCCGCCCTCGCGGATCGCGCGGACCCGCTCGGCGATCAGCTCGGGGCGGATCGGCTCCGCGTACACCTCCTGGAGGCGGCGGGTCGCCGGTGCCTCCTCGTCGAGCGAGGCAAGCTCTTCGAGGATCTTCGTCGGGTCCTCGTAGCGGGTCCACAGCCCTTCGACGTTGAGCACGCCGAGGCCGCCGAGGCGGCCCAGGCCGACGGCCGTGGCCGGGCTCATGATGGCGTCCGACGGATGTGCCACGCACGGGATGTCAAAGGGGTACGCGTCGAGCTGCCAGGCCGTGGAAACGTCGTCGACGTCCCGCGTGCGGCGGCTCGGCACGATCGCAATATCGTCGAGGTGGTATCCGCGCTGCGCGGTCTTTCCCAACCCGATCTCCACCACGTCACGCACGGGTTGCTCCTATCGCGTGTGGTAGTTGGGCGCCTCGACGGTCATCTGGATGTCGTGCGGGTGGCTCTCCTTGAGGCCCGCCGCGGTGATCCGGATGAGCTGTCCGCGGCGGTGCAACTCGGGGATGCTCGGCGCCCCCACGTACCCCATAGCGGCGCGGAGCCCGCCGATCAGCTGGTGAGCGACCTGCGACAGCGGCCCGCGGTAGGGCACTTGACCCTCCACGCCCTCGGGCACGAGCTTGTCTTCGCTGAGCACGTCGTCCTGGAAGTAGCGGTCCTTGGAGTAGGACCGGGCCTGCCCGCGCGACTGCATCGCGCCGAGCGACCCCATCCCCCGGTATGCCTTGAACTGCTTGCCGTTGATGAAGAGCAGGTCGCCGGGGCTCTCCTCGCAGCCGGCGAGAAGGCTGCCCAGCATGACGACGTCGGCGCCGGCCACGAGGGCCTTGGCGATATCGCCCGAGTACTGGATGCCGCCGTCACCGATCACCGGCACGCCGGCCGGTCGGCAGGCCCGCGTGGCCTCCATGATCGCGGTGATCTGCGGCACGCCGACGCCCGCGACGACCCGCGTGGTGCAGATCGCGCCCGGGCCGACACCCACCTTGACCGCGTCGGCACCGGCCTCGACCAGCGCCTTCGCCCCCGCGAACGTCGCCACGTTGCCACCGACGATGTCGACCGAGGGCACGTCCTTCTTCAGGCGGGCGACCATCTCGACGACATTGCGGCTGTGGCCGTGCGCGCTGTCGACCACCAGCACGTCGACACCCGCGTCGACGAGCGTGCGGGCCCGCTTGTACGCGTCGTCGCCCACGCCCACCGCCGCGGCGACCCGCAGCCGGCCGGCGTCGTCCTTTGTCGCGTTGGGAAACTGCTCGCTCTTGGCGAAGTCCTTGACCGTGATCAGGCCACGCAGCCGATCCGCCTCGTCGACGATCGGCAGCTTTTCCACCTTGTGCTGGCGCAGCAGGGCCAGCGCCTCGTCCTTGGAGACCCCGACCCGCGCGGTGACCAGCGGCATCCGGGTCATGATCTCGCGCACCGGCGTCGCGCCGTCGGTGACGAAGCGCATGTCGCGGTTGGTCACGATGCCGACGAGCGTGCCGTTGGTGTCGGTGACCGGCACGCCGGAGATCCGGTATCGCCCGCAGAGCGTGTCGACGTCGCGCAGCGTGTCGTCGGGGCTGCAGGTGATCGGGTTGGTCACCATGCCCGCCTCGGAGCGCTTGACCAGGTCGGCCTGGAGCGCCTGATCCTCGATCGAGAGGTTGCGGTGCAGCACGCCCACGCCGCCCTGCCGGGCCATCGCGATCGCCATCCGCGCCTCGGTCACCGTGTCCATGGCACTGGACACCAGTGGGATGGCGACGGTGACGTTGCGGGTCATCCGCGTCGACGTTTCGACCTGCCCGGGCACCACGTCCGATTCGGCGGGCTGGAGCAGGACGTCGTCGAATGTCAGCCCGATCGGCACAGCCTCGGCGGCGGGCAGGTTATCCACAATTGGGTCCTCTCGGTGGCGCGATGGTTCATCGTACCCATCGGCCGGTTCGCCCATCGGCGCCGACCTGCGGGTTGCCAAGTCATAACTGAGTACGCGCGGCACACGCGGAGAGCAGGGTTGCGACTACGGTGGAGGGGTGCAGCACGACGAGCCGATCGACCCGTTCAACGGCGATCCCGCTGACCCGTCCGCGGGCCTGGAGGACCTCGGTGAGGACCCCCAGCTCGACCCGCTATCCGACGCGGAGCGGCAGGACGTGCTGGAGGACCTGGCCGACCTCGAGATCTACCAGGCTCTGCTGAGCCCCATCGGCATCCGCGGGCTCGTGATCGAGTGCGAAGACTGCCACGAGCCGCACTACTTCGACTGGGACCTGCTCCGGGGCAACCTGCGCCACCTGCTCAACTCGGGGCGTCCGAGGGTGCACGAGCCGGCCTACGACCCGGATCCCGATCACTACGTGACCTGGGAGTATGCCCGGGGGTACGCGGACGGGGTGCACGACACCCTGTCCGAGGGGTCAGACGAGGACGCCTGACCCCTCGCACCCTCAGGTTGTCTTAGGCGACGAGCCCGGCGCGGAAGCCGGCGGCCACGGCGTGGGCCCGGTCGCGGGCGCCCAGCTTGCGAAACAGGCGGCGGGCGTGGGTCTTGACCGTGTCCTCAGAGACAAAGAGCTCCCGCCCGATCTCCGCGTTGCTCTTGCCGTCGGCCATGCCGCGCAGCACCTGCAGCTCGCGCTCGGTCAGCGTCATACGCCGGGCCACGACCTCGGGCCGGTCGCCGGCGCGGGGGCCGACCCGCCAGCTCGGGCCGGTGTTGGGGCTGGCGCCGGGCGGGCGGCCCGGACCGCCTGGGCCCACGTCCAGCTGGTCGCCGCGCTGCACCGGCACCATCGAGGGCGGCTGGGTGCGGGAGAGCGGGCCGTTGGTCTGCCGGCTGGTGGGGGCACCTGCGGCGCGGTCGGCGGGAAGCCCCGCGTCTCCGGGGGGCTCGCCGGCGACGGCGACCGCCTCGCCGGCCCGGGAGACCGCGGGCCGGGCGGCGGCCGGTCGGGCCGGCTCGGGCAGGCAGAGCAGCAGAGCCTTGGCGACGATGCTCACCAGGTCGTGATCACCGCCGCCACGCAGCACACCGCGCGCGCCGGCGGCGATGGCGGCCGCTGCCGTACGGGGATCCTCGGCGCCGAAGAGAATGATCACCGCCCCGGGCGCCCGGGCCAACGCCCGCCGGGTGAAGCCCACGCTGTCGCGCCTGGTCAGCGCGGTATCCGCGAGGATTATGTCGGCGGGGCGCTCGGCCAGCCGGAGTAAAGCTTCGGTCTCCGACACGGCGGTACGCACGACGCCGCTCATCCCAAGGCGGGCGGCGGCGGATGCGACGGTCTGCGCCGCGAGCGGTGTCCGGACACATACGAGGACGGTACGCACTGTGATCCTCCTCTTCCTCTGAGGAGGAGACCACGGAACCAACTGATCATTACGGGCTTTCGGACGAAAGAAGTTGAAAGTTCCCGACAGTAGACACGCCGGTTTCCCTACGGGCGTGCGCGGGTAATTCGTGTTCCGCGTGGCCGCAGTGCCTCGTGGGAGGAGTGTCAATGTCCAACGTAGCTAGGTTGCCCGGCCCCATCGCCGACATCTGGGACTGGCAGCGGCTGGGCGCCTGCCGGGGTAGGGACAGCGCGCAGTTCTTCCACCCGGATGGCGAGCGCGGATCTTCGCGCAACCGCCGGGAAGCGAAGGCCAAGTCCTTCTGCCACTCCTGCCCCGTGCGGGCGGAGTGCGCCGCACACGCACTGTCGGTTCGCGAGCCGTACGGCGTGTGGGGCGGATTCAGCGAGTCCGAACGGCTGCGGCTGCTCGCCGTGGGCTGGGAGGACCTCGCCGACCGCCATCACAACTGGGTCGACGTGACGCGCCTGGAGGCCCGGCTGGGCCGGCCGCACAAGTCGGTACCGGCGGCTATCCCACCTCAACGTTTACCGAGTGCCACCCGGTAGCACCGTCCGGCGCGGGCGGCCTCTCCTCCTCCGGCTGCACCTCGCCGGTCGAGTCGGTGGCGCGTACCTGTAGCCGGTGCTTGCCCGGCGTCGCGTCCCACCGCCACGACCATTGCACCCACGTGTCGACCGAAACCGAGCGGGCCAATGTGGCTTCCTGCCACGGCCCGCCGTCGACGCGTACCTCGACCTTCTTGATGCCGCGGTGCTGCGCCCACGCGACACCCGCCACGGTCACCGGGCCGGCGGTGAGGTTGTTGCGTGAGCGCGGCGTGTCGATGCGGGACTGGGTCTTGATCGGCGCCTGGGCCGACCAGCCGCGCGGCACCCAGTACGCGTCGAAGTCGTCGAAGCTCGTCACCTCCAGCTCCGTGATCCATTTGCACGCGGACACGTAGCCGTACAGCCCCGGCACGACCATCCGCGCCGGGAAGCCGTGCTGGATCGGGAGCGGCTCACCGTTCATGCCGACGGCCAGCAGCGCGTCGCGTCCGTCACGGAGCACCTCCGTCGGCGTACCGCAGGTCCACCCGTCCGCCGAGCGCCCCACCACCTGGTCGGCGCCGTCGAGCGGGCCGGCCTCGTCGAGCAGCTCCTTCAGCGGCACGCCGAGCCACAGCGCGTTGCCGATCAGGTCGCCGCCCACCTCGTTGGAGACGCAGGCCAGCGTCACGTACCGCTCGACCATCGGCCGGGCCAGCAGCTGGTCGAACGTGAGCGTGATCGGGTTGCGCACCCGGCCGTGGATCCGCAGCGTCCAGGTCTCCGGATCGACCTGCGGCAGCACGAGCGCGGTGTCGATGCGGTAGAAGGAGCGGTTCGACGTGACGTACGGCGCGAGCTGCGCGAGGTTGAGGTCCGCTCCGGCGGGTACCGCCGGTGCGGCGCCGGAGGCCACCGGCAGGCTCACTGCCCTGCGCGCCTCGGCGACGGTGCGCCGCGTGGCCAGCCAGCGACCGCCGAGGCCGCTCACCGCGGCCGCGCCGGCCACCACGGCCACGCCGGTGAGAAAACGCCGGCGATCGACGGGATCGGCGGTCTCGGCGGGACCGGAGATCAGGCGCCACAGGACCACGCCGGCGACCGTGGCGCCGACAAGGGACGGCACCACCGCCTCCACGCCGGCGTTCGGCCTGGTCAAGGCGGCGGCGACGCCGATCACGCCGAAGAGCGCGATGCCGGCCACGCCGTACCAGACGTTGCGGAGCGCGAGCCAGCCGATCAGCGCGGCAAACGCGGCGAGCAGCACCACGGTGCCGGTCAGGAGTGCGGTCTTGTCGTGGGTGCCGAACGTATCGATCGCAAACTGCTTGAGCGGTTCAGGCACGTGGTCGACGACGAACCCGCCTACCGCCACAAGTGGAGCGGAGCGGGCGCCCGTGAACACCGCCACGAACTCCGCGAGCCCGAGGGCCACCGCGGCCGCGGCTATCCCCGCCAGCGCACCGCGCAAGCCTTTTCGCATGGCCCAAGTCTGCCGCGCCGCACGGCGCGATGTGGAGCCTCGTAAGGCGCCTGTAACCAATGATGGGGCGCTCCCGAAGGAGCGCCCCCAGCAAAAGGAGAGGTGAAACCTAGAACCCGGGTCCGTGCTGGTGGCCGTGCCCGTGGCCGTGGCCGTGGCCACCGCCCTGCGGCTCGGCCTTCTCCGGCTTTTCCACGATCAGGCTTTCGGTCGTGAGCAGGAGGCCGGCGATCGACGCGGCGTTGGTGACCGCGTTGCGGGTCACCTTGACCGGGTCGACGATGCCGGACTTGGCCAGGTCGACGTAGTCACCGATGGAGGCGTCGAGCCCGATGCCCCAGTCGTTGCCACGCACCTTCTGCACCACGACGTAGCCGTCGTGTCCAGCGTTCTGCGCGATCCACCGCAGCGGCTCGTCGAGCGCCTTGCGGACGATCGACACGCCGACGCGCTCGTCGGCCGCGGCCTCGTTTCCGGCGAACTCAAGCCCGCCGTCGAGCGAGGATGCGACCTGTACCAGCGCGGCGCCGCCGCCCGGCACGGTGCCCTCCTCGACCGCGGCCTTGGTCGCCGAGATCGCGTCCTCGATGCGGTGCTTGCGCTCCTTCAGCTCGACCTCGGTCGCGCCACCCGCCTTGATCACCGCGATGCCGCCGGAGAGCTTGGCCAGCCGCTCGGCGAGCTTTTCCCGGTCCCAGTCGGAGTCCGAAGCCTCGATCTCCTTGCGGAGCTGCGAGATCCGGTCGGCGACCTCGGTGTCGCTGCCGCCACCCTCGATGATCGTGGTGTTGTCCTTGTCGACGACGATGCGCCGGGCGGAGCCGAGCACCTCGAGGCCGACCGAGTCGAGCTTGTAGCCCAGCTCGGGCGCGACCACGCCGGCGCCGGCGAGGATCGCCATGTCCTGCAGCATCGCCTTGCGGCGGTCGCCGAAGCCGGGAGCCTTGACCGCGCAGACCTTGAAGGTCTTGCGGATCGCGTTGACCACCAGCGTGGCCAGCGCCTGACCCTCGACGTCCTCGGCGATGATCAGGAGCGGCTTGTTGGCCTGGAGCACCTTTTCCAGGAGCGGGAGCAGCTCCTCCACCGAGGAGATCTTCTGCGTCGTGATCAGCACGTACGCGTCTTCGAGCACCGCTTCCTGCGCGTCCGGGTCGGTCACGAAGTGCGGCGAGACGAAGCCCTTGTCGAACTGGAGGCCCTCGGTGACCTCGAGCTCGGTGGCGAGGGTGGAGCCCTCCTCGACGGTGATGACACCGTCGCGGCCGACCTTTTCCATCGCCTCGGCGATCAGGTCGCCGATCGTGGCGTCCTGCGCCGAGATCGTGGCGACGTGCGCGATGGCCTGCTTGTCGGCGACCTCGATCGCCTTGGCGAGCAGCGCCTTCGACACGGCCGCGGCCGCGACGTCGATGCCCCGCTTGAGGCCCGCCGGGTTGGCACCGGCGGCGACGTTGCGCAGGCCTTCACGCACCATCGCCTGGGCGAGCACGGTCGCGGTGGTGGTCCCGTCGCCGGCGACGTCGTTGGTCTTCGTCGCCACCTCCTTGACCAGCTGCGCGCCGAGGTTCTGGTACGGGTTGGAAAGCTCGATCTCCTTGGCGATCGTCACGCCGTCGTTGGTGATCGTGGGAGCGCCGAACTTCTTGTCCAGCACGACGTTGCGCCCGCGCGGGCCGAGAGTGACCTTGACCGCGTCCGCCAGCGCGTTGACGCCGTGCTCAAGCTGGTGCCGGGCGTCGTCCGAGAAACTCAGGATCTTCGCCATGTAAGTCCCTTCAGAGCGGGACGCCCCGGACCGCGCGGAGCCGGCCCGGGGCGTGTCAGCGTGCTAGTCCTTCGGGCGCTGGTCGTCGCTTCGCGGGCCCGCGAAGCGACGAGTAGCGCGGGAAAATCTGCCAGTCACTTCTCGATGACGGCGAGGACGTCGCGGGCGGAGAGCACCAGGTACTCCTCGCCGGCGTACTTGACCTCGGTGCCACCGTACTTCGAGTAGATGACCGTGTCGCCGACCTTGACGTCAACCGGGATCCGGTTGCCCTTGTCGTCGACGCGGCCGGGGCCGACAGCGAGGACGGTGCCCTCCTGCGGCTTCTCCTTGGCGGTGTCGGGGATCACGATGCCCGACGCCGTGGTCGTCTCAGCCTCATTCGCCTGGACCAGAATCCGGTCCTCGAGCGGCTTGATCGCAACCTTGGTCGCGGTAGTCACGGGCATACCCTCCTGGGGTACTTGTCTGGTAGCCGACCGGATCACTCCGGACGGCGGTCATGCTCTGCCTCATGCCACCGGGCGGTGCCGTCGTCGCGGGTGCCGGCGTGCCCGAGAGCTAGCACCCTCAGTTTGAGAGTGCTAACTCGCAGGTTATGCCGGTGGCTAGCACTCCGTCAAGGAGAGTGCCAGCGTGCCCCGAACCGATGGCGTGGCGGCCCGGTTTGCGGCATGGTCGGTAGGAGTACCCCGCAGCAGCCCGATCCGCGCGGAGGCGATGACATGCAGGCCACAGTCGGTGACCACTTGCACGTGCACAGCAACTCGGTCGGCACCAGCGACCGGATCGCCGAGATCGTCGAGGTCCGCGGGGTGGACGGCCAGCCGCCCTACCTCGTCCGTTTCCCCGACGGCCACGAAAGCCTGATCTTCCCTGGCCCGGACTGCGTGGTCGAGCCCACCGACCACTGACATCCGGGCGGAGCCGACAATCAGGCGGTGAATCCCGAGCAGCTCGCCGCGCTGCGTACCCCGGAAGGGGTGAAAGCCCTCGCGATGGCGGCCGAGCTGGCCAGCGGTGATCCGCTGTCCTCGGCCGCCGCACTCCGCTCCTCGGGCCTGCCCGCGGACCTCGCCGCCGCCGCACTCACCCAGGCCGACCTTCGGCGGCGGGCGGCCGGCAAGTTCGGTGCGGACGCCGACCGGATGTTCTTCACGCGCGCCGGGCTGGAGCAGGCGACGCGGTCCGCGGTGGCCGAGCGCCGCGCCGCGCGGTTACGCGCCGCGGGCGTGCGCACGCTCGCCGATCTCGGCTGCGGCATCGGGGCCGACGCGATAGCCGCCGCCCGTTCCGGCATCACGGTGTACGCGCTGGAGGCCGACCCGGGCACCGCGGCGGTGGCCGCCGCGAACGCCGAGGTGCTGGGGCTGGGCCGGATCACGGTGCGGCACGGTGACGCCACGGCGGCCGATCTATCCGATGTGGACGCGGTCTTCTGCGACCCGGCGCGGCGGCGGGGCGGGCGGCGGGTCTTCGACCCGGGTGCCTACTCCCCGCCGTGGGACTTCGTCGCCGCCCTCCCCGCGCGGGTGCCACGCACCGTGCTCAAGCTGGCCCCCGGCATCGACCACGGGCTCGTGCCACCCGGCGCGGAGGCGGAGTGGGTGAGCGTGCGGGGTGAGGTCGTGGAGGCGGCCTTCTGGTGCGGGCCGCTCGCGGAGGTGCCGCGCCGGGCCACGCTGGTCGGGTCGGCCGAGCTCACCGGCACCGGTGACGCCAAGGCGCCGGTGGGCACGCCGGCGGAGTACCTGTACGACCCGGACGGAGCGGTGGTCCGCGCGCATCTGGTCGCCGAGTTCGCCGCGACCGTCGGCGGTCACCTCGCCGACCCGGAGATCGCGTACGTGTACGCCGCCACGCCGGCGCCCACGCCCTACGCCCGCTGCATCAAGATCGAAGAGGTGCTGCCGTTTTCGCTGAAACGGTTGAGGGCGCGCCTCCGCGAACGAGGCGTCGGCCGCCTGGAGATCCTCAAGCGCGGCTCCGCCCTGGAGCCGGAAAAGCTCCGCCGCGACCTCCGCCTGACCGGCCCGGCCGGCGCGACGCTCGTCCTCACCCGCGTCGCCGGCGCCCCGACCGCCCTGATCGGCCAGCCGGTATAGCCTCGGTCCCCGTGGCAGGTCAGGGCACTCCGGCGACGGCGCTCCTCGCGAAGCAGAAGGTCGCGCACACGACGCACCCATACTCGGTGTCGCCCGACTCGCCCAACTACGGCGCCGAGGTGGCCGCCGCGCTGGGTGTGCCGGCCGAGCGGGTCTTCAAGACCCTGGTCACCGAGGTCGACGGGGCGCTGACCGTGGCGGTCGTGCCGGTCACCGGCGACCTCGACCTCAAGGCGCTCGCCGCGGCGGCCGGGGGCAAGCGGGCGGTGCTCGCCGACCGGACGCTGGCCGAGCGGACCACGGGGTACGTGCGGGGCGGGATCAGCCCGCTCGGACAGCGCAAGCGCCTGCCGACGGTGGTGGACGCGACCGCCGCCGACCACGGGACGATCTACGTTTCCGCAGGTCGCCGGGGCCTGCAGGTGGAGCTTTCGCCGCACGACCTCGTGCGACTGACGGGCGCCACGCTCGCCGCCATCCGCAGCTGATCGATTTCGCCCCTTTTGCCCCGGTACTGGAGTTAAGGTGGCTGATGATCGAGTCGGACATGATCCGCGAACGGGCACATGTCGATCGCGTTGCTGAATTGTTATCGCCGCCAACAAACTCATGGCGTCGGCGGTCTTGTGCGATTGCTCTGTGCCGCAATACGTTGCCGGGCACAACAAAAGTACGTGCCCACGACGCTCACCGCGCCTCGACGCGCGAAAAACCCACCACACCCACACTTCGATGAAAGGGCCCGTGCAATGCGCAAAGGGATCCTCTCCATCGCTGCCGCCAGCCTGTTGGCAGTAGGGTCGCTCGCCGCGTGTGGCGACGACTCCGGCAGTGACTCCGGCACCGGTAACAACGGTGGCGGCAAGACACCCAAGATCGGCGTGATCCTTCCGGACAGCAAGTCCTCCGTCCGCTGGGAGACTGCCGACCGCAAGTACCTCGAAGAGGCCTTCAAGGCCGCCGGGGTGCAGTACGACATCCAGAACGCCCAGGGCGACAAGAACACGTTCCAGACCCTGGCCGACCAGATGATCACCAACGGCGCGACGGTCCTCATGATCGTCAACCTCGACTCCGGCACCGGCAAGGCCGTGCTCGACAAGGCCAAGTCGCAGGGTGTCGCCACCATCGACTACGACCGGCTGACGCTCGGCGGCTCCGCCGAGTACTACGTCAGCTTCGACAACGTGGCCGTCGGCAAGCTGCAGGGCGAGGGCCTGGTCAAGTGCCTGACCGCCGCCAACGCGCAGAAGCCGGTCGTCGCCGAGCTCAACGGTTCGCAGACCGACAACAACGCGACCCTCTTCAAGGAGGGTTACGACTCGGTCCTCAAGCCGAAGTACGACGCCGGCGAGTACGTCCAGGGTCCGGACCAGTGGGTTCCGGACTGGGACAACGCCCAGGCGGGCACGATCTTCGAGCAGATGGTCACCCAGACCGGCGGCAAGATCAACGGCGTGCTGGCCGCCAACGACGGCCTCGGCAACGCGGTCATCTCCGTGCTCAAGAAGAACAAGCTCAACGGCAAGGTGCCGGTGACCGGCCAGGACGCCACGGTCCAGGGCCTGCAGAACATCCTCGCGGGCGACCAGTGCATGACCGTCTACAAGGCGATCAAGCAGGAGGCCGACGCGGCCGCTGAGCTGGCCATCGGCCTGGCCAAGGGCGAGAAGAAGACCACCTCGCAGACGGTCAAGGACCCCGAGGGCGGCCGCGACGTGCCGTCGGTGCTGCTGACTCCGGTCGCCATCACCAAGGAGAACGTGAAGGACGTCGTCGCCGACGGCTTCGTCACCAAGGAAGAGCTGTGCACGGGCGCCTACGCGGCGGCGTGCACGCAGGCCGGCATCAGCTGATCTGAGATACGGTCGATCTAGGGCATATCGGCGCCGAACGATGGTTCGTGCGCTGGTATGCCCTAGGGCCTGTATCCAATCCTTGCCGGGCTGCGCCAGGCCCAGACACCGCCACGCGGCGTCGGGCGCGAGGCCGCAGATACAGGCCCTGTATCAACGCTAAGGAGATGGCACCGTGAGCGAGCGGGTTGGCGCGGCGGCGTCTGGACTGAACCTTCTTCAACCTGAACCGCATGGTCCGCAACGCAACGACGGCGGCCACGCCGAGGTTGAAAGAGGTTCACTGGGCCGCCCCGCCGACGAGATCGGGGTTTCGGGGCGGCGAGAGACGACGTCGCCTTTAGCGCCGCATGAGCGAGCGAACCTGGAGGCACAATGACACCGCTGCTGGAAGCGCGCGGGATCGTGAAGCGGTTCGGCCCCGTACAGGTCCTGCAAGACGTGGATTTCTCAGTACCGCCCGGCGAGGTCACCGCGCTCGTCGGTGACAACGGCGCCGGCAAGTCGACGCTGGTCAAGTGCATCAGCGGCATCTACACGAGCGACGAAGGCGAGTACCTCTTCGAGGGCAACCCGGTCAACATCCACGGCCCGCGGGACGCCGCCGCGCTCGGCATCGAGGTGGTTTACCAGGACCTGGCGCTCTGCGACAACCTCGACATCGTCCAAAACATGTTCCTCGGCCGGGAGAAGCGCTCCGGCCTGGTGCTGGACGAGCCGACGATGGAGCAGATGGCCGCCGAGACCCTCGCCGGTCTGTCCGTGCGCACCGTGAAGTCGCTCCGCCAGCACGTCGCCAGCCTCTCCGGTGGCCAGCGGCAGACGGTGGCGATCGCCAAGGCCGTGCTCTGGAACAGCAAGCTGGTCATCCTGGACGAGCCGACCGCCGCGCTCGGCGTGGCGCAGACCGCCCAGGTGCTCGAGCTGGTCCGCCGGCTGGCCGACAACGGCCTCGCCGTGGTCCTCATCTCTCACAACATGAACGACGTCTTCGCGGTCTCGGACAACATCGCGGCCCTCTTCCTGGGCCGGATGGTCGCGCAGGTCCGCACGACCGACGTGACCCACGCACAGGTGGTCGAGCTGATCACCGCTGGACGCAGTGGCAACCTCGGCCTGCCCCCGGCGGAAAACGGCGCCGAGCTCGTCGAACCGACCATTCCGGGAGCGCAGCAATGAGTACGACCACGGCGCACCACATCGAGCCGGCGGCCGTAACGCCGAAGCCGACGGTGGCCAGCACCGTCTCGGACTATGTCGCCCGCATCCGAGGCGGTGACCTCGGCGCGCTGCCGGCCGTGCTCGGCCTGATCGTGCTCTGCACGTTCTTCGGCGTCATGCGGCCGGCGTTCTTCACGGAGCTCAACTTCGCCAACCTCTTCACCCAGGGTGCGGGTGTCGCGGTCATCGCCATGGGCCTTGTCTTCGTGCTGCTGCTCGGCGAGATCGACCTCTCGGCGGGCTTCGCGGCCGGCGTCTGCGCCGCCGTGCTGGCGCAGGTGGTCGCCGTGCACGGCTACCCGTGGTACGTCGCGGTCCTCGCCGCCCTCGCCACCGGCGTGGTGATCGGTCTGGTGCTCGGGTTCCTGGTGGCGAAGGTCGGCATACCGTCGTTCGTGGTGACGCTGGCCGGCTTCCTCGCGTTCCAGGGCACCGTGCTGCTGCTCATCAAGGGCGGCACCAACATCTCGATCGGCGACGACGTGATCGTGGCCATCGAAAACAACAACCTGCCGCCGTGGCTGGGCTGGGTCCTCGTGGTGCTGGCCGGCGGCGGTTACGCGGCGGTCCAGCTGCTGAGCCACCAGCGGCGCCAGGCGCGCGGCCTGGTGGTCGAGCCGATCGCGATACCGATCGCCCGCGTCGTCGGTCTCGTGCTGGTCCTCGGCGGCTCGGTGTACGTCCTCAACCTCGAACGCAGCATCAACCCCTTGATCAACTCACTCAAGGGCGTGCCGATCGTGGTGCCGATCATCGGCATCCTGCTGGTCGTCTGGACGTTCGTCCTGCGGCGCACCTCGTACGGCCGGCACATCTACGCGGTCGGCGGCAACAAGGAAGCCGCCCGCCGGGCCGGCATCAACGTCGACCGGATCCGCATCTCGGTCTTCGTGATCTGCTCGTTCATGGCGGCGATCGGCGGCATCATCCTGGCCAGCAAGGGGCGCTCGGTCGACCCGAACACCGGCGGCAGCAACGTCCTGCTCTACGCGGTCGGCGCGGCGGTCATCGGCGGCACGAGCCTCTTCGGTGGCAAGGGTCGCGTGGCCGACGCGGTCCTCGGCGGCGCCGTGATCGCCGTGATCGACAATGGCATGGGCCTCATGGAGCTCAGCTCCGGGCAGAAGTTCGTCTTCACGGGTTCGGTACTGCTGCTCGCGGCCGGCGTGGACGCCCTCTCCCGAAGGCGCGCCTCGGCAACTGGCATCAGGTAACGCCGTTCGTAATCGGGGAGGCTGGGCAACGGATGCGCACGGGACCAAGCCAGGAGGAGGTGCGCCGGCAAAACCTCGGTGCGCTCCTTCGGTACGTGCACATCCACGGCCCGACCTCGCGTGCCGAGCTCACCTCTGAGCTGGGGCTCAACCGCAGCACGATCGGGGCGCTGACCGCCGACCTGGCCGGTGCGGGCCTGGTCACGGAGGCGGCGCCCCGGGAGACCGGCCGGGCCGGGCGACCTTCGCTGGTCGTCCGGCCGGAGTCGGAGCGGGTGTACGCGTACGCGTTCAGCATCGAGGTGGACCAGCTGCGGGCGGCCCGCGTCGGGCTGGGCGGCGAGGTGCTCGACCACCGCGCGGACGACCGACCTGCCGGCCTGCCGGCGGCCGAGGCGGTGCCGCTGCTGGCGGAGTTTGTCAAGGATCTGCAGCAGGCGGTGCCGGACACCGCCGTGTACGTGGGCGGCGGCGTCTCGGTCTCCCGCATGATGCGCCGGGCCGACGGCAAGGCGGGGCTGAGCGGGGGCACCGACAGCGCCGCCGTGGCCGAGCCGCTGGGCGCGGTGCTCAACGCCGAGCTCGGCGCGGAACGCCCGCTGGTGATGGGAAACGCCGCCGACGTGGCCGCGCTGGCCGAGCACGCGAGAGGCGCGGCGGTGGGGTGCGACAACGTCATCTACCTGCACCGAGATGCCGGCGTCGACGCCGGCATCATCGTGGGTGGCCGCAGACTGACCGGCTACGCGGGGCAGGGCGGCCAGGTCGGCCACATGGTGGTGCTCCCCGGCGGCCGGCCGTGCAGCTGCGGCTCGCGCGGCTGCTGGGAGACCGAGATCGGCGACCGCGCATTGCTCAACGCCGCCGGCCGCGACGGCGACGGCGGCCGGGGCGCAGCGTTAGCCGTGGTCGACGCGGCCTCCCGCGGCGACGCGAGCGCCCAGGCGGCGGTGCGTCAGGTCGGCGACTGGCTCGGCTTCGGCCTGGCCAACCTGATCAACATCTTCGACCCCGAGATGGTCATCTTCGGCGGCACCCTCCGCGACGTCTACCTGGCCGCCGCCGCCCAGGTCCGCAGCCGCCTCAACTCGATGGCGCTGACCGCCGCCCGCGAGCACGTCCGCCTCCGCACCCCACAGCTCGGCGAGGACGCCGCCCTGATCGGCGCCGCGGAGCTGGCCTTCGAACGCCTCCTGGCCGACCCCCTCTCCAGCTGAGCTTTCCGGATCAGGCTCGCGGCCAGCTCAGCCCGCGTCCCACATTTCCAGCGGATATGCCCCGGCCCGCGTCACCTGCGGACCGCGTGCGCGGGCCCCGGGGGAGACGTGGAGCGCAGCGGAGCGTCTTCTTTGGGTGCTTTCCCGCGGGCACCGCTCCGGCCGGCGGCTCGCCAGGGCTCGCCGAAACCCCCGACCTCCGCTGCCAGGTCCGCAGGCCAAGCCCGACCTCCGCGGACGGTGAGGCCGCGGGAGCGACGGTCCGGACCACCGCGGACATCGCGGTAGCTCGCATCTGCTCGATTCTCCAAGGGTGAGCGCCGCGGCCACCGCGCTCGTCGGGGCCGGTTTACCCTGAGGGCCGTGAGCACGCGCAGCGAGCCTGGACCCGAGCGGCCGGCGGTTGGGGCGGCGGTGAGTGAGATGCGGGCGTCCGATGAGGATCGGCACCGCGTGGTGGACGCGCTTCAGCGGCACACCGAGGCCGGGCGGCTGACGCTCGACGAGTTTACGGAGCGGGTCGACAGTGCCTACGCCGCCCGAACGCTCGGGGAGCTCGCCGCGGTGACGCGTGACCTACCCGCGGAGGCCGCCGTCGCCGCCGGGCCTGGCACCGCGGACACCGGCCGGCGCGATCTGCTGGTCATCTTCGCCGTCGCCGGGGTCGCGCTCGTCCTGCTGATCGTCTTCATGGCGTTGACCCGCTGAGCGGTCCATCTCGCGCCACTCCGGCAGGACGAAGGGTGCGAGCGTGACCGCCAGATAGAGCGCGCCGAAGATCAGCCACGACTCGGTCAGGCCGAGCCACTGCACCGACCAACCGCCGAGCAGCGCGCCGATCGGGATGCCGCCCCAGGCGATGGCCAGTGAGATGCCGAGCACCCGCGCCCGCATCTCGTCCGGCACCCGCTCGTACTGCACGGCGGAGAGCACCGGGTTGATGCCGGCGATCGCGAAGCCCGCGACCAGCGCGACCGCGTAGACCACCCAGGTCTGGTCGGCCAGGGCCGGCGCGAAGAAGCGGGGCGCGCCGCCGATCAGCATGCCGAGCACGAACGTCGTGTACCGCGGGAGCCTCGGCGCGAGCGCCGCGAACACCGCGCTGCCGGCCACCGCACCCGCGCCGAAGGCGCCGAAGAGCAGCCCCAGCGCGGTGGCGGAGCCGGCGACCTCGCGCGCCCAGACCGGGGCGAGGACCGCCGAGTACGCCTGGTCGAGCAGGTTGGTCGCGAAGATCATGAGGGCCAGGCCGAGCACCAGCCGGTCGCGGCCGATGAAGCGCCAGCCCGCTCGCAGCGCCCGCAGGTACGGCTCGCGCCGCTGCGCCGCCTCGCCGCCGGGCACCAGCGCGGCGACAAGGACCGCGGCGATCGCAAACGAGGCGGCGTCGAGCAGCAGCACCGCTGTCGCGTCGAAGGCGGTCACCAGCAGGCCGGCGGCGGGCGGGCCAAGGAGCGTGGAGAGGCGGTACATGCCGTCGTGCAGGCCGGTCGCGCGGGTCGTGACGATGCCCGAGGCGGCGATCGTCCGCGGCAGCAGCACGCGCTTGGCCGAGTCGCCGAAGCCCCGCAGCGTGCCGAGCAGCGTCACGAGCGCCACAAGGCCGGCGTAGTCGAGCCCGGGGCCGTGGTGCAGCAGCGGGATCGCGCCCACCACCGCGGCGCTGCCGACGTCGCCCAGCAGGCTCACCCGGCGGTGGCCGAGGCGGTCGAGCAGTGGGCCGCCGAAGGCGCAGACCAGCACGTACGGCAGCATCTCGGCGAACGCCACCACGCCGGTGCGGGCGGCGCTGCCGGACGTGCTCAGCACAAACCACGGCAGCGCCACGAACGCCATCCGGGTGCCTACGAACGAGACACCCTCGGCGGCGAGGAGGCCGACAAACCCGCGCTTCATCCGTCGTCCGCCCTTCGCACGAAGGGCATCAGCTCCACCTGCAGCGCGACGAGCTCGGCACCCTCGGGCGGGTCGGGCTCCGAGTGCTGCCGGTAGCTGTCGACAAGGGCGGTCAGCTCGGTGTGCAGCCGCGCCGCCTCGGCGGCGGTGAGCCGCAGCTTCCAGTCGCTGAGCGTGCTGCCCGCGCGCCACTCCTCGGGCAGCACCTGGCTCTCCCCCAGCCACCGCTCGACCGCGTCGGCGTAGCTGGCGGCGACCGCCCGCAGGTACGTCTCCGCGTCGGCCGGCGCCTGCCGCACCGTCTCCTCCTCCAGCACCGTGCCCACGTGGGCGGCTCGCCACCAGCGCTCCCGGCCGACCCCGCGGCCGGTCTCCTCGACCACGAAGCCGTAGGCCGCGAGCTGCCGCAGGTGATAGCTGGTCGCGCCGGTGGAGAGCCCGAGGCGCTCAGCCAGCGTGGTGGAGGTGGCCGGCCCGTCCTGCCGCAGCAGGCCGAGGATGCGCACCCGCAGCGGATGCGCCACCCCGCGCAGGGAGGTGGGGTCGAGCCGTACGCGATTGTCCCCAGACATGTTTGCAAAGGTAACCTTGCAAAGACTCCTTTGCAAGACGGCAGTCTATGAGCCGTGCCAGCTGCGCCACAGAGCCGCGTACGATCCGCCGGCCGCCACCAGCTCCGCGTGTGATCCCAGCTCGGTGATCCGGCCGTCCTCGACCACCGCCACCCGGTCGGCGTCGTGCGCGGAGAAGAGGCGGTGCGCGATCGCGATGACCGTGCGCCCCTCCAGCACCGCGGCCAGCGAGCGCTCCAGGTTGCGGGCCGCCCGCGGGTCGATCAGCGAGGTGGCCTCGTCGAGCACCAGCGTGTGCGGGTCGGCCAGGACCAGCCGGGCGAGCGCGAGCTGCTGCGCCTGCGCCGGCGGCAGGGCATGCCCACCCGCGCCGACGACCGTGTCCAGCCCGTCGGGCAGCGCGTCCGCCCAGGCGAGCGCGTCGACGGCGGCCAGCGCGGCGCGTACCTGCTCACCGGTCGCCGACGGGCGGGCCAGCACCACGTTTTCCCGCAGCGTGCCGATGAACACGTGGTGCTCCTGGGTGACCAGCGCGACGTGCGAACGCAGCTCGTCGAGTGGAAGCTCGACAAGGGGTGCCCCGCCCACGGTGACCGAGCCGGCGCGCGGCCCGTGTATGCCGGCCAGCAGGCGGCCGAGCGTGCTCTTGCCCGCGCCCGACGGGCCCACCATCGCCAGCCGCTCCCCCGGCGCCACCGCCAGCGAGACGCCGTGCAGCACGTCGCGTCCCTCCACATAGGAGTACCGCACGTCGCGGGCGGCGAGGCCCTCACCGTCGGGCCGCACACCCGAAGCGGCGCGGTCCTCGGGCACCTCCGAGACGCCGAGGATCCGGGCCAGCGAGGCGCCACCGACCTGCAGCTCGTCCAGCCACGACAGGAAGCGGTCGAGCGGGTCGATGAGCACCTGCACGTACAGCGTCGCGGCGGTCACCTCGCCGAGCGTCACCCAGCCCTCCAGGTAGAACAGGCCACCCACCACGAGCGTGGCGACGACCGGCGCCACGTAGGCCACCTCGGTCAGCGGCCACCAGACGGTGCGCAGCCGCAGCGTGTACCGCTCGGCGGCGTACTGCCGGCGGATGTCCTCGTCCGACCGCCGCCGGCGGCGGTCCTGCCTGCGCAGCGCCTCGGTCGTGCGTGAGCCCTCCACGGTCTCGGTGATGCCGTCGGTGATGTCCGAGTACGCGGCGTTCTCCCGCAGGTAGCCGTCCGGCGCGTAGCGCAGGTACCAGCGCGTGCTGAACCACAGGATCGGCACCGCGATGAGGCACGGCAGGCCGAGCAGCGGGTTGACGAGCAGCAGCGCGCCGACCGCGAAGGCACCGGTGGCCAGCGCGATGAGCGTCTCCGGCACCGCGAAGCGCACCGACTGGGAGAGCGCGGCGACGTCGCGGGAGGTGCGGGTCACGAGGTCTCCCGTGCCCGCACGCTCCACGGTGGACAGTGGGATGGCGAGGATCCGGTCGACGAAGTCCTCGCGCAGCTCGGCCAGCACCCGCTCGCCGAGCCGCGCGGAGGCGATGTGCGCAAACCGCGTTACCACCGCTTGCACCACCACGAACCCCGCGATGGCCAGCGCGATCCGGTCGACGGTCACGGTCGTGGTGCCCCGCTCGATCGCCTCGACGAGGTCGCCGATGAGCCGGGGCGCGGCGAGGCCGGCCACCGCGGCGAACACGTGCAGCCCGATCGCGCCGGCCAGCGCCCGGGGGTGGCGGCGCATGAGCGCACGGGCGTACCGCCGCACCTGCCGCGCGTCCGCCACCGGCAAAGCCGCACTCACGACTCCTCCTCCCCTCTCGTGACGACCGCGGCGTACCGCGGCTCGGTCTCCAGCAGCTCCCGGTGACCGCCCTCGGCGACCACCTTCCCGTCTTCGACGAACACCACGTGGTCGGCCCGGTCCAGCACGAGCGGGCTCGTCGTGCAGACCACTGTGGTCCGCCCGGCCCG
This sequence comes from Phytohabitans houttuyneae, assembly GCF_011764425.1. NCBI lineage: Bacteria > Bacillati > Actinomycetota > Actinomycetes > Micromonosporales > Micromonosporaceae > Phytohabitans > Phytohabitans houttuyneae. The sequence continues at coordinate 3,355,177 of NZ_BLPF01000001.1, forward strand.
CGCGGCACCCAACCGCGCGGCGATCCGCGCCTCGGTGTGCGCGTCGACCGCGCTCGTCGGCTCGACGAGCACCAGCACCTGCGGGTCGACCAGCAGCGCCCGCACCAGCCGCAGCCGCTGCTGCTGCCCGCCGGAAAACTCCCGGCCCCGCTCGGCCACCACCGTGTCCAACCCGTCCGGCAGCGCGTCGACGATGTCGGTCGCGCTCGCGGCGGCCAGCGCGGCGGCGATCCGCTGGTCGCGCGCGCCTGCCTCGCCGGGGCCCTCGGACGGACCCAGCAGCTCCGCGCGGAGCGGCCCGGAGAAGAGGCGTCCGTCGTTGTCGGCCACGAAGATCCGCTCCCGCACCGCCGCCAGCGACAGGTCCCGCAGCGGTACGCCGGAGAGCGTCACGTCGCCATCCAGGTACCGCCCGAGGCGGTCGGCGATGGTGGCCGAGTCCTCCGGGTTGTTCGCGGCGATCGCGGTGAGCCGGCCGGGGCGGACGACCACGCCGGACGCCACGTCGACAAGGTCGCCCTCGCCGTCGGGCGGGCGCACGGGACTGGCCGGCTCGGCAAGGTCGCGCCGCAGCGAGAGCATCGCCACCACCCGCCGCGCGGCGACATGCCCCGAGTGATCTTGTCGATCGTCTCGGTGATCGTCCGCAGCGGCGCGATCAGGAACGACGCGTACCCGTAGAACGACACGAGTTGGCCGGGCGTGATCTCGCCACGCAGCGCGAAGCGGGCGCCCAGCCACACGACCAGCACCACGAACGCGCCCGGCACGAACACCTGCGCCGCCTCCAGGACGGACTCGACCCGCGCCACGCGTACCCCCGCGGATCGCAGCGACTGCGACTCGGCGCGGTAGCGCGCCGCGAACGTCGCCTCGCCGCCGACGCCGCGCAACACCCGCAGTCCGGTGACGATGTCGCCGGCCCGGGTGGTGAGCTTGCCCTGCTGGTCGCGGTAGGCCTGCTGGCGGCGGTGCAGCGGCCGGATCAGCCCGCCGACGAGCACCATCAGCAGCGGCACGCCCACGATGACCACGAGGCCGAGCGGCACCGAGACGTTGAAGAGGATCGCGGCGATCGTGATGATCGCGGCCACCGAGCCGGCGCCGCGAGCGGTCACGTCGAGCGCGTTGCCGATGTGGCTGATGTCCGCGGTGCCGATGCTGACCACCTCGCCGGTCGCCAGCCGCTTGGGCAGCGCGGCGCCGAGCCGGTTGGCCTGGACGACGGTGAGCTGGATCGTCCGGTACGCCCCGGAGAGCCAGTTGAACAACGCGAGGCGGTGCCGGATGATGCCGGTCACCGCCTGCAGCAGGCCGAGTCCAAGTAGGACAGTGCCCCAGGCCAGCAGCGCACCGCGGTCGCGGTCGGCGAGTCCGGCGTCGACCGCCTTGCCGATCACGGCCGGCATCAGCGCCTGGCTGACCATCCACACGATCCCCCAGGCGATGCCGCCCAGCATCGACGGCCACGTACGCACGGCCAGCCACCACAGATATCGGGTGGCTGACCGGTGATCGGGCACGCCGGGATCGGCGACCGGTAAGGAGCGCATAGTAACGAAGAAGTTACGAGATCAAATCCCTTCAACGCCACCGATTTTTGCTGCTCAGGCGAGGCAGCCGGCGGTCGGCACGCCCACCACCCGCCACCGGTCGCTGGTCCAGTCGAGGCTGACCATGCAGTTGGCGACGGTCAGTCCGGCGAGGCTTTCCCGCTCCACGCCGGTGCGGTCGAGCGTCGCGCGCGGGCTGCGGTCGAGCGTCGCCTCGTAGATCGGGGCGTCGAGCGTGAAGAGCCCGTTGGTGGCGACGTTCCGCACCACGTACACGCCGCCGCGCATCGAGCCGCCGTCGCCGTACGCGGTGTCGATGAGCTTCACCACCTGCTCGCATTCCCGGCAGCCCGGGCCGGCCACCGCCCGCAACGGCTCCGTGTCGCCGGTCCCCTGGGCGTGGTTGACCAGCGAGAACCAGTACCTCACGAACGCCGCCCCACCCTCCCTCGAGTGCGCGCCGGCCGCCGCCGGAAGGGCTGGCGCCTTGGACGTGCGGGTCGCCGAGGCGGCGCCACCGGTCGACTCACTCGGTGTGCGCGTGGCGCCGCCGCCCTGGTCGCTCGCGGGCTCCCACGGTCGGGTCACCGCGAACGCGCCGAGCACCAGCAACACCGCCACGCCGAACGCGATCGCCAGGCGCGTCGGACTGCCGAACAGCCAGGCGGGGCCGCGCCCCCTCGGCCCGCCACGCGCGCGGGCGCGGGGCGGTCCGTCGCCGATCGCCGCGCGGGCCGGCGGGGCAGCGGCCACCGGCGCCGACTCCAGGCGGGTGGCCAGCATCCCCAGCTCGTGGCTGATTTCGGCGGCCGAGGGGCGCGCGCCCGGGTCGGCCCGCACGCACTCGTCGGCGATCATCCGCAGCCGCGCCGGCGAGTCGCCGGGCAGCATCTCGGCGAGCATCGCGCCGAACGCGTACACGTCGCTCGGCGGCACCGGGACAGCGCCGTCGGTCACTTCCGGAGCGCGGTACCTGAGCCGCTCGAAGGGCTCGGGGTAGCGGCGCCCCGCGCGTACCAGAAGCATCACGGAGAAGTCGGTGAGGCGCGCCGCGCCCTCCCCCCGCGCCGGAACCACCACATTGGACGGTTTGACGTCGCCGTGAACGACGCCGAACTGATGCGCGGCGCTCAGCGCGTCGGCCACCGCGGCCCCCACCGCGGACGCGCTGCCGGCGTCGAGCGGCCCCTCCCGCGCGAGCCGCCGGCCCAGGTCGACCCCGGGCACAAGGTCTGACACGAGGGCCAGCGTCCCCTCCTCCACCACGATGTCGAGCAGCCGCGCGATGCTCGGATGCCACAACATGGTGAGCTGGCCACGTGCACGTACAAACCGGTCAACCAGCCGCGGGTCCGCGGCGAGATCGGGATATAGAAGCTTTACCGCAACGGTACGGTCAGTGCCGAGATCGAGCGCCTGCCACACCTCGCCGGTATCCCCACCCGCCAGGAACTCATACAGCCGGTAACGGCCTCCCACCGTTCTAGTCACGAACACCGTCCCCCAATATGACCATTGGCCTGCAGGATTGTGACCGTCATGGCCACCAACCCAGCCCCCGGGACCGTATGTTCGTATCACTGTGCAACCAACCTGGCGATAAGTCATCTATTTGCACGCAGCGCAATGGTGACTTCGCTGGGCGTATTGCGATGTGGGGGAGAACGGCCATGGCGGAATCCGTCCTCCGGCACCGGCGCGCCAGCCGTAGCGGCCGGATGGCTGTAACCGCGGGCGCCGTGGTGCTCGCTGTCGGCGGCGGCACGGTGGGTTATTTCCAGCTCACCGGGAGCAACGAGGCATGCACCGGCACGCCGGTGGAAATCAGCGTCGTGGCTTCACCCGACCACTACCCCGTCGTCAACGAGCTCACCGACCGGTGGAACGACTCCGGCCCCACCGTCGGCGACCGCTGCGTCTCGGCCACGGTGCGCGCGATGCCCTCCAGCGCGGTGGCCGCATCGATCGGGCCCAACTGGGACGAGGCGCGCGACGGACCCCGCCCGGACGTGTGGACGCCGGACTTCAGCGCCTGGCTGGCGCTCGCCGCCGGGCGTCCGGACGCGGCCGGCGTGCTGCCACAGGAGAAGCCGCCGAGCCTCGCCACCTCGCCGACGCTGATCGCGATGCAGCGGCCGATGGCGGAGGCTCTCGGCTGGCCCAAGCGCGCGCTCGGGTGGACCGACCTCGTCGGCGCGTTCCGCGAGGGCAAGACCTGGGGCGACTACGGCCACCCCGAGTGGGGTGCGATGCGCCTCGGCATGGCCGACCCCACCCGCTCCGGCGCGGGGCTGGCCGCCGCGATGACCCTCATGGACCCGGACAACAACCAGCAGCAGTCAAACGACGAGCTGTACATCGCGCTTTCCGCGTCGCAGCTCACCACGGTCACGGCCGAGGACCCGTCGGCGCTGCTGCGCGAGTACTCGGGCGCGGCCACCAACGAGCTGCCGACGCTGCCGGCCGCGATCCCGGTGCTGGAGCGCGAGCTGGCCGAGTACGCGGACGGCTCGCCGAGGGTGCCGCTCGTGCCGATCTACCCGAAGGAGGGCGTGGCGTACGCGGACTACCCGTTCGCCGTGCTCCGCGCGCCGTGGGTCGACGACCTGCGCCGGAAGGCGGCGGCCAGCCTGCTCGCCCACCTGCAGAAGCCGGAGAGCCGCAAGGCGTACGAGGCGGCCGGCTTCCGCGACACCGGCCACGCCTCCGGCGACACCGCGCGCCTGGACCCGGAGCGCGGCTTCCAGGCGGCGATCGCCGGCCCGGAGCGCGCCGCCACCGCTCAGGCGCTCACGCAGATGCTCGCGGTGTGGGGCGTGCTGCAGCGTTCCAACAACGCGCTGCTCCTCCTCGACGTGTCCGGCTCGATGAACGACCCGGTGCCGGGCACCAACCAGACCCGCCTCCAGCTCATCCAGCGGGCCGCTATCGCCGGGGCCGGGCTGCTCAACAACGGCACCGTCATCGGGCTCTGGGCGTTCGCCGCCGAGCTGACTCCCACCACCGACTACCGCGAGCTAGTCGCGCCCGGCCCGGCCGGCGGCATCGTCGGCGGCGTCCCCCGACGCCTAGCGGTGGCGGGCGCGGTGCAGGGCCTGCGGGCCACCGGCGGCACGGGGCTGTACGACACGATCGGCGCGGCGTACGACCGCATGCAGAAGGCGTGGAAGCCGAACGCCCAGAACATGGTCGTCGTGATGACCGACGGCAAGAACGAGGACGACTCAGGCCTGTCGCTGCAGCAGCTGCTCGCCAAGCTCAAGGCGTCGGCCCGCCCGGACCGCCCGCTGCCGATCCTGGCCATCGCGGTCGGCCCCAAGGCGGACGCGTCGGCGCTGGAGCAGATCACGAAGGTCACCGGCGGACGCACGTTCGTCGAACGCAACGACGTGAGCGCGATCCAGCAGATCATCCTCGCCTTCGCCGGCCGGGTCTCCTGACCTCAGCACCAGGCTCGCCGCAACAGATCGTGGTACCTATCCGCCACCCTCGAGACCTTTCGGCGGGCAACCGCGACGTCCGTCGTGGTCCGGACCGTTGCGCGGGGCCCCCGGGGAAACGTGGAGCGCAGCGGAGCGTTTTCTTGGGGTGCGTTCCCGCGGCCACCCTCCGCGGTCGCCCAGCTCAACCCAAGCGGCCGGCTCCGCCGGATCTGCAGAGACTTCGGGAAGGGGGTCAACGCGGTTGCCGGCTTGCCGCCGCGCCCAACCGCCCGATGGACACCGATCGTGGTACTTGCCTGTAGCCAGCACTACAGGCAAGTACCACGATCCGCCCGGTCGCGGGGCTTGGCCTGCGGACCTGGCAGCGGCGGTCGGGAAGTCGGCGAGCCCTGACGAGCCGCCGACTGCAGCGGTGCCGCGGGAGCATGCGGTCAGCAGGTGATGCGGACCCGCGGCAAAGCTGCTGCTAGGTCTTGGTTGGTTGCGGTCCTCAGATAGGCCTTCGCGCTCGTGGACGTCCGCCGGCACGCGCTGGAAGGGCAGCCAACGTCCCCGAGTTAGAGGGGGGCTGCCGCTGTGCACGCGGTTGGCGCCTCACGCTCCGCGGTCGCCCGGCTCGACCCAGGAGCCCGCTCCGGCAGATCTTGGTGAGTTAGCGTCGAAATGGCGCGCAAACTCACCAAGATTCGAAGCTCACACCGACCCAACTGATCGACAGTCACCGACCGCGACGACGGCGCCGGTCTGCGGGGACTCGCGCACTCCCGCCTCGATCTGCGGGAGCTGGCTTTTCGGGGGCTGAGCTGGGCGACCGCGGAGGGTGAGGCCGCGGGAGCAACGGTCCGGACCACGGCGGACATCGCGGTAGCTCACATCTCGTTTCGGGGTTGGACCTTTACCAGAAGCTCACGCTGACCGCGAAGGTCTCTAGCGGTCGACCTGGGTGAAGTCCCAGACGTGAGGCTTGCGGGCGACCAGGTCCTTCGGCGGGTCAGGCATCGGGGTCGGCGAGCTGCGCCACTTCGAGATGACCACCACCCGGTGGTCGGTGGAGGAGAAGACCTCGCTCGAGATGTGGAGCGGCTCGACCTCGATGCGCGGCACGGCCGTATCGCAGACCCACGCGATCAGGTCGGCGAACTTCGCGGACTCGCCGCGTACCTCCCACATCCGGACGATCACGTCGCCGGACACTACACGCTCACGATCGTCAGTGGCATTGCCGAATCGGCGGGAAGGTCGAGCCGGCTCGGGGCGACGCCGCGCGCGACCAGGTGGGAGCCGAGTGCGGCGACCATCGCGCCGTTGTCGGTGCAGAGTTTGGGGCGGGGCGCGCGGACCGTGATGCCGTGCTTGGCGCAGCGCGTCTCGGCGAGTGCGCGCAGCCGGGAGTTGGCCGCCACGCCGCCGCCGATCACCAGCGTCTCGATGCCGCGGTCGCGGCACGCGTCCACGGCCTTGGCGACCAGCACGTCGCACACGGCCTCCTGGAAGGAGGCGGCAACATCCGCGATCGGGACGGGCTCGCCGAGGCGTTCGCGCGCTTCCACCCAGCGGGCCACGGCGGTCTTCAGGCCGGAGAACGAGAAGTCGAAGCGATGCGCGGCGAGATCCTTGGGCGCGGTGAGGCCGCGCGGAAACGGGATCGCCGCCGGGTCGCCCTCGCGGGCCGCGCGGTCGATCGGCGGGCCGCCCGGAAACGGCATGCCGAGCAGCCGCGCCACCTTGTCGAACGCCTCGCCCGCGGCGTCGTCGATCGTCGCGCCGAGCGGGGTCACGCCGTTGGCGAGGTCGTCGACCTCCAGCAGCGACGAGTGGCCGCCGGAGACCAGCAGCGCGATCGCCGGCTCGGGCAGCGGGCCGTGCTCCAGCGTGTCCACCGCCACGTGTGCGGCCAGGTGGTTGACGCCGTAGATGGGCTTTTCGGCCGCGAGCGCGTACCCCTTGGCGGCGGCGACCCCGACGAGCAGCGCGCCCGCGAGGCCGGGCCCCGCGGTCACGGCGATCGCGTCGATGTCGGCGAGGGTGACGCCGGCCTCCTTCAGCGCCCGCTCCATCGTGGGCACGATGGCCTCAAGGTGAGCCCGGCTGGCCACCTCGGGCACCACACCGCCGAACCGCGCGTGCTCGTCCACACTGGACGCCAGCGCGTCGGCGAGGAGCGTGTGCCCGCGCACCACGCCCACGCCGGTCTCGTCGCACGAGGTCTCGATTCCCAGTACCAGCGGCTCAGTCATCTTGTCTCATCATCACCAGCGCGTCGGTGTTGCTCGGTTGGTAGTACCCGCGGCGGAGGCCGACGGCCTCGAAACCGTAGGCACCGTAAAGCTTCTGTGCCGGTCCATTGTCGACGGCGACTTCGAGCAGCACCTTGCGTACGCCACGCCGCGCCGCCTCGGCCAGCAGCGCCTCCAGCAGCGTGCGCCCGATGCCGCGGCGCTGGGCGTCACGGCGGACCGCGATGTTTTGCACCCACGCCTCGTCGGGCGGCTGCACGGCCAGGCCCGCGTACCCGAGGATCTCCCCCGGTCGCCGGTGGCCACGAGGTAGTGGTGGCCGCCGGCCAGTTCGTTCCAGAACATGGTCGCCGACCACTGCTCGGCACCGAAGAGGTCGGCCTCCAGGACCAGCACCTCGTCGATGTGCCACCAGCGAAACGGCCGAATCTTCATCGCAGGACCGGTTTGCGGCCCGCCGCCGCCACAGCGTCCGGCCGCCGCAGGTAGAGGGGGGTGAGCCGCTCGCTCGGCCCCTTCGCCCGGATCCGCTCGGCGGCCAGCTCGGCGAGCGCGGCGGCCGGCGGGTACATCGGCTCGTCGCGGACCGGGAGCCCGAGGACGTCCGCGTACTTGTGCGCGCCCTCGCCCACCGCGCCGGTCACGCCCAGCGCCGCCACCCGCTCGGCCACCGACCCGGGCAGGTCGACGTCGGGCTCGGTGATCCGCGCGCCGCCGTCGTACGCGGCCCAGTAGACCTCTTTGCGCCGCGCGTCGGTGGCGGCCAGGATCCGACCGGCCCCGGCGGCGCGGCCGAGCGCGTCGAGGGAGCAGACGCCGTAGGTGGGGATGTCGAGGGTCTGGCCCATGCTGGCCGCGGTGACGAGGCCCACGCGCAGGCCGGTGAACGGGCCGGGCCCGAGGCCGGCCACCACCGCGTCCAGGTCACGCGGCCCGGCGCCGATCTCGCCGAGGACCGCGTGGACGGCGGGCGCGAGCAGCTCACCGTGCGCCTTGGCGTCCACGGCCTGCCGCTGCGCGCGCATGACGACGCCGTGGTCGGCGACCTCCACGAGCGCCGCCGTCACCGCCGGAGTCGACGAGTCCACCACGAGTACGAGCACGATATGCACCCTATCCGGGCGCCCAGGAGCTACAGCCGGGACCACTCGATCGGGGGCAGTCCGGCGTCGGCGAGGGCCTTGTTCGTCGCGCTGAACGGGCGGCTGCCCAGGAAGCCGCGCGGGTTCATCGGGCTGGGGTGGCCGGCCTCCAGCACGACGTGCGTCGGGTTGGTCACCAGCTCGGCCTTCTTGCGGGCGTAGCCGCCCCACAGCAGAAACACCACGCGCTCGTCGCGGTCGTTCAGCGCGCGGATCGTGGCGTCCGTGAAGTCTTCCCAGCCGCGGTTGGCGTGCGAGCCGGGCTTGCCCTCGCGGACGGTGAGCACCGCGTTGAGCAGGAGTACGCCCTGTGCGGCCCAGCCGCGAAGGTCGCCGGAGCGGGACGGGGGCACGTCGAGGTCGGCGGCCAGCTCCTTGTAGACGTTGCGCAGCGACGGAGGCACCGCGACGCCCGGACGGACGCTGAAGCTCAACCCGTGCGCCTGGCCCGCCTTGTGGTACGGGTCCTGCCCCAGGATCAGCACGCGGCAGGACTCGGGGCGCACAGCCGGTACGCGGAGAAGAGGTCCTCCAGCGGCGGGTAACACGGGCCAGCCGCGAACTCGGCCTCGACGTAAGCGGCCAGCTCGGCCATCCGGGCGGGGTCGAGGTACGGCTCCAGCGCCGACCGCCACCCCGCCGGCAGCAACGTCATCAGGTCGAGTGTCACAAGTCCTCCACGCGTGCCGTCCAGTCCCCACCGTGGGGCTCGAGTCGGACCTCGCGGGAGTCGTCGTCACGGCGGTCGATGCGGACCTGGAGGTGCGCGTCGGACAGCTGCTCCACCACGCCCTCGCCCCACTCCACCACGGTGACCGAGTCGTCCACCGAGGCGTCCAGGTCGAGGTCGTCGATCTCCGCCCGCGGGTCGACCGCCGAGCCTAGCCGGTACGCGTCCGCGTGCACGAGAGCGACGCGGCCACCCTTCGCCGGGTCTGGCTTGTGCACGCGGGCGATGACGAACGTCGGCGAGGTGATGTCGCCGCGTACGCCCAGGCCTGCGCCGATGCCGCGGACCAGCGCGGTCTTGCCGGCACCGAGCGGGCCGGTCAGCAGGATCAGGTCGCCGGCGCGCAGGATCGCGCCGAGGCGGCGGCCGAACGCTTCCGTGTCGGACACAGTGGACAGGTTCACGCGGTCAGTTTCTCCAGAAACGCGGTGAGCACGGCGTTGACCTCGTCGGCGTGTTCGAGCATCACCACGTGCCCGCTGTCCGGCACCTTCACGAACTCGGCGTCCGGCAGCTGCCGCAGGATCTCCTCCGAATGGGTCACCGGCGTAATCATGTCCTGGTCGCCGACGATGACCAGCGCGGGCGCGTTGCGCAGGGCCTTGAGCGCCGGGTAGCGGGCGTGCGTGTAGAGCGTGCGCAGGTAGCGGGCGACCGTCTCGGTGGAGGTGCGCGAGTTCATCTCCTCCACATAGGACACCAGCGCCGGGCTGGGCTTGGTGTCGCCGAACCCGTACCGTCGGGTGAGCAGCCAGGCCAGGTCGGACGAGGCGTGCCGGGCCCGGTCGATGACGCCGCCGCTGAGCCGGGTGGCGCTGTTGACCAGCGGGAGCAGTGGTGCGCCGGCCTTGGCGATCAGCGCGGGCAGGCCGAACTTGGTCTCCTCCAGCCGGCCGCCCGAGGTGGACATCAGCACGGTCGCCACGACGCGGCTGCCGAAGTACTCCGGGTGCTGCTCGGCGAAGGCCATGATGGTCATGCCGCCCATCGAGTGTCCGATCAGCACGATCGGCCCCTCCGGCACGGTCTCGTCGAGCACCGCCCTCAGGCCCTCGCCGAGTGCGGGCAGCTCGTACTCGCCGGACTCCAGCTTGCCGGAGTGGCCGTGCCCCGGCTGGTCGTAGAAGACCATCCGGTAGTCGCCGCGGCGGGTCAGCTCCTTGCGCTGGAAGTGGAACGTGCCCATGTCGAGGCAGAACCCGTGCACGAAGACGAGCGTGGGCTCCAGCGAGGTCATCGCGCCGGTCACCTCGGCCACGAAGTCGGCGTCCAGCTCCACGCCGTCGGTCGGCTCGACGATCTCGACGTACAGCGAGGTGCCGTCCTGGGTGGTGACGGTCAGCGCCTCGTCGTACGCGAGGTGGCCGAACTCCTCGCCCGCGTACGGGTCGTCGGGCGCGCGCTTGGAACGGCGCACCAGCGCCCGCTCGGCCACGACACCGGCCGCCACGCCCACGGCGGCGATGCCCACGACCGCGCCCAGCAGGCCGGCCCGCTTGCGCATCGACCGGCTGGCGATGCCTCCCGCCCGGCTCATGCTCCGGCTCCGTCGTAGTGGCGGGGCACCCGCACCCCGCCGAAGCGGGTCACGATCTCGTAGTTGATCGTGCCGACAGCCTCGGCCCAGTCGTCGGCGGTCGGCTCGCCGCCGGCGCCGCTGCCGAAGAGCGTCGCCACGTCGCCGGCCGCCACCGGGTCGTCGCCGCAGTCGAGCACCACCTGGTCCATGCACACCCGCCCCGCGATCCGCCGCACCTTGCCGCCGAGCTGGATGGGACCGGAGTTGGAGGCGTGCCGCGGTACCCCGTCGGCATATCCGAGAGGGACCACCGCGAGCGTGGTCTCCCGCTCGGTGTAGTAGGTGTGGCCGTAGGAGACGCCCTGCCCGGCCGGCACCCGCTTGGTGAGCATCACGCGGGCGCGTGCGGTCATCGCCGGCCGCAGCCCGTAGCGCTCACCCGCGACGGGTGAGAGGCCGTAGACCGCGATGCCCGGCCGCACCAGGTCGAAGTGGGCGTCGGGGCGGGTGAGGGTCGCTGCGGAGTTGGCGATGTGCTTGTAGGGGGCGTCGACACCGAGGCGCTCGGCGGTCGCCACGCCCTCGCGGAAGACGTCGAGCTGGCTGTCGATGGTCTCGTGGCCGGGGGCGTCCGCGTACACGAAGTGGCTCCAGATCCCGACGACCTCGACCGTCCCGTCGGCCGCCGCCTTCGCGGCGGCCTCTACCAGCGCCGGCCAGTCGGCGGGTGTCGCGCCGCCGCGCGCGAGGCCCGTGTCGATCTTCAGGTGTACCCGAGCCGGCCGGCCTGCCGTGCGTGCCGCGTCGACCATCTCGCCGAGCTGTGCGAGCCCGGCGACCCCGAGATCCACACCAGCCGTGACACCCTCGTGCAGCGGCAACCCGGGTGTCAGCAGCCAGGCGAGCACCGGGGCGGTGATGCCGGCACGCCGCAGCGCGAGGGCCTCGTCGAGAGTGCACACACCCAGCCAGCTCGCGCCCGACTCAAGAGCGGCTCGAGCCACCGGCAGCATGCCGTGCCCGTAAGCGTCCGCCTTGACCACCGCCATTACCTCGGCGGTGGTGCCGTCGCGCAACAGAGCCACGTTGTCGCGTATCGCGTCCAGGTCGACGCGGACCTCGGCCTGCCACATGCAGATCAGACTACTGGCCCGCGAAGCCGTAACATCCTGTACATGCGCCTGTCGGTCGTGGTGCCGTGCTTCAACGAGGAGGCGTCCGTTGAGCGGCTGCACGCCGCGGTCACGGCCGCCACCTCGGGGATAACCGCTGAGATCGAAGTGGTCTTCGTCGATGACGGCAGCGACGACGGCACACTGGTGGCGCTGCGCGGCCTCGCCACCCGGGACAAATCGGTCAAGTACACCTCGCTGAGCCGCAACTTCGGCAAGGAAGCGGCGATGTTGGCCGGCCTCGAGCGGGCCACCGGCGACGCAGTCGTGATCATGGATGCCGATCTCCAGCACCCGCCGCACCTGCTGCCCCGCATGATCGACCTCTTCGAGCAGGGGTACGACCAGGTGATCGCCTGCCGCGACCGGCGGGGCGACCACTTCTTCCGCACGCTCGCGTCGCGCGCCTTTTACCGCATGGTCAACCGCCTTGTCGACGTGCAGCTCACCGACGGCGCCGGCGACTTCCGGCTGCTCTCCCGGCGGGCCGTCGACGCGGTGCTCTCGCTGCCGGAGTACAACCGCTTCTCCAAGGGCCTCTACTCCTGGATCGGCTTCAACACGGTCGCGTTCGCGTACACGAACGAGGCGCGCCAGGGCGGCCAGAGCAAATGGACAATCGGCAAGCTCTTCAACTACGCGCTCGACGGGCTGCTTTCGTTCAACAACCGGCCGCTGCGCCTGGCGATCTACGCCGGGCTGACGCTGACCGTGCTCGCCGTCGTGTACATGGCGTGGGTCGTGGTGAGCGCGTTCGTGCGCGGCGTCGACATGCCCGGTTACACCACGATCATCGTCAGCGTGATCGGGCTGGGCGGCATCCAGATGGTCATCCTCGGCATCATCGGCGAGTACATCGGCCGGCTCTACTACGAGACCAAGCGCCGGCCGCACTACCTGGCCAAGGAGACCGAGGCGTCGACCGTCCGGCCGCCGAGCGCCCGCCGCCCCTCGTCGGAGTCCTCCCTTCCGTAGTCACTTGGTGACGCAACCCTTGACAAGCGCGCTTGACCAGGGGCTACGTTCCGAGAGGAGGTGCGGCCTAGGCCCACCTGGGCCGCTGGCCACGAAGGGGGCGGCCATGGGAAATATTGATACTCATCGCGCCACAATGGAAGCGTTCAACCGCCGCGATTTCGAGGGCGCGGCCGGGCCCATGCGAGAGGACGCGACCTACACCGACCACGCCCGCGGGACCACGGCGAAAGGCCCCGTCGAGAGCATTGACAACCTGAAGGGCTGGGCGGAGGCCTTTCCGGACGGGCAGGCCACCGAGCTTCAGTTCATCGACGGTGGCGACCACACGGTCTGCCTCTTCCACGCGCGCGGTACCAACGACGGGCCAATGGGCTCTCTGCCGGCCACCGGAAGGCGGGTGGACGTGCCGTTCTGCGAAATCCTGCACTTCGACGCCCAAGGCAAGATCACCAGTGGGGAGATGTTCTACGACAGCATGTCGTTGATGGTCCAGTTGGGTCACATGCAGCCCCCACCACAGGGCTGACGGGGTGGATGCCATGAACAGCATCGAGATGAAGAACTTCGACAAGGCCGACGAGACGCGCACTTTCGAAGGCCACGGGTTCGCGGACTTCGTCATGGTCGGCGGGCGGACGGTGGCCCGGGGTCACTTCGAGCCGGGCTGGCGGTGGTCTCAGGACGTCAAGCCGATCGTCGGCACAGACCTGTGCCAGGTGTCGCACCTCGGCTACTGCCTTGCGGGGCGGATGCGGGTGACGATGAGCGACGGCACCGAGCAGGAGCTCACGCCGGGCGAGGTCGCCGCGATCCCGCCGGGCCACGACGCCGAGGTGGTCGGCGACGAGACCTGCGTGTTCCTGGACTTCGGGGAAATCGCCGAATACGCGATGCGCAAGTAGGGCGGCGCCTTTCGGCGAGGTCGCCGAGCAGGCGTAGCGCGACGCCTTTTGGCGAGATCGCCGGGCGGGCGGTGCGCGGCGTCAGAGCGACGCCTTTCGGTGAGGTCGCCTGGGTGACGGTGCGTGCCGTCAGAGCGACGCCGGCACCACGTCGCGGAGGGCGGCGGCGACGTCGGGCGCGGTCACGGGGCCGCGCCGGGCGGCTTCGCGTCCGGCCAGCCCGTGCAGGTACGCGGCGGCGACCGCTGCCCGCTCCGGCGAGACCCGGGCGGCGAGCAGCGAGCCGAGCAGCCCCGCCAGCACGTCGCCGGTACCGCCGGTGGACAGCGCCGGGGTGCCGGTCGGGTTGGCCCACGCGTGGCCGGCCGGCGTGGCGACGATCGTGCGGTCGCCCTTGAGCAGCACGACCGCGTTCATCCACGAGGCCAGCCGGAGGGCGGCGCCGACCCGGTCGCTGCCGGGCTCGCCGCCGGCCAGCCGGGCGAACTCGCGGTCGTGCGGGGTCACCACGATCGGCGCGTCGCGGCCCCGCAGTTGGTCGGCCATCGAGCCGTCGACAAGCAGTGTCAGAGCGTCAGCGTCGAGTACGACGGGAAGGGAGGTGGCCAGCACGGTACGAAGCTCGGTGGCGGCCGCCTCGTCGGTGCCCAGCCCGGAGCCGCACACCCAGGCCTGCACCCGACCGGCGTCCGCCACCCGCTTCGTCGCGATCACGGATGGGTGGTGGCGCAGCACATGCCCGGCCGCGCCGCCCGCGTAGCGCACCATGCCCGTCGGGCCGGCCAGCGCGCCGCCCACGGACAGGACGGCCGCGCCCGGATAGGTCGCCGAGCCGGTGGCGATGCCGACCACGCCACGGTTGTACTTTTCCGAGGTGGCCTCCAGCCGCGGCCACCACCCCTCGATGTCCGGCCACTCGGGCACGGCGAGGGCGGCGTCCGCCCGCAGCCAGGGCCCGAGACCGATGTCGACGAGCTCCACCTCACCGGCGTACGGCGCGGCCGGCCCCGCCACGAGCGCCGGCTTGAGGCAGCCGAACGTCACGGTCAGGTCGGCCTGTACCGCCGGGCCGTTCACATCGCCGGTGTCCACGTCCACCCCGCTGGGGACGTCCACGGCGACAATCGTGGTGCGCCCCGCCCTGAGCAGCCGCACCGCGGCCTCGGCGGCGGGGCGCAGGCCGCCCGAGCTGCCCAGCCCGGCGATGCCGTCGACGGCGAGGTCGAGGTCGCGCGGGACCGCGTCGACCACCCGGCCGCCGGCCTGCCGGAGCGTGGCCAGCCCGCCCTGGTGCACCCGGTCCGGCGCGAGCAGCAGCGCGGACACGGCGACGCCGCGGCGGGCGAGAAAGGCGCCGGCGTACAGGGCGTCGCCGCCGTTGTTGCCCGCGCCGACGAGCAGGAGCACGCGTGAGCCGTACACACCGCCGCGCTCGGCGAGCAGCAGCGCGCAGCGGCGGGCCAGCCCGGCGGCCGCGCGCTGCATGAGCGAGCCCTCGGGCACGGTGCGCATCAACGCTTCCTCGGCCGCGCGTACGTCACTGACCCGCCAGGCCCGCCTCACGATGCAGCCACCTCTTCCGCCAGTCGTTCCGCTACCACCATGGCGGACGCGATGCCCCCATCGTGGGACAACGACAGATGCCAGCGGGTGATCCCACGCTCGGTGGCGACGGCGGCGACCGTACCGGAGACGGTCAGCCACGGGCGGCCGTCCGGGTCGGCGACGATCTCGCAGTCGTGCCAGCGCAGCCCCACCGGCGCGCCCAGCGCCTTCGCCACCGCCTCCTTCGCGGCGAAGCGGGCCGCGAGCGACTCCGGCGAGCGCGGGTTGCCCGACGCCGTGTACCGCTCCGCCTCCGTGAAGAGCCGGTCGGCCAGCAGCGGGGTGCGGGTGAGCGCACCGGTGAACCGTTCGACCAGGACCACGTCGATGCCGACAGCGACGATCACGCCGCCAACCCTAGTGTCCTGGGCTCACTCCACCGTGACGGACTTGGCCAGGTTGCGTGGCTGGTCGACGTCGTGGCCGCGGGCGGCCGCGATCTCGCAGGCGAGCACCTGGAGCGGCACCGTGGTCACCAGCGGGGCGAGGAGGGTCGGCGTGCGCGGCACGCGGACCAGGTGATCCGCGTACGGCACGACGGACTCGTCGCCCTCCTCGGCGATCACGATCGTGCGGGCGCCGCGGGCGCGCACCTCCTGGATGTTGGAGACGATCTTGTCGTGGAGCACGCCCCGGCCGGCCGGTGAGGGCACCACGCACACCACCGGGCAGCCCTCGTCGACCAAGGCGATCGGGCCGTGCTTGAGCTCGCCGGCCGCGAAGCCCTCGGCGTGCATGTACGCCAGCTCCTTGAGCTTGAGCGCGCCCTCCAGGGCCACCGGGTAGCCGACGTGGCGGCCGATGAACAGCACGCTCTTCGCCTCGGCCAGCGAGCGGGCCAGCTCGCGCACCGGCTCCATCGTGCCGAGCACCTCCTGGAGCTTGCCGGGCATCTCCTGGAGCTGTGCGACGACGGCGGCGACCTCGTCCGCGTACTTGATCCCGCGCACCTGCGCCAGGTGCAGCCCGACGAGGTAGCAGGCGACAAGCTGGGTGAGGAACGCCTTTGTGGACGCGACCGCGATCTCCGGGCCGGCGTGGGTGTAGAGCACCGCGTCCGACTCGCGCGGGATCGTGGAGCCGTTGGTGTTGCAGATCGCGAGCACGCGCGCCTTCTGCTCCTTGGCGTGGCGCAGCGCCATCAGCGTGTCCATCGTCTCGCCGGACTGGCTGATCGCCACCACGAGCGTCGACCGGTCGAGCACGGGGTCGCGGTAGCGGAACTCGCTGGCCAGCTCCACCTCGCAGGGGATGCGGGTCCAGTGCTCGATCGCGTACTTGGCGACGAGGCCGGCGTGGTACGCCGTACCGCAGGCGACGATGAAGACCTTGTCGACATCGCGGAGGTCCTGGTCGGTGAGGCGCACCTCGTCGAGGACGATCTCGCCGCTCTCGGTGAGGCGGCCGAGCAGCGTGTCGGCGACCGCCTGCGGCTGCTCGGCGATCTCCTTGAGCATGAAGTAGTCGTAGCCGCCCTTTTCCGCGGCGGAGGCGTCCCAGTCGATGTGGAAGTCCTTGCCGCTCGCGGCCTGACCAGAGAAGTCGGTGATCTCGATGCCGTCGGGCGTGATCAGCACAACCTGGTCCTGTCCCAGCTCGACCGCCTCGCGGGTGTGCTCGATGAAGGCGGACACGTCGCTGGCCAGGTAGTTTTCCCCGTCTCCGCGGCCGACGACCAGCGGCGAGTTGCGCCGGGCGCCGACCACCGCGCCGGGCACGGCCGAGTCGACGGCGAGCAGCGTGAACGCGCCCTCCAGCCGCTGGCAGACCCGGCGCATCGCCGCGGCCAGCCCTTCCGCGCTGGCCTCGCCCTGGTCGGCCAGCTCGACGGCGAGCAGGTGGGCGGCGCACTCGGTGTCGGTGTCGCTGGCGAACTCGATGCCCTCGGCCTCGAGCTCCGCGCGGAGCTTGGCGAAGTTTTCGATGATGCCGTTGTGGATCACCGCCACGCGGCCGTCGCGGGACATGTGTGGATGGGCGTTTCGGTCGGTGGGGCCGCCGTGGGTGGCCCACCGGGTGTGGCCGATCGCGGTGGTGCCCTCGCCGATGCCGGCGGTGGGTGTCTCGGCCAGGATCTTTTCCAGGTTGGACAGCTTGCCGGCCCGCTTTTCGGTCAGCAGGCGGTCGCCGGCCACCACGGCGACGCCCGCCGAGTCATACCCTCGGTATTCGAGCCGGCGCAGCCCGTCCAGCACGATGCCCAGCGCCGGTCGGGCGCCGACGTAGCCCACGATTCCACACATGGCCCGCAGCGTAACCCACTTTCGCTCACCACGCTTGCTCGAAAGCCCCCCTATCGCTCACCCGACATGAGCGTTTGCGGCAATCGAGGGAAGAATCGGACACCGGACTTGCCCAGCGGGCCGATCGTGGAACACCGTGACTCGCCGCCGTCCTTATCCGGGGAAGATCCGGAGTTTTATCCGGGGGGACAACACCCGATGACATACCCGCCGCCGTACGAGCCGCAACCTGGCACGCATCCGACCCAGCCGGTGCCGCCCCCGCCCACGTCGTCGCCGCCCACCACGCCTTACCCGGCCTACCTCGGTGCACCCGCCGCGCCGCCCCGGCCGCCCCGGTCCAACGGGCCGATCCTGGCGGTGGTGATCGCGCTGGCCGTGCTGCTCGTGGGCGGCGCCGTGACCGCCGGTGTGCTGCTGGTCCGCAGCGGCGACGACCCCGGCACGATCACCACGGACCCCACGCGGGACATCGAGACACCGCGGGTCGAGCAGACCGAGCCGGAGCCCGGCGCCACCGGTGGCTACGGCGCCGACAACCCGGGCGCCGGCCAGAAGGTGGTGTACGAGGTGACCGGCGACGGTCCGGTGAGTCTCGTCTTCGTCAAGGACGACGGCCGGACGCCGGAGCGGGCCACCGACACCGACCTGCCGTGGCGCAAGGAGCTCACGCTCGCGGAGGGCGCCGCCCTGGTCAGCGTGACCGCCATCCGCAGCGCCGGCGGTGAGGGCAGCATCGAGTGCCGGATCACCATCGACGGCGAGGAGGTCGCGAAGAAGTCCGCGAGCGGCACCTTCGCCACCGCCACGTGCTCGAAGCTCATCTTCTAGGCACGCCGTTACGCTGGCCCGGTGACCACCATCGACAGCGATCCCGGCGTGCACCGGATGCGGGTCTTCGGCACCACGATCTTCGCCGAGATGTCGGCCCTGGCCGTGCGCCACGGTGCGGTCAACCTGGGCCAGGGCTTCCCGGACACCGACGGGCCGCCGGAGATGCTGGAGGCGGCCGTCGAGGCGCTGCGCACCGGGCACAACCAGTACCCGCCCGGCGCCGGCGTCCCCGCGCTCAGGGCGGCCGTCTCGGCACACCAGCGGCGGTTCTGGGGGCTTGAGTACGACCCGAACGGCGAGGTGCTGGTCACCGCCGGCGCCACCGAAGCCATCGCGGCGGCGATCCTGGGCCTGTGCGAGCCCGGCGACGAGGTGGTCTGCTTCGAGCCCTACTACGACTCGTACGCGGCCTCGATCGCGCTCGCCGGCGCGGTCCGGCGGCCGGTGACACTCCGCCCCGGCGCCGGCGGGCGGTACGCGTTCGACCCCGCCGAGCTGCGCGCGGCGTTCGGGCCGCGCACCCGGCTGGTGCTGCTCAACTCGCCGCACAACCCCACCGGCAAGGTCTTCACCCGGTCCGAGCTCACCCAGATCGCCGAGCTGTGCCAGGAGCACGGTGCGTACGCGGTGACCGACGAGGTGTACGAGCACCTTGTCTTCACCGACGCGAGGGACGCGCACATCCCGCTCGCCACCCTGCCCGGCATGCGCGAGCGCACCGTGCGCATCTCCTCGGCGGGCAAGACCTTCTCGTGTACCGGCTGGAAGATCGGCTGGGCGAGCGGCCCCGCCGCCCTGGTCACCGCGGTGACGCGGGTCAAGCAGTTCCTCACGTACGTCAACGGTGGGCCGTTCCAGCCCGCCGTGGCCGTGGCGCTGGATCTGCCGGACAGCTACTACGAGGGCTTCCGCGCCGGGCTGCAGGCGCAGCGCGACCAGCTCGTGGCCGGCCTGACCGACGCCGGCTTCGGTGTGCTCCCGTCCGAGGGCACCTACTTCGTGACCACCGACATCAGCCCGCTGGGCGGTACGGACGGCATGGAGTTCTGCCGCTCGCTGCCCGAGCGCCTGGGTGTCGCGGCCGTGCCGACCGAGGTGTTCTACGACGACCCGCAGGCGGGAAAGCGGCTCGTCCGTTTTGCCTTCTGCAAGCGCCCGGAAGTGATCGACGAGGCCGTGCGCCGCCTGCGCGGAGCGCGAGCGGGCTGAGCGTGACCAGCGGCGCGGGGTGAGGCCGCGGGAGCAACGGTCCGGACCACCGCGGACATCGCGGTAGCTCGGGTCTTCTCGCTCTTGCTCTTAAAGAACCGTCAGCGCAACTCCTTCTGCGCGGGTTCGGACGCCGCGTCGGGCTGTGGGCAGCGGGTGGCGGGCCGGCCGTGACCGGGTGGCGCGGGCGGGCGAGGCCGAGCCGGTGGTCCGCTAACGACGTGTCCCGTGAGCTGGTTTTTCGTACGTTCGACCATGGCGGATCACCCGGCTGCGATTGTTCTTGAGCGAAGCGTCGTCGATCTCGGTCAAAACAGAAAATCCGTTTGTGCCCAAGAAGTGGTGGTCGTCAGCGAAGCGCTTGGTCAGGCCGGGAATTCCGTTTACCATTCGTGGCAGACATTCGGATCGCGTGGGAAATGAGCACCCGTGTCAGAAACCGCGACGGCGGACAAGCCGTTTGATGCCCTGGTAGAGGTGTTGTTGCAGGTCCCCGCGCTGAGGGATCAGGCCGAGCGCGACCGCGTGGTCAACGATACCGCCGCTGTCCTGCGTCGCGCGTTCACGACTCGACGCGCTTCCGATACGCGCGGTGATCTGTTATCGCTGATCCATTCCTACAGCCTGCTCAGCGGCGGCGTGGTGGCCTTCAGCAGCATCGTGGCGGACCGGTATCCGGAACCGTCGGCTCTGCGTGCGCACGACCTGGCCCGCGAAATCAGGGGATCGTTGCTGCTCTCGGCACCTGATCGTCAGGATCTGTGTCGAATGCTCGGCGAGGTTGGCATTACGGCGGTTTTCAAGGCGCGCGGCGAGCTGTCCGAGGTGCCGGAGCTCAAGGACTTCGGCGTCTGGGAGGACTGGGCCGCCGTAATCCGGATCATGGAGCGGCAGCCTGCCCCCGAGGGCGAGGCGCCACCGCTGCTCGGATTCGTCGTACGCCTCGCCGACCTCGTCGACCGCACGCGGGCCGGTGCCCTGCGGCGCTGGGCGGCGAGCGTCGCCGGCGGTCTCGGTGCCACCGAGTCGATCGCCGCGGCGCTGGGGCCAGAGGAGCGGGACGACGAGGACCTCGGCGCGCCACGCCGGCGCCCGGCCGGCGCCCGCACGATCCGGGGCGGCGTGCCCCTTCAAAACCGCAACTTCACCGGCCGGGTGGAGCTGCTCGACCGCCTCGCCCGCACCCTCGCCTCGGGGTCCAAGGCGGCGGTGCTTCCGCACGCTGTTCACGGCATGGGTGGCGTCGGCAAGACCCAGCTGGTGCTCGAGTACGTGTACCGCCACCTGGATGACTACAACCTCGTCTGGTGGTTGCCCGCCGACTCCGCCTCCGGCGTGCTGACCTCGCTGGAGCAGCTCGCCCGGGAGCTCGGGATCCGACCGGGCGACAACGCGCAGCAGACCGCCCGCCTGGTGCTCGACGCCCTCGCCGCCGGAGCGCTGAAGTGGCTGCTGGTGTACGACAACGCCAACGACCTCGACTCGATCGACGAGTACGTGCCCTCCACCGGTGGAGATGTCGTCGTCACGACGCGCAACAGGGAGTGGGCGGCCGTCGGTCTGTCCATCGAGGTTGACGTCTTCCAGCGCGAAGAGAGTGTCGAGCTGCTGCGGCGGCGGACCGGAAACGGGATCAGCGAGGAGGACGCCGACCGCCTGGCCGAGCGCCTCGGCGACCTGCCGCTGGCGCTGGAGCAGGCGGCGGCCTGGCACCTGCTCACCCAGATGCCGGTCAGCCAGTACATCGGTCTGCTGGAGCAGCATCAGAAGGAGCTGCTGTCGGAGGGGAAACCGGCCGGTTACCCCATGTCGGTGGTCACGTTCGTGACGCTGGCGCTGGATAAGCTGCGCGCTGACGCCCCGGCCACGGCGCAGCTGCTGGAGCTCTTCGCCTTCCTGGGTGGTGAGGGAGTCTCGGTGTCGCTGCTGCGCTACGGCCGCGACGCGGACGTCGTGCAGCCCTTGCGCGCGCTGCTGGGCGACACGATCAGGATCAACCGCGCGGTCCGCGACCTCAACCAGTACGGCTTGGTCAAGGTCGACAACGACCAGCGCCTCGAGGTGCACCGCCTCGTCCAGAGCGTGCTCCACGACCTGCTCGACGAGCAGCGGGCCGCGGAGACGCTGCGCAGCGCCCAAAACCTGCTGGCCAAGGCCAACCCGGGAGACCCCGACGAGGAGGACGACCGCACCGCCCTCGACCGGCAGCGCGAGATCGGCCCGCACCTGCGCCCGGCCAAGATGATCACGGCGAAGCGGATGGAGGCGCGGTCGACGGTGCTCGACCATATCCGCTACCTGTACAACATGGGCGACTACGAGAACAGCCGCCGGCTCGCCGACGACGCGGTCAAGGAATGGGAGAGCGACGACAGCCACCCGCGGTTGGGTCCGGACGGCGAGTTGACGCTCCAGGCCAAGGCCCACATCGCGAACGCCATGCGCGCGCTCGGTGAAAGCGCGCCGGCCGACGAGCTGACCAACGACACCTACGCGCGCATGCGGCGGTTTCTCGGCGAGACCGCCAAGTCGACCCTGGTGCTGGGCAACCAGATCGGCCAGGCCATGCGTATCCGTGGCGAGTACGCGGACTCGCTTACATTCGATCGGGAGTCGCTCGACCGGCACAAGGAGGTGAAGGATCTACCGGAGCACTACATCCTGCGTGCGCAGTCCAACCTGGCGGTCGCCCACCGCATGGTCGGCGACTTCGTCGAGGCGGCGCGGCTGGACCGGGAGATCGTCGATCGGATCGAGGCCAGGGGCCGCTCCGACAACAGCTTCCGCGCCCTGGAGACGTACATCAACATCGCCCGTGACTACTACGGGCTCGGTGCCTATCAGGCCGGGCTCGCGGTGCTGGAAGGGTGGCGCGGTGCGCTGATGGAGAGGCGCAGCAGCGGCCACCGCATCGTGCTGCTGTCCGGCCGGACGTACGGCATCACGCTGCGCAAGGCCGGCCGGCTGCGGGAGGCGGCCGACGTGCTGGGCGAAAACCTGGAGCAGACCCGGCGCCGGTTCGGCGAAAACCACGAGTACACCGTGGCCGCCCTGTCGAGCTACGGCAACGCGCTGCGGCAGCTGGGTGACGTGTCCGGCGCGCTGGAGCTGATCGTGGACGCCTCAGGCCGCTACCGCGAGTTTTTCGGCGAGCACCACCCCTTGACGCTCATCACCGACATCAACGAGGCCGTGGCCCGGCGGGCCCAAGGTGACAACGACGCCGCGTTGGCACTGGACCTCCGCGCGTACGAGCTGCTCGCCGAGGTGCTCGGGAGCGACCACCCGTACACGCTCTGCGCGGGTACGTCGCTCGCCACCGACTACGCCCTGCACGGCGAGGCGGCCAGAGCCCGGGCCTTGTCGACGGAGGTGCTGGAGCGCAGCCGGGTGACATCGGGCGGTCCGCACGAGGCGCGCGACAACGCCGAGCACCCGTACCTGCTGGCTCGCGCGGTCAACCTCGCTCACGACATGCGCGCGACCGGCGACGGGGACGAGGCGGCGGCACTCCTGCGCGACGCGGTGTCCGGCCTGCGCCAGACGTTGGGCGCCACCCATCCCGAGGTCGTCGACGCGGAGCAGGGCAAGCGGCTCGAGGGCGACGTCGAGGCGCCGCCCACCTGACCGCGAGCCTTCTCAGGTGGCGTTGGCGGCCCGCCAGCGCTCGTGCAGCTGACGCTGGCGCTGCTCGGCACGTCGCGCCACGGCGGTCGGCACCGGCTCGGCGAGCAGCGCGTCGGTGAAGTGCCGCAGGTGCGCGGCGAACCGGGCACCGACCGGCGTGAGCGCTCCCGAGCCTTCCAGCGTCGCGAGGCTCTGAGCCACCTGGAGGCGTGCGTTCGCGAACTCCTGCTCCGCCGCGTCGGTCACGCCGGGTACACCCCGCAGCGCCCGCCACGTGTCCGCCACGCCGGCGAACGCGTACACACCCTGCAACAGGCCGGCCAGCGGCCGGGCGTCGGTCCGCCACGGGGCGAAGTACCGGCGTTCGTCGGCCGGGTCGCTCAGCTGCACGAGGTCGAGCAGGGCGCTGAGCTTCGCGTGCTGGTACTCGTGGACCAAGGTGACCGCGAAGTCCGCGGCGGTGGCCGGCCGGGTCAACCCGAAGACGCCGAACACGTGCCGGATCGTGGCGCTGCGTGCCGAGCGGCCGTCGCCTTGCAGGGGCACGAGCGCGCGCAGGCCGGCGGCGATCTCGGCGGCCCGGTACGGCACGCGCTCGGTGAGCAGGTGCCAGGCCTCGGTGAAGAGCTCCTGCCAGTGTGCGAACTCGGCGGCCGACAGGCGGGGGGCCGGGGGAGCGTGGTAGCCGTGCCGGTAGGGATCGACATCGTCGAGCGCCAGCTTCGCCCGGACCGTGCCGGAGCCGGCCACGAGCGTCCGGACCGGTTGCCAGCCGTCGTCCGCCGCGCCGGTCACGGTGACGGGGCCGCGGCCGGCGTCGACGGTCAGCGTCCCGCCCGCGCTGGTGACCCGGGCGTGACGGGCCTCGCCGACCGCCAGCCGGCCCACTCCGGGCAGCGCGACGGCGCCGTCGCGGACCGGCACCGTCATCTCGGTGTCCACGCGAGCGGCGGCGCAGGTGACGGCCGCGACCGCGCCGAGGTGCGCCACGTCGTCCCGCTCGGCGCGTCCCTGCGCGACCGCCCGGCTGACGATGGCGACCCAGGCCCCGACCAGCGGCGAGCCCAGCACCCGGGCCGCCTCGGCGGACGCGGCCGCCCGGGCCGCCTCCAGCGCGTGCACGATGCGGTCCCGGTCCGCCGCCGGCCCCGACCACCGCCGCAGCAGGTTGGCGATCAGCAGGAGGTGCTTGCTCAGCTGCGCCTCGGCGAGCGCCCGGGACGCGCCACGCCCGCCGGTGCTCGCGGCGAGCCCGCTGAGCAGGGTCGCGGGGAGCCGGTGGTACGCCGTCACGCGGTCACCGCCCCGGCGAGAGCCCGCACGTCCGTGGCCACCCGCGCCCGCACGTGGTCGACGAACAGCCGCAGGTCGGCACAGTAGACGGACGGGTTCCGGAACCCGGCGCCCGGCCGGTACCGGTGCGCGTAGTGGCCGCCTCCGCACACGCGACGCACCGGGCAGGCGGCGCACTCCTGGCCGAGGGCGGCCAGGCCGATCTGGCGGGCCACCACGCCGGGGTGGGTCAGGGCCGTGTCGAACTCGTCGTCGCGCACGTTCAGCCCGGTGGCGCACGCCCCCTCGTACGCCGACTTCAACGCGTCGACCTGCTCGATCGCGCCATCCGACTCGACGACGACGAGGGCGGCGGGACTGAGCCCGATCTGCTCCGACCGGGAGGCGCCGCCGAGTGTCAGGTCCACGACACTCTCGAACAGCCGGACCGGCACCGCGTCCGGATCGCCGTGCCACGCGTCGAACGCGCCGACCAGCCACCTGCCGTAGGCCGTCGGGCTGTCGCCCGGTCGTGCGGGAGGGGAGCCCCAGTTGGCGTGGGGCAGCAGGAAGTCGATCCCCGGCGGGTCGAACGCGCGCAGGCTCCGGTAGCACGCAACCGGGTCCGTGTCGGGCGCGACGGTGCAGAGCAGACCGCCGAAGCCGTCGCGGTGCTCCGGCCGGGCCAGCAGCTCCAGCGCCCGGCGCACCGACGCGAAGCTGCCGCGGCCCGCGTGGGTGACGCGGTGGCGGTCATGGGTCTCGGCGACGCCGTCCACGCTCACGGCGACCGTGATGCGGTGCCGGCGCAGCTCGCGCAGCGCCGCCTCGTCCAGCAGGACCCCGTTGGTCTGTAGCCCCAGGCGCAGGTCGCAGCCGGGGGGCAGCGCCGCACGCAGCGCGGCGGCCAGCTGACCGAGCTTGGCAGCGCCGAGCAGCATCGGCTCGCCGCCGTGCAGCACCACCTGTACACGGCGCAGGTCATGGGCGCGCACGTGGCGGCCGAGTCGATCGGCGAACGCGGTGAACACCGCGGCCGGCATCACGTCCGGGCGGCCGCGCCAGGTCTGGTCGGCGTGCGTGTAGACGTAGCAGTACGAGCACGCCAGATTGCACCGCTGATGGACCTTGACGATGAACTCATGGAACGGCCGCGGCCGCCAACCCCCGTCGAGGAGAGCCGCCACGTCGAAATCCTGGTACGGCCAGCCGGCCGATGTCATGACTCGTCAAGAAAGGAGCTGAAAGCCGACAGCACCCCATTGGGATCGTTGAGGCCGGATTGCAGGCGCCGGATGGAGCGCAGGACCGGCGAGTCGCCGTCAGCATCCAGTAGATGATTGAGGGAAATCCCTGCGACATCGACGAGCCCGGCGTCCTGCGGCGTGGAGCCCGCGCCTGATCCAGCTGCATCCACCACCGGCTGTCCTCCACCATATGGCATGTCCGTTCAACCCCCGCAGCCAAGCGCATCATGAAACGGCCGGGCGGCGTAAGACGCCGTCCAGCCCGAATTGGTTCCAGTGTTCACTCCATTGGAGGATCTTGGCGGTCCGACCATCAGCTGGTTGACAAGACTTGTCAAAACTTAAAGCAGCGGTGGCTCGATGACGCAGTCCAATCTATCCCCGCGTGTGATAGTGGAAACCATCGGATGATCTTGGCCGTAGAGGCCTTCCACTTGTTGCAGCACCCGCTGGCGCGTGCTCGACGCCTTGGGACCGTCGACCGCGATGAGGTCGACCGCCAGATTGGCCTCGGCCGCGATCACGTCCGGATGGTCGGGGCGGGGGTGTACCCGTTTCGCGAGCTCGACGGCCCGCCGGGAGGCGGTCAGCCGGTTCGGGTGCCCGCTCTGGGCGTAGTCCGAGGCCAGGTTCACCGCCGCCGCGACGGCGAACGGATGATCCTGTCCAACCTTGTCGAGCAGTGCCTCGCTGCTCGCGCCGTCGATACGCATGGCCTGGCCGAGCTCACCCCGGGCCCGCAGCACGTTGGCCAGGTTGATCTGGGCCGCGACGGTCAACGGGTTGCGGGGTCCGAACAGCCGGCCATAGCTGTCGATCACACTGGACGCCTGCTCGATCGCGTCGTCCGCCCGGCCGAGCAGGTGCAACGTGTTCGCCCGGCTCATCTGGAGCGCCAGCGGGTACTCGTGGTGCTCCCCGAACAGCCTCGCGCACTCGTCGTACGAGGTGTCCAGCAGCGCCAGCGCATCCTCCAGCCGCCCGATGCCGCGCCGCGCCAGGGCCAGCGCCCGCCGGGCGAACATCAGCCCGCGCTCCATCCTTGTCCGCTCGCGCGTCTCGATGCGTTCCAGCATCGGCTCGACCTCGTTGAGAACGTCCTGGTAGCGCCCCTGCCCGTTGAGGTCTTCGGCCAGCGCGTTGATCGACAACAGTGTCTGCCAGTTGTCCTCGCCGAAGGCGTCCCGGTGCTGCCGCAACGCGATCCGGTCGACCTCCTCGGCCTCCCGGAACCGACCGGTGAGCCGCAAGCTGATCGCGAAGTTGTGCCGGCTCATGATGGTGCGCGGCTGGTCGTCGCCGATGCTGTCGCGACATTGCCTGAGAGTGTCCTCGTCGAACTCAAGCGCCCGCCGGTAGTCACCGGCGATGCGCAGGTCCGCGGCCCGGCTGCCGGCCGTCGCCAGCGTGTAGGAGTGCCTCTCGCCGTACGCCGGGTCGACGCGGAGCTCGCTCATGGCGCTGCGGGTGAGCTCCGCGGCCTTCTCGTAGCGGCCGACCGCGCGGAGCGCGTTCGCCCACTCCTGCGAGGTGCGCAGCACGAGGTGGTCGTCGCCGGACGGGTCGTTTCCCACCCGCCAGGCGCGGTAGGCCCGCTCCCCGAGGTCGCAGGCCGCCGTGTACTCGCCGTACAGGTAGTGGAACCGGATCTGGTGGTACACCGTCGTGCGGGCCTTGAGCTCCGCGGACGTCACCAGGTCGGTGGCATCCAGGTGGGCGGCGATCTCGCGGTAGATCTCGACGGGACGCAGGTCGTCGGGCGGGCCGGGGTCGGCGGTGGCCAGGAGGGTATGGGCGTGGCAGCGTGCCCGCTCGGCCTCGCCACCGGAGAGCGCGTGCCGGACGACATGTCGCACCAGCGGCAGCACCTCGACCTGCCGACCGCCGTCGGCGTAGCGGACCAGTCCGTGCCGGCGGAGCTCGATGATCGCCTTGTTCAGCGCCAGCTCACCCTGCGGCATCTCGGTGGGAGTCTCGTTCTGGGCGACCGTGCCCCGGCCGAGGAGGTCCTTGGAGACGGGCGCCGCGGCGAAGAAGGAGAGGGCTTCGAGCAGCACCAGGGCCTGGCGGCTCGCGGCCTCGAGACGGTCGAGCGCGAACAGCACCGTCAGCGACGCGCTTCGGCCGTAGCCGTCCACCGCTCCGGCGGCCATGCGATAGGCCAGCAGGGCGCCGTCTGACCACTCCACTGGCACGGTGGTATCCCGCCACCAGGCGACCGTCTGGCGAAGCGCCAGTGGATTTCGCCCGTAGGCCTCGACGACCTTTTCCCGCGCCTCGGGAGCCGCATCCGGTATGTGCTCGCGCAGGAGCAGTTCCGCTTCGTCGTCGGTGAGATCAGGCACCTCGACACCGATCCGCGAACCGTTGTCACCGAGAGCGGGATCGCGGGTAGTGATGATGACGTGACCACCGTTGGGCACCAGGCTCAAAAGACCCGGCTCGTCAAGTCCGTCGAAGACCATCAGATAGGGAAACCGGCGTGACGCGAGCCCGTCCAACACCAGCTTTACCGTGCGATCGACGCGATGATGACGCTCAATCTTGAGTGCTGCCGCGAGGTCGATCAGGGACGTCCGGGCGGCGTCGGTCGTCGCGGACGGGACCCACCACACCGGGTCATCCGCGGCGGTATGACGATCGAGATACTGGAGGACCGCCTGCGTCTTTCCCGCACCTATCGGTCCGTGCAGCACCAGCCGCACGTCCGGTCCGCTGTGCAGCGTGGTGTGAATGGACTCGATGAGCCCTTCGCGACCGATGAAACCCGGGGCGGCCGATGGCCGGAATCCGATCAGCGGGGCGGGCTCTTCCCGCTCCGCGACGGTCGCCGCCGGCGCGATCGGACGGGCTCGCTCCTCGCCGTGAGGTGGCACCGTGTCCTGCAACTCGTGCCGCGCACGCCGCCACAGCTCGACCGTCCGCTGCTCCAGGAGGGTGCTGTCGTAGTCGAAAGGTGCCATCGATGCGAGCACGTGCAACATCGATCTGACCTTTTCCCAGGCCGGGACCGTACTGGCCCGCAACATCGCGCTCGCCGTCTCGTGCGAGACGGACTGGAATTCACTGGGAAGTGCGACCGTGGCCTTGGCGATCACCCGGGCGGCCGGCTGTCCGGCCACGTCATAGATTTCGTGTATGGCCGCGACGAAGTCGCGTAATGGTCCTTCGGGTAGCTTGTCAAGACCCGGCAATGGGATAGCCACGTCGAACGCTCCGGGCCCTAGGACGCCACGTCACTTTTTGTCAAGTTCCAGGATCTCATGCGAGGCTCGCTGGAGCCAATGGGCCGGCGAACCCAAATTTGGACATCGATTGGCGATTTTATGACGGAGGACGCCACTGTAGAAGATGACCATCCGCTGCCCCTCCATGATTCAAGTTGGCCTCAACTGACAGCTCATCCTCACAACGCTGGACACGAGCGGACGAATTGGGCTCGTCAAGACATGTTGGTATCAGCTCCGGAACCTTTCACTTGACTGGCACGCAATTCAACCTGGGTGACGACGCCATCGGACACCGAGGAGCCGACACATGATGGAGCTGCCCGATCCACTTACGCTTTTCACGTTGGTCCGCTTATTCAGGGACGCCGTCGCCATCGCCGCCGGGGTTGGCGTGTGGTCGCGAAAGATGTCTCGCCCCCGCCCGGTCCGGCGGATGATCCGGGTGCTCCGCCGCCGTCCGGAGGACCGAGTCCGGGCGGGGAGGCGTCGCCGCACCGCCCCGCGGAGGACCGTGCGGTGCGGCCAGGCGGACGGATCACGGCGACCCTGCTCCGGTCGGTGGGACGCGTCCGCTCCGGCGGCCGGCTCCCGACGGCGATGTCCCGGCTTCCGGGCCGGTCAGCGTCAGGGTCCAGCCTGTCGACGTCGATGCCGCCGACCCGGCTGGCCGCCGCCGGGGCGGTGCTGAGGTCCGCGGGCGGCTTGACTCTGACACCGTGTCAGCCGGCAGCATCGATCTCGTGTTCGGGATCGGGGACTTCGCCGCGCTGGGACGGGTGTCCGTGCGGATGCTGCGGCACTACGACGCGATCGGGCTGTTGCTGGCCGGCCAGGACGGATCCGGCCAGCGGATGCCGCTACTCCGAGGCAGACCAGCTGCGTCGCCTCAACCGGATCATTGCGATGAAGGACCTCGGCTAACGCTCGGCCAGGTCGCGGAAG
This sequence comes from Phytohabitans houttuyneae, assembly GCF_011764425.1. NCBI lineage: Bacteria > Bacillati > Actinomycetota > Actinomycetes > Micromonosporales > Micromonosporaceae > Phytohabitans > Phytohabitans houttuyneae. Next base: position 3,385,062 of record NZ_BLPF01000001.1, read on the forward strand.
CTCCTCGACGACAAGGGCGCCGTCGAGGAGCTGTACGGCATGCTCCGGCGGAGATGGTGGCGCAGCTGGCCGCGGAGGGTGAGGCCGCGGGAGCAACGGTCCGGACCACCGCGGACATCGCGGTAGCCCGCATATTGCTCTTGATCTAGACCGGGCTGGCCTCGCGGACGACGGCGGCGATCCGCTCGGCGACCGACCTGGCGGTCTCGACCGTGGCGGCCTCGACCATGACCCGCACCAGCGGCTCGGTGCCGGACGGGCGCAGCAGCACGCGACCGGTCTCGCCCAGCTCGGCCTCGGCCTCGGCGGTCGCGGCCAGCACCGGCGCCGCGGACGCACCCGCCGCGCGGTCGCCGACCGGCACGTTGACCAGGACCTGGGGCAGCTTGGTGATCACCGACGCGAGGTCGGCGAGCGAGCGGCCGGTGGCGGCCATCCGGGACATGAGGTGCAGGCCGGTGAGGACGCCGTCGCCGGTGGTCGCGTACGCCGGCATCACGATGTGCCCGCTCTGCTCGCCGCCGAGGCCGAGCGCCGAGGCGCGCAGCTCCTCCAGCACGTACCGGTCGCCGACCTTGGTCTCGATCAGGCGGATGCCCTCGCGCGACATGGCCAGGCGCAGGCCGAGGTTGCTCATCACGGTGGCCACGAGCGTGTCGGCTGTCAGCGCGCCGCTATCCCGCATCGCCAGCGCGAGGATCGCCATGATCTCGTCGCCGTCGACCTCCGCGCCCTCGGCGGTGACGGCCAGGCACCGGTCGGCGTCGCCGTCGTGGGCGATGCCCAGGTGCGCGCCGTGCTCCAGTACCGCCGCCTTGACCGGCTCCAGGTGGGTGGAGCCGCAGCCCTCGTTGATGTTCAGGCCGTCGGGCTCGGCGTGGATGGCGATCACCTCGGCGCCGGCCTCGCGGTACGCCAGCGGCGCGACGTCGGACGCCGCCCCGTTGGCACAGTCGACCACGATCTTCAGCCCGTCGAGCCGGTGCGGGACCGTGCCGACCAGGTGCTGCACGTAGTGCTCCGCGCCGTCGAGCAGGTCATGCACGCGCCCCACCCCGCCGCCGGTCGGGCGGGTCCACGACACACCCTCGGCGACCGCCGCCTCGATCCTGTGCTCGACCTCGTCGGGCAGCTTGTGCCCGCCGGCCGCGAAGAGCTTGATGCCGTTGTCGGGCATGGGGTTGTGCGACGCGGAGAGCATCACGCCGAGGTCGGCCTTGGCCTCGCTCACCAGGAAGGCCACGCCGGGCGTCGGGAGCACGCCCACGCGCACCACGTTTGCGCCGGCACTCGCCAGGCCGGCCACCACCGCCGCTTCGAGCATCTCGCCGCTGGCCCGCGGGTCGCGGCCGACGACCGCGAGCGGCGGGTGGCTACGGTCGGACTCCGCGAGCGTACGGGCTGCGGCCACCGCCACCGCCATCGCCAGCTCGGGCGTGAGGTCGGCGTTGGCCCGGCCGCGAACGCCGTCGGTGCCGAAGAGACGCGCCATGTGCCCTACTTCCTCGGAGCAACAGAACGGCCGGTGCCGCCCATGCTTTCACAGGGGCGACCCGGCCGTGTGTTTCAGCGGTACAAAACGCGTCAGCGCTTGGAGTACTGAGGAGCCTTGCGGGCCTTCTTCAGACCGTACTTCTTGCTCTCCTTGACGCGCGCGTCACGGGTGAGGAAGCCGGCCTTCTTCAGCGCCGGGCGGTCGTCGAGGTCGTTGGCGCAGAGCGCGCGGGCGATGCCCAGCCGCAGCGCGCCGGCCTGGCCGGTGATGCCGCCACCGCGCAGGTTGGCGACCACGTCGAAGGCCTCGACCTTTTCGGCGGTCACCAGCGGCTCCTTGATGAGCTGCTGGTGCACCTTGCTCGGGAAGTACTCCTCGAGCTCGCGACCGTTGCAGGTGATCTTGCCGGTGCCGGGCACGATGCGCACCCGGACGATGGCCTCCTTGCGGCGGCCGACGGTCTGGATGGGACGGTCACCACGGGGCACGCGAGCGACGGCGGGCGCCGGGGCGGTCTCGACGGCCGGCGGCGCCGGAGTCGGGACGACGGTGTCGGTCATGCTGCTTCCTTCGTCCGCGCTCACTGCGCGATCTGCTTGATCTCGAACGGCACCGGCTTCTGGGCGGCGTGCGGGTGCTCGGCGCCGGCGTAGACCTTCAGCTTCTTGATGAGCTTTCGGCCAAGACGGTTGTGCGGGAGCATGCCCCTGACGGCCAGCTCGATGGCACGGTCGGGGCGCTTGGCGAGCAGCTCGTCGTAGCCCACCTGCTTCAGACCACCCGGGTAGCCGGAGTGGCGGTAGGCGACCTTGGTCTGCCGCTTGTTACCGGTCAGCGCAACCTTGCCCGCATTGACGATCACCACGAAGTCACCGGTGTCGACGTGCGGCGCGAAGGTCGGCTTGTGCTTGCCGCGCAGCAGCGTGGCGGCGTGGGTCGCCAGACGGCCCAGCACGACGTCAGAGGCGTCGATGACGTGCCACTGACGCTCGATCTCACCCGGCTTCGGGCTGTACGTACGCACAGGTTTACCTTGTCTCGTCGTCGGTCTGGGGGCGCACGCCGAGGGCGCCGCTCTTGGGCAGCGCGTCCGGCATAAGCACAACAGCAGGCAACGATACCCGGTGCCAGGCGGAGGATGCAAAACGGGCCTCCATCCTCACAACGGCCGGCGCCGTCGTGGTGCGGCGCGGTTTACCGCCCGGGTACGCGGAGTGGAACCCTCTGGCAAAGTCAGCTCCGTAACTTGCCTGCCATGAGTACGACACTGACCCCCACCGTGGCCGCCGCCGCGGCTGCCCCGGCCGGTAAGGGCCGGTGGCTCACCCATTGGGAGCCGGAGAACGAGGAGTTCTGGGCCACCACAGGACGCCGGGTGGCCCGGCGAAACCTGGTGTTCTCGATCTTCGCGGAGCACCTCGGGTTTTCCGTGTGGACCATCTGGAGCGTCGTGGTTGTGGCGCTCCCGCCGGCCCTCTTCCCCTACTCCGTCGACCAGCGCTTCTGGCTGGTCGCGCTCCCCAACCTCATCGGCGCGCTGATGCGCATCCCCTACACGTTCGCGGTCACCCGCTTCGGCGGCCGCACGTGGACCATGATCAGCGCACTTCTGCTGCTCATCCCGCTCGCCGGCCTCATGTACGCGGTGACCGCCCGGCCACCGTACTGGGTGGTGCTCGCCTGCGCGGCCACGGCTGGCTTCGGCGGCGGCAACTTCGCCTCGTCCATGACCAACATCTCGTTCTTCTACCCCGAGCGGAAGAAGGGCGCGGCGCTGGGCTTCAACGCGGCCGGCGGCAACATCGGCATCAGCACGATGCAGCTGTTCGTACCGCTTGTCATCGCCGCCGGCCTCGTCTACGGCGGCCTGATGTGGGTGCCGCTCGTGCTGGCGGCGTCCGTCGGGGCGTACCTGTTCATGAACAACCTGGCCATGGCCAAGACGCCGTTCCGCGCCCAGTTCGCCACCGTCAAGCGGCCGCACACCTGGGTCATGTCGTTCCTCTACATCGGCACCTTCGGATCGTTCCTCGGCTACTCGGCCGCGTTCCCCTTGGTGCTCAAGCTGCAGTTCCCGGACGCGCCGACCGCGCACTGGGGTGCGGCGACGATCACGCTGGCGTTCACCGGCCCGCTGGTCGGCTCGCTGTCCCGCCCCTTCGGCGGCTGGCTCTCCGACCGGATCGGCGGCGCCCGCGTCACCGCGGCCTGCTTCACGCTGATGGCCCTCGGCTCGTACGGCGTTGTCACGGCGGCCGGCAGCAAGAACATGGGGCTGTTCCTCGCCTCGTTCTGGCTGCTCTTCACGGCGGCCGGAGCGGGCAACGGCTCGACGTACCGGATGATCCCGGCCATCTTCGCGGCGAAGTCGCCGGACCTGGTCACCGCCAAGCGCGAGTCGGCGGCAACGCTCGGCATCGCGGGGGCGGTCGGCGCGATGGGCGGTTTCTACCTGCCGCGGGCCATCAGCGACTCGTACTCCGCGACCGGCGGCATCTCGACCGCCTTCACCTGGTTCGGCGTCATGTACGGCGCCTGCCTCGCCGTCACCTGGTGGTGCTACCTGCGCCGCCGCGTCCTGATCAGCCAGGTGCCGAGCCTGGCGCACGCCTCCATCTGACCCGCTCGTAGGTCGGGGGTGCCGCTCGTGGGCACCCCCGATCGCATTGTCAAAGGTCCTGGATGATGCGGAGCGCGCGCGAGACCCGGGCCATCGTGTCGGTGTCCGCGAAGTCGACGCACTCGGTGAACCACTTCTTCATGGGTGAGGAGAGGCGGTCGGGCATCACCACGTACTGCCCCATCGAGACCGCCAGCGGGGAGTCGCGCAGCAACTCCTCCTCGACCACCTCGGCGACGAGGACGATGGGCACGTCGGTGCTGTTGTAGACGTCTGAGCTGATCACCAGGCCGAGCCGCTCGCGGGCTCCCTCGACGCGCCAGACCTCGCCCCTACGCAGCACGGAAGATCGCTGCGTCAACCATCGCCACCTCGCGCTCGTCGGCCAGCGCCGCGGCCTCCAGGTCGAAGCCGGCGCGCTGCACCGCCGCGGCGTGCGCGGCGAAGACCTCGCGCAGCGCCTTTTCTCTCGCGGCCTGATCCATCCAGGCGGACAGCGTCATGCCGTCGCGCTCGGCGAACCGTCGTGCCTCTTCGATCGTGTCGTCGGGGAACGACAGGGTCACCTTCTTGGTCATGCGCCTGAGCATACCCGCGGTATGACCAGGCGCCATCCGAGCCGGACGCCCCCCGCACCCACCGCTTATGGGTGCGCTCCCATAGATATCGGCCATGCGGGACGTAGCATGACGCGGGTCGCATACGCCACTACAGCACCTCCAGCCATCACACAACCCATCGTGATGGGCAAATTTTCGGTGCTCGGGCCGGGCTTGACTGACTCCTCAGTCAGTATTCGGCGCGGCTGCTGCGTGAAGCCGATCACCGTGCAAGATTCCGAATGGAACTGGCGTCAGGCCGACCGCCGCCCCCATGCAACACCCCCACGCACACGCTCCCCAGGGCTGCGGTGACGCCTCATCATTTCGATCATTGGAGGCAATGAACCATGGCTGCACTGGACACGGCCCTCAAAGACGCGATGAGCATCGAGGGCGCGCTCGGTGTCGCGCTCGTCGACTACTCCAGCGGCATGACGCTCGGCACCGCCGGCGGCTCCCCCGAACTGGACCTCGGCATGGCCGCGGCGGGCAACACCGACGTGGTCCGGGCGAAGATGCGGACGCTCGAAATGCTCAAGATCGAAGACTCGATCGAGGACATCCTGATCACGCTGGACACGCAGTACCACCTGATCCGGCCGCTCAGCTCGCGGGCCGGCAAGGGCCTGTTCATCTACCTCGCGCTGAACAAGTCGCGGGCCAACCTGGGCCTGGCGCGCCACCAGCTGCGCCTGATCGAAGCCTCGATCGAAATCTGAGCCGATGACCGAGGTCAGCATCAGCCAGGTCGTCACCAACGTGGTGCGCGAGTTCCGGCAGAGCGTTCCCGAGTGCGTCGCGGCCGGCATCGTGGACATGTCCACCGGCATGCTGCTCGCCGTCGACACCCTCGACTCCCACCCGTCCGAGGTACTCGACCTCCTCGCCGCCGCGACCTTCGACATGTTCCAGGGCCGCAACGTGGTGATGATCGAGGAGATGTTCAACAAGCGGCGCGGTATCGAGAAGGAGGGGCACTACTTCCGGGAGATCCTGGTCAACAGCGACAACCTGGTGCACCTCTTCATGCGCAGCGTCGCGACGGACGACATGGTGGCCGTGGTCGTGTGCCGGCGGTCGGTCAACATCGGCATGCTGTTCGCCCAGGCCCGGCTCGTGATGCGGGGTCTGGACACCGGCATCGGTGGCTGATGCCTCGGCGGGGCGGCCATAGGTCATGTCGATCGAGGAAGTCAATTGGGGGACGCGCTACGGATCACCGGTGCGCGCGCTGTGATCGTGACGGCCATCGACACCCGAAAGCCGCTCCGGTCGGCGACCATCGAGGCCCTCCCCGACGCGGAGAGCGTCGCGGAGATGGCCGCCGCCATGGCCGAGACGGCCGTGGAGCTGGTACGGCTGACGGGCGCCGACACGGCGATGGACGACCTGCTCGTGACCAGCCGCGGCTGGTTTCATGTGCTCCGGGTCGTCGAGGGTGACGATGACGGCGGGTGCGTCGCCCACCTGCTGCTCGACCGGCGGGAGGCCAACCTCGCCATGGCCCGCCGCGACTTCCGGGAACTGGTCGGCGGGGCGGTACGCGTCCCGCCCGAACCCGTCCCGGAGCCCGCGGCCCCGGAGGCCGTGGAGCTGACGCTCGCCGGCGGGCTGCCGCGGCGTACGCCCTCGACGACCGGACCGTGGGACCGCGGCGCCCAGCCGGAGGGCACGCCTTCCTGGTTTGCGAAGTTCGCGGGGCACCCGTTCGACTCGGGCGGCCGGACGGTGGAGCGGGTGCGGGACGGCCTGCACCGGCTGGAGTGACACGGCATTACTCACAGAGGGGGACTAGGCATGGCGGACACCGCCGAGGACGAAGCGGCGTACGGGGCGGCGTACGCCGAGATGGCGTCGCTGAAGCAGGCGGTCAGCGGCGTGGTGGGCTCGGTGATCGCCGGTGTCGACGGCCTGCTGCTCCTGCACGACCTGACCAGCGGCCCGGAGCCGCACGACATCGCGGCGCTCGCGGCCGCGACGTTCGGGCTCGGTCGGCAGACCGGCCTGGCACTGCGGCAGGGGCCCTTCCGGGAGTCCACCGTCCGCAGCCACCGGGGCTACTTCTCCGTGTACGCGGTCGGCGACGCGGCACTCCTCGCCGTGCTGGGCGGTGAAGGGCTCAACATCGCCCGCCTGCACATCGAGGCACGCCAGGTGACCGCCCGGCTGATCAGGATGCTGGACGTCCACGTAGCGTCACAGGCCCGCCTCTAGAGTGCGCACAAAGGGGTTCAGGTCGCCCATCGCGGAGGGTGAGGCCGCGGGAGCAACGGTCCGGACCACCGCGGACATCGCGGTAGCCCAAATCCCTTGGAAAAGATCATCTACGGCCTGCTTGAAACGCCGCCTAGCTGCACCTGTCCCTCTTCCGAGGGGTGCAGTGAACGCCTCTTAGCAGGCCCGAAACAATCGGGACCCGGTTGCGAAACGGCCTCTCGGCAGGCTTTCGGCATGGCAGGCGCGGTGGAGAGTCTGGTGGTGACCCGGGAGGTCGCCACCCACTGTCCCTACTGCGCGCTTCAGTGCGGCATGACCCTCCGGGCGGCGCCGGAGGGTCGCGTCGAGGTCGCGGCCCGCCAGTTTCCGACCAACCGGGGCGGCCTGTGCCAGAAGGGCTGGACCGCGGCCGACCTGCTCGACCACCCCGACCGGCTGACCACCCCGCTGGTCCGGGATGGCGGCGAGCTGCGCCCGGCGACGTGGGCGGAGGCGCTGGACCGGGTGACCGAGGGCATCCTGGCCACCCAGTCGGCGCACGGGCGCGACGCGGTGGCGGTCTTCGGCGGCGGCGGCCTGACCAACGAGAAGGCGTACGCGCTGGGCAAGTTCGCCCGGGTCGCGCTCCGCACGAAAAACATCGACTACAACGGCCGCTTCTGCATGTCGTCGGCGGCCGCGGCGGGCATGCGGGCGTTCGGGCTCGACCGGGGGCTGCCCTTTCCGCTCGCCGACATCGGCCAGGCCGACACGCTCGTGCTCGTCGGTGCCAACGTGGCCGAGACGATGCCGCCGTTCGCGCGCTACCTGACCGAGCAGAAGGCGCGTGGCGGCACGCTCATCGTGATCGACCCGCGGGCCACCGCGACCGCGCGGCAGGCAACGCTCCACCTGCAGCCGACGCCCGGCACCGACCTGGCGCTGGCCAACGCGCTGCTGCACATCGTGCTCGGCGAGGGCTGGGCCGACGAGGCGTACATCGAGGGCCGCACCACCGGCTTCGACGAGGTGCGCCGCACGGTGGCGAGCTACTGGCCGGCCCGGGTGGAGCGGTTGACCGGCGTGCCGGTCGCCGACCTGGAGGCGGCCGCCCACGCGCTGGCCAGCGCGCAGACCGCGATCATCCTGACCGCGCGCGGCGCGGAGCAGCACTCCAAGGGCGTCGACACGGTCACCGCGTTCATCAATCTCGCGCTCGCGCTCGGCCTGCCCGGACGGCCGGGTTCCGGCTACGGCTGCCTCACCGGCCAGGGCAACGGGCAGGGCGGGCGCGAGCACGGACAGAAGGCCGACCAGCTCCCGGGGTACCGCAAGATCGACGACCCGGCCGCCCGCGCGCACGTGGCGTCGGTGTGGGGCGTCGACCCCGACGACCTGCCCGGACCCGGCCCCTCGGCGTACGAGCTGCTGACCGGCGACGAGATGCGCACGCTGCTGGTCTTCGGCTCCAACCCGGTCGTCTCCGCACCCCGCGCGGCACGCGTCGAGGCCCGCCTGCGCGACCTCGACATGCTTGTCGTCTCCGACTTCGTGCTCTCCGAGACCGCGGCAATCGCCGACGTGGTGCTGCCGACCGCGCAGTGGGCCGAGGAGGACGGCACGATGACCAACCTGGAGGGCCGGGTGCTGCGGCGCCACGCCCTCCGCCAGCCACCGCCAGATGTGAGGACGGATCTGGCGGTGATTGCCGAGCTGGCCTCCCGGCTCGGCGCCGGCAAGTGGTTCACCACCGAACCGCAAGCCGTGTTCGAGGAGCTGCGGCGTGCTTCTGCCGGGGGTACGGCGGACTACGCAGGCGTGACGTGGGAGCGGGTCGACGCCGAGGACGGCGTGTTCTGGCCGTGCCCATCGGTGGACCGGCCGGGTACGCCGCGGCTTTTCCTCGACACCTTCGCCACGCCGGACGGGCGGGCCCGGTTTCTGCCGGTCGAGCACCGGCCGGCCGCGGAGGAGGTCGACGCGGAGTACCCGCTCTACCTCACCACCGGCCGGGTGCTCGCGCAGTACCAGTCGGGCGCGCAGACGCGGCGGATCGAGGCGCTGCGCCGCGCGGCGCCGAACGCGTTCGTCGAGCTCCACCCCGACCTGGCCGCCCGCATCGGTGTGGGAGCCGGCGACGAGGTCGTGGTCACCAGCAGGCGCGGCGAGATGCGGGCGCCCGCCCGCCTGACCGAGACCATCCGACCGGACACACTCTTCGCGCCGTTCCACTGGGGCGGCGCCGCCCGGGCCAACTCACTGACGAGTGACGCCCTCGACCCGACGTCTCGAATGCCGGAGTTCAAGGTGTGCGCAGTCAAGGTGAGGGCAGCATGAACGTTGTCGTGGTGGGGTACGGCATGGCCGGCTCCCGGCTCGCGGCCGAGCTGCGTGACCGGGGTCCCCACATGAAAATCACGGTGCTGGGGGCCGAGCGGCACCGCGCGTACAACCGGATCATGCTGTCGAGCGTGCTCGCCGGCAAGGTCCGCGAGCGCGACGTCGAGATCACCGAGGCCGCCGGCCACGGCATCGACCTGCGCCCCGGCGTGGTGGTCACCGCGATCGACCGGGCCGCCCGGATGGTGACGACCGGCGATGGCGACCGCATCGAGTACGACCATCTGGTGCTCGCCACCGGCAGCCGCGCGCTCATCCCGCCGCTGACCGGCCTCGACCGCGAGCACCTGCCCGAGCGGGTGGCGGTGTTCCGCACGCTCGACGACTGCCGCCGCATCCTCGCCACCGCCTCGGAGGCGCGCAGCGCGCTCGTGCTCGGCGGGGGTCTTTTGGGCCTCGAAGCCGCCCGCGGCCTGGCCGCCCGGGGCATCGCCACCGAGGTGGTGCACGCGGTCGGCCACCTCATGGAGCGGCAGCTCGACCCGGGTGCCAGCGCGGTCCTCGTGCGCACGCTCTCCGGCCTCGGCATCACCGCGCACCTCGACGCGATGGCCGCCTCCGTGGCCGCCGACGCGGACGGGGTGACGCTCGGCCTCGCCGACGGGCGCGAGCTCCGCGCCGACCTGCTCGTCGTGGCCTGCGGCGTGCGGCCGGAGACCGGGCTGGCCGGCGACGCCGGGCTCGCCGTCGAGCGGGGCATCGTCGTCGACGACCACATGCGCACCAGCGACCCGCACATCTCCGCGATCGGCGACTGCGCACAGCACGACGGCGTGGTGAGCGGCCTCGTGGCGCCGGCTTGGGAGCAGGCCAGGATCGTCGCGCGGGTCCTCGGCGGGGAAGACCCGCTCGCGAGGTACCGGCCGCTTCCGGTGGTCACGCGCCTCAAGGCCGCGGGCATCGACCTGGCCGCCATGGGTACCTCCGGACCCGCCGAAGGCGCCGAAGGCGCCGAGGAGCTGAGCTTCGCCGACCCCGTCCGGGGTACCTACGCCAAGCTCACGATCGTCGGCGAGCGGCTGACCGGCGCGATCATGCTTGGCGACAACCCGTCCGTGGGCGCGGTGATCCAGCTCTTCGACCGCGGCTCCCCCGTGCCGACCGACCGCCGCGCGCTGCTGCTCGGGCGCGCGATCGGCGTACCCGCCGCCACGCAGGCGGAGTCGCCGGCGCTGATGCCCGACGCGGCGACGGTCTGCCAGTGCAACACCGTGAGCAAGGGTGCGCTGGTGCGCTGCTGGCGCGCCGGCGCGAGGTCCGTCGACGACGTGGTCGCCGCGACCAGGGCCACGACCGGCTGCGGCACCTGCCGCGACGCCGTCGAGGGCATCGTCGATTGGCTATCCACAGTGGACTCTCCGGAGGTCGCCGCATGACCGCGAACCTTGTCGTCGTGGGCAACGGCATGGTCGGCCAGCGCTTCGTCGAGGCGTTGCGCTCGCGCGACACCAGCGGCGAGTGGCGGGTCACCGTCCTGGCCGAGGAGGGGCGACCGGCCTACGACCGGGTGCGGCTCTCCGCCTTCTTCGACGGCGTGTCGGCCGAGGAGCTGAGCCTGCACACCCCCGACGACGGCGTCGACCTGCGGCTCGGCGAGCCGGTCGTGCACATCGACCGGGAGCGCCGGGTCGCGGTGACCGGCGACGGGGAGTACCCGTACGACGCGCTGGTCTTCGCCACCGGCTCGTACCCCTTCGTGCCACCTGTCGACGGCGCCGACCTGCGCGGGGTCTTCGTCTACCGCACGCTCGACGACCTGGAGGCGATCCGCGACCACGCCAAGGGCCGGCGCACCGGCGCGGTGATCGGCGGCGGCCTTCTCGGGCTGGAGGCGGCGAACGCGCTGCGGCTGCTGGGCCTCACCACGCACGTGGTGGAGTTCGCTCCGCGGCTGATGCCGGTGCAGGTCGACGAGGCCGGCGGTTCGATGCTCCGGCGGTACGTGGAGGAGATCGGCGTCAAGGTCCACACGGGCACCGCGACGACCGCGATCCGGCCGCGCAACGACGGCGACGGGCTCTACGGCCTCACGCTCTCCGACGGCTCCTGGATCCAGGCGGACCTCGTGGTCGTCGCGGCTGGCATCCGCCCTCGCGACGACGTGGCCCGCGCGGCCGGGCTGGACGTCGGCGAGCGCGGCGGGATCACTGTCGACAGCGCGTGCCGTACCTCCGACGAGCGGATCTGGGCGATCGGCGAGTGCGCGGCCGTCGAAGGCCGCTGCTACGGCCTCGTCGCGCCCGGGTACGCGATGGCCGAGGTGGTGGCCGACCGGCTGCTCGGCGGGCAGGCGACGTTCCCCGGCGCGGACATGTCCACAAAGCTCAAGCTGCTCGGCGTCGACGTCGCGTCCTTCGGCGACGCACACGGCACGACCGAGGGCTGCCTGGACGTCACGTTCACCGACCCGGCAACCCGCGTGTACGCCAAGCTGGTCCTCTCCGACGACGCGAAGACGCTGCTCGGCGGCGTGCTGGTGGGCGACGCGTCGGCGTACCCCACGCTGCGGGCCAGCGTCGGCGGCCCGCTGCCCGGTGCACCGCTCGCGCTGCTCGCTCCGGAGTCGGGCGGCTCGGGCACCGGCGCCGGCATCGCCGCGCTGCCCGGCGGCGCGCAGGTCTGCTCGTGCAACGCGGTCACCAAGGACCAGATCGTCGGCGCGATCCACGAGGGCTGCACCGACGTGGCGGCCATCAAGGCGTGCACCCGCGCGGGCACCAGCTGCGGCTCCTGCGTACCCATGCTCAAGCAGCTCCTCGCCGTCTCCGGCGTGCAGCTCTCCAAGGCCCTGTGCGAGCACTTCGACCACAGCCGGCAGGAGCTCTTCGAGATCGTCCGGGCGCGGGGCATCCGCACCTTCTCGCAGCTCGTGACCGAGCACGGGCAGGGGCGCGGCTGCGACATCTGCAAGCCCGCGGTGGCCTCGATCCTCGCGTCGCTGGGCAACGGCTACGTGCTCGACGGCGAGCAGGCGACCCTCCAGGACACCAACGACCACTTCCTGGCGAATATCCAGCGCGACGGCACGTACTCGGTGGTGCCCCGCATCCCCGGCGGCGAGATCACGCCGGACAAGCTCATCGTGATCGGTGAGGTGGCCCGCGACTTCAACCTCTACACGAAGATCACGGGCGGCCAGCGGATCGACCTTTTCGGCGCGCGCGTGGAGCAGCTGCCGCAGATCTGGCGGCGCCTTGTCGACGCCGGGTTCGAGTCAGGCCACGCGTACGGCAAGGCACTGCGCACGGTCAAGTCCTGCGTCGGCTCTACGTGGTGCCGGTACGGGGTGCAGGACTCGGTCGGTCTGGCGGTGGCGCTCGAGCTGCGCTACCGCGGGCTGCGCGCGCCACACAAAATCAAGTCGGCGGTCTCCGGGTGCGCACGCGAGTGCGCCGAGGCGCGGAGCAAGGACTTCGGCATCATCGCCACCGACAACGGATGGAACCTCTACGTCGGCGGCAACGGCGGCTTCCGCCCGCGCCACGCCGACCTTTTCGCCAGCGATCTGTCCACTGAGGAACTTGTGCGGTACGTGGACAGGTTCCTCATGTTCTACATCCGTACCGCGGACCGGCTGCAGCGCACGGCCGCGTGGATCGAGGCGATGGATGGCGGCCTCGACCACCTGCGCGCCGTGATCGTCGACGACTCGCTCGGCATCTGCGCGGACCTGGACGCGGCCATGGCCCGCCACGTCGACTCGTACGAGGACGAGTGGCGCGCCACCGTCGAGGACCCGGAGCGCGTGCGCCGGTTCACCTCCTTCGTCAACGCACCGGACACCCCCGACCCGTCGATCACCTTCGAGGTGGAGCGGGCCAGCCGGTGCCGGCACTTGGCGAGCGCCGCCCCGTGGTGCTCGGTCTACCGACCATGGGAGTACGCCGATGACGGACACAATGACCGCACGCTGGGAAGCGATCTGCCCGTACGAGGTGGTGGAGCCCGAGCGGGGCGTGGCCGCGCTCGTCGGCGGGGCGCAGGTGGCCATCTTCCGCACGTTCGACGGTGGTCTATACGCCATCGACAACCGCGACCCGATCGCCGGCGCGCACGTGATGTCGCGCGGCATCGTCGGCAGCCGCGGCGACGTGCCGACCGTGGCGTCCCCGCTGCACAAGGAGGTGTACAGCCTGCTCACGGGCGAGTGCCTCGACGTGCCGGGCGTAGCGGTGCGCACCTTCCCGGTGCGGGTGCGGGACGGCATGGTCGAAGTGGGCGCCGGCTCATGACCTCGGCACCCTTCGAGCCTCGCGGGCGCCCGCAGCGAAGCGAGGACGGCCGTGAGTGATGAGCTTTCGGGCTTCACGGTTGGGGTGACCGCGGACCGGCGTCGCGACGAGCTGGCGGCCCTCCTCGAGCGGCGGGGCGCACGCGTCGTGCTCGCGCCGGCGCTGCGGATCGTCCCGCTCGCCGACGACACCGAGCTGCGCGCCGCCACCCGCGCCTGCCTCGACCACCCGCCGAACGTGGTGATGGCCAACACCGGCATCGGCATGCGCGGCTGGCTGGAGGCCGCCGAGGGGTGGGGGCTCGCCGAGCCGCTCCGCTCGGTGCTCGGCCAGGCGTACATCGTGGCCCGCGGCCCCAAGGCCCGCGGCGCCATCCGCGCCGCCGGACTGCACGACGAGTGGTCGCCCGCGTCGGAGAGCTGCGAGGAGGTCATCGAACACCTCCAGCGCCGCGGCGTCGAGGGGCAGGTCGTGGCCATGCAGCTGCACGGCGAACGGCAACCCGAGTGCACCGCCGCCCTGGAGGCCGCGGGCGCCACCGTCATCGAGGTGCCCGTGTACCGCTGGGCGCCGCCCACCGACCCCGCCCCGCTGCACCGCCTCGTCGACCTGATCACCGGCCGCTTGGTGGATGCCGTGACGTTCACCTCGGCCCCCGCCGCGGGCGCGCTGCTGCGGGCCGCCGGTGCCAGCGGCGACGCGGTGCTGGACGCCCTCCGCTCGGACGTGCTGGCCGCATGCGTCGGCCCGGTCACCGCCGCCCCGCTGCGCCGCCACGGCGTGCCGGTGGCGGCGCCTACCCGTGCACGGCTGGGCGCGCTCGTGCGCACGATCGTCGACGAACTCCCGCAACGCGCGGTCAACCTCAAGGTCGCCGGCCACGTACTCACCCTCCGCGGGCACGCCGCGGTGGTGGACGGCGAGCTGCGACCGCTGGCGCCGGCACCGATGTCGGTACTGCGCGCGCTGGCCGCCACGCCGGGCCGGGTGCTCTCCCGCGCCGCCCTGCTGCGCACCCTTCCCCGCGGCGCCGACGAGCACGCGGTGGAAATGGCCGTCGCCCGCCTACGCGCCGGCTTGGGCGCGCCCGGTGTGGTACAGACCGTGGTGAAGCGCGGCTACCGCCTCCCCGTCGACTAGGCCCAGGGTCGTCAAGATCCCAGCAATATCCCGCACGGTGGGGAGAAACGGCGAACGCCGCGTGCCGGGCCGGCACGCGGCGTGGTGAGGGCTGGCTCAGCCGACCGGCGTGGGGCGGCGACCGCCGCCGCGCTCGGCGCGGAGGGTCATCATCGCGTGCTCGACGACGTTGACCAGGACGTGCTTGACCGAGTCGCGGTGCCGGGCGTCGCACAGCACGAGGGGCACGTGAGGGGCGATGGCCAGCGCCTCGCGGATCTCCTCGACCTCGTACTGCGGGGAGCCGTCGAAGACGTTCAGCGCCACCACGTACGGCAGGTGCCGGTTTTCGAAGTAGTCCAGCGGTGCGAAAGCGTCCGCGATCCGGCGGGTGTCGACCAGCACGGCCGCGCCCACCGCGCCTCGGATGATCTCGTCCCACATGAACCAGAAGCGGGTCTGACCGGGCGTGCCGAAGAGGTAGAGGATGAGGTCTTCGGCCATGGTGATGCGGCCGAAGTCCATCGCGACCGTGGTGGTCTCCTTGCCCGGCACCTTCGAGGGGTCGTCGATCCCCACGCCGGCCGCGGTCATGACCGCTTCCGTGGTCAGCGGGGTGATCTCGGAGACGGCGCCCACGAGCGTCGTCTTACCGACGCCGAAGCCTCCCGCGATCACGATCTTGGCGGACGTGATGCCTCGGTTTCGGCGCGCCCCTGCGGCGTTATAGCCTGCGAAGTCCACTCAGCACCCTCTCAAGCAGTTCCATCCGCTCCTCATAGGCTTCTACCGGAGCGGCACTGTGCAGCGTCAGCAAGCCCTCTGCCACCATGTCGGCGACGAGCACACGGGCAACGCCCAGCGGGAGCCGGGTGTAGGCCGCTATCTCCGCCAGCGACTGCGCACGGTTTTCGCAGACGGTGGCGATGCGGTGCTTGTCGTGGCCCGCAAACCGCGACTCCTGCACGGCGGCCGGGTCCGCCACGAGCACCGCTTCCAGGGCGATGTCGCGGCGTGGCTCGGTGCGCCCGCGGGTGACCGCGTACGGTCGGACCAGCGCACCTCTCGGGTCTTCCCGTGGTTGGTCCACCATGACGCGGTCACCTCCTTCTGCAATAGTCGCGGCTGCACCCTCATTATCTACTTAGGACTAGCGCGACACTGCCTCTCGGGTCGCCGGCGACAGGGCCGCCCCGACCCGTTCGACGAGCAGAGCCATCTCGTAACCCACCTGGCCCACGTCGCAGCTGCGCGCGGCCAGTACTGCCATCGAGGAACCGTCGCTGATGGACATGAGGAACAGGTAGCCGCTGTCCATCTCGATGACGGTCTGGAGCACCCCACCAGCGCTGAACATCCGCGAGGCGCCATCGGTGAGGCTCACCACACCCGACGTGATCGCGGCCAGCTGGTCCGCGCGGTCCGCCGGCAGGTCACGCGACGACGCGAGGAGCAGGCCGTCGGCCGACACCGCGACGACGTGGGCGATCCCGGCCACGCTGTCGGCGAAGTTGCTGAGCAGCCAACTCATGTCCTGCATCGCTGCTGGCCTCGTCATCAACTGGTCTCCTTGGTAGAGGTGCTCCCGTTTTCCTGGCTGCCGGCCGAACGGCCGCGCTGCACGCCGCGGTGGTACGCGGAGAGCAGGCCGCGGACCTCGTCCGGCGTACGCCTCGCGCGCTCGCGGCTGGCCGAGGTTTCGACGCCACCGGGAACGAGCTGGGCCTGGGGTACACGCTTGGGCAGACCCGACCGCGTGGTGCCCGCGGCGACCGGCTCAGCGGCCTTCTCAGCCCGCTTCCAGCCCTCGTCAGCCGCGGTGCGCCACGGCGCGTCGGCGGAGTCGCGCTGGCGTGGCACCGCGCCGACGCCGGAGTCGGTCGGATTCTGCGCGGCGGGCGGCACAACCGGTGGCGCGTACGCGGCCGGTGGTGGCGGTGCCGCGGCGGGCTGCGGGGTGGGTGTGCGGGTCGGCAGCGAGCCGCCGAGCCCGCCGTTGCCGAGCCCGGAGCCACCGCTCATCCCGCCACCGTTGCCGAGCCCGGAACCTCCGCTCAGGCCACCACCGTTGCCGAGGCTGGTGCCGCTCGAAAGTCCCGAAGACCCACCGGACAGACCGGAAGAGCCGGAGTAGCCCGAGGCGGCCGGCGCGCTGGACGACGACGCGTAGCTGCCGGCCGGGCTGGCCGTGGCGCCGCTGGGGCTCACCGCCGAGAAGATCTGCGTCGACGCCTGGCCGTGCGAACGGAACCAGACCGCCTCCATCTCCCGGTAGATCGGCACCTCACCGCCGTCGTCGGGACGGGGCGAGACACCGGGTGAACCGGCAACCGGGCCGGCCGGCAACCCGGACGGTGGCAGCACGGCGGGCGTCATCGGGTGTGCCGTCGCCGGGATCGCGGCGGTCTGACCGCGCTGTGGCAGGCCGGAGGACTGCACGGTCGGGTACGCCACCGTGGGCGAACCCATCCCGCCCTGCGGCTGGCCGAGCGTGGCTCCGCCCGACTGCCCGACCGTGGGGAACGCGCTGGTCGCGGCCGAAGCGTTGACCGGTACCGCGGACGTGTCCCACGAGGGCGTCTGGCTCGGCCACTGGTCGGCGAGCGTGGCGGCCGACGAGCGGGCGGCCGGTGCGGCGGCCTGCGGCCACCCGCCGGACGTGGGTGCCGCGGACGCGCTGGTCTCGACCGCGAGCGGCGAGCGGGGGCGGGTGAGCACCTGCTCCCGGGTGCGCGGCTTGGGCAGTACGACGATGCCGCTCGGCAGCGTCACCTGTGCCACGGTGCCGCCCTCGACGTTCGGGCGCAGCTCGACGCGGATCCCGTACCGCGAGGCGAGGCGGCCGACGACCGCCAGACCCATCAGCCGGAACGCGGCCACGTCGACCGTGGGCGGCTGCCCGAGCCGGTGGTTGAGCGCTTCGAGCTGGTCTTCGGTGAGGCCCAGACCGCGGTCTTCGATCTGGATCAGCACGTAGTCGCGGATGCGCCGGGCGTCCGCGACGACCACCGTGTTGGGCGGCGAGAACCGGGTCGCGTTGTCGAGCAGCTCGGCGACGAGCCGCACGACGTCGTTGACGGCGTGCGCCGCGATCGAGATGTCCGTGTCGACAGTGCCGAACTCGATGCGGTTGTAGAGCTCCACCTCGGACTGTGCGGCGCGGAGCGCGTCGACCAGCAGCGCGTCGTCACGCCGCGGCGCGGTGGAGTCGGCACCCGCGAGCACCAGCAGGTTTTCGTCGTTGCGGCGCATTCGGGTGGCCAGGTGGTCCAGCTGGAAGAGCTGGGCCAACCGCTTCGGGTCCTCCTCGCCGCGCTCGATCATGTCGAGCTCGCCGATCATCCGGTCGACCAGCGCCTGGCTTCGGCGGGCCAGGTTGAGGAACATCGCGGAGACGCTCGTCCGCAGCGCGGCCTGCTCGGCCGCGATCCGGACCGCCTCCCGGTGTACGACGTTGAACGCCTGGGCCACCTGACCGACTTCGTCGCGGTTGGGCAGCCGGATCGCGTCGCGCACTTGTCGCACGATCTCGTCGGGTCCGCCGTCACCGATACTTCGCACGTCCCGGAGCTGGGCGACGGCGTCCGGCAGGTCGCGGTTTGCCACGGCGAGCGCGCCCTCACGGAGGCGGCGCAGCGAGCGGTTGAGCGACCGGGCGAGGACCACGGCGAGCGCGATGGCGATGAAGAGCGTGATGAGCACGAGGATCGACTCGATGACCGCCTGCCGCACCACGGCCGCGCGGACGTCGTCGGCTTCGGCGAGTGCGCGGTCTTCGAGCTTCTGCTCGGCAAACCGCATGAGGTCGACCACCGCGCCGATCGAGCGCTGGGCGTCGAGAGCCTGGGTCGGCTCTGGTCGCTGGCCGACGGTGCGGCTGACCTGGGCCTCGCTCGACTGGGCGAGGTTGACCGCGTCACCGGTGACGGTGGCGTCCGCGATGGCCTGCTGCTCGCTGCTCGCGACCAGCTCGAACGCCTGCTGCGCGGACTCCTGGCTGGTCAGCGTCGTGAGGAACGAGTTGAGCTGCTCCTGCCCCAGCACCTCGCGACCGATGAGAGCGGCGTACACCACCGCTTCCTCCTCGGCCTTTGCCGCCTTGGCCCGGGCGAAGGCGGCCACCGCGCGCAGCTCCTCGGCCAGGTCACCTTCGCCGGCCAGCTGGCCGACCACGTCGCCGTACGCCACGAGGTCGGTGAGGATGTTGCCGTAGCGGAGCACCGACTCGGCCACCGAGCGGCCCTGGCGGGAGAGCATGTCCTGGCGGGTGACGTTGAGCGTGGCCAGGTGCTCGTCGATCCGGGCAAGCCGGGTCTCGACCGAGTTCGGCACGTCGCCGATCGACTGCCGGGCGGTCGTGTACGCCGCGACCCGGTCGTCGGTGCGGTTGACGGCCTGGTTGTACAGGTCCTTGTAGTCGACCTTCGGGTCGGACTTCGGCGGGTCGGCCAGGTAGACGGCGGCCGCCATCCGCTCCTTGTGCAGGTCCTGGTTCAGCGCCGAAACGTTAGTGGACAGTGCTGTCAGGTCGCGGATGAGGCTCGCTTCGAGGGCACCGCGGCCGACGTCGACCAAGCGGACCGTGGCGAGCGCGACGACCGCCGCGACCGGCACAACGAGGATGAGCGCGAGCTTGGACCTGATGCGCGCGTCACGCAAGCGCGGAAACCAGCGGCGCGCAGCACGGCGGGCCTGCGCACCTTTTTCGGGCAGGGTCGTAGGTCCCGTGCTCACGACATCGCCTCCGTCGTCGTCTCCACGTGCGACCCGCTCGACCGACGCCTGGGTGCATCGGTTAGCGCCGCACGCGGCACGGCCGCGATTTCACCAGAAACGGCACCCGCTTGGGAAGCCTCAGTCAGGCAGGAAACGGTCGCACCATCCCCAATACAAACTCCGCCCACTCCGCTCCTTCCCACGAATGCGCCTGTGACCTGCGCAAACAGCAGTCTGTAAGGCATTGATGTCGATAAAGTTAACGAGTACAAACTTCTTCGCAAACCACTATGTGGGATGAACGTCCCGCGGAAGCAGGTACCCTCCCGCTTGACCCCGGCGTCCACCGTTGGCATGGTTTTCCAGGTTCGAATGACTGCGCGCTCACACCGTACGGCAGGCCCGTCCGCGTCGCTCCACAGGGGACGGACAGCGGTCGCCAGCCCTTAAAACACCAGCTCTGCTGGGCCGTCCACATGGAGGACCGACTTGAGGCCCATACGCTCCGTGACGCTGTCTGCGCTCACCGCAGCCATGCTGGTCATGTCGGCGTCCGCATGCGCGTCGAGCGAAGACGCGGCGGATGTCGAGGAAGTCATCATTGGCGCTGACCTGGAGCTGTCCGGCCCCACCGCGGCGATCGGACAGGCGTACCAGCGCGCACTCGAGCTGAAGATCGGCCAGGTCAACGACTCTGGCGTCCTCGGCAACCGGAAGCTGCGGCTGGACCCGAAGGACAACCGCTCCGACTCCAGCCGCTCGCTGACCAACGTGGGCGCGTTCGCCAACAACCCCGACGTCGTCGCGGTGGTCATGGGCATGTGCGCGCAGTGCGTCAAGACGGTGGCGGAGACCGTCAAGGACCGCCGGTTGCCCACCATCGCGCTGTCCCCGGCCGGCACGGTGGTCGCACCCATCCAGGAAAGTCAGTGGATTTTCAAGGTGGGCCCGAACGCGAAGGACAACGCCGCCGCCCTCACCGCCGAGATCACCACGCTCAAGAAGAAGCGGGTCGGTTTGATCTACACCGACGACCTGTACGGCAAGGAGGGCAAGGAGGCCGTCGAGCTCGCGCTGCAAAAGGTGAAGGTCGGCGGCGTGCCGGTCAAGGTCACGTCGGTATCCGTCAAGCCCACCGCCACCGACCTGAGCCAGGTCGTGGAGTCTCTGGTGGACAAGGACCCGGAGGAGGCGCCCGACGCGCTCGTCGTGTGGACGCTGGCCGAGCAGGCTGCCCTGGCCGCCACAAGCGCCCGGGAGGCGGGCTTCGACGGCTCGCTCTACTTCGACGGCGCCGCCGCGGGTGAGCTCTTCCTCGCGGGACAGAGCGCCACTGACGGCGCCACCATGGTGTTCACGCAGACCATGGTGATCGACGACGTGATCGCCACGACGCCCGCCACGGCGGCCCGCAAGCAGTGGTTCCGCGACTACACCGCCAAGTACGGCAGCTACAACGGCTACTCGTCGTTTGCCGCGGACGCGGTCCAGATGGTCACCAACGCCCTGCAGCAGAGCACGTCGTCCAGCCGGGACAGCATCCGGTCCATTGTGGAAACCTCGCAGTTCGACGGGCTGTCCGGGCCGATCCGGATCACCCCGGACAACCACTCCGGCCTCATGCCGCAGGCACTCACCATGCTCGTGGCCCGCAACGGCCGCTGGCGGCTGGCCACCAGCTGACACCTCGAAACCCAAATGGGGTACGGCGCCGCACAGGTCGGCGCCGTACCCCAGATTTTTTGGCGGATCAGACTTTTTGGCGGATCAGCGGTCGGTCGTGGCGCGCACCCACGGGAGCAGCAGGCGCTCAAGGCCGACGAGCAGGTAGTACAGGACGATCGTCGTGCTCGCGATCAGCACGAACGCGGCGAAGGCGGTCGAGGACTGCCCCTGGCCCAGCGTCTGCTGGATGATCGAGCCGAGGCCCGGCCGCTCCGCGTCGCCGGCCTGGAACTCGCCGATGATCGCGCCGACCGCCGCCAGCGGCAGCGCCAGCTTGAGGCCCACGAAGACCTGCGGCAGCGCGGCGGGCAGCCGCACCTTGAGGAACATCTTGGCGCGCGAGGCGTCGAGCGACCGCGCCATCTCGGCGAGCTCGGCCGGCGTGCGGGTCAGGCCCGTCACGGTGGAGAGCACGACCGGGAAGAAGCACATGACGAAGATCATGAACTGGATCGGCGGCTGCCCCCAGCCGAGCCAGGCGACCAGCATCGGACCCAGGGCGATCTTCGGTACGGCGTTGACGGCCACCAGCAGCGGCGAGAACATCCGCTCCAGCAGCGACGAACTGGCCAGCATGAGCCCGATGAAGAAGCCGGCGATCGAGGAGATGACGAAGCCGATCACCGTTTCCAGGGCCGTCACCAGCAGGCCCTCGAGCACGAACTGACGGTTTTCGTTGAAGCCGCGGAGTACGTCCTGGGGCGGCGGCAGCACGACCGGGTGTGCGAGGCCGAGCACCGTGGTGACCAGCCACCACGTGAAGACCGTGATGGTGAAGCCGGCGAGGGGGTAGACGATCGCGGGCACCCGTACCCGGGACCGGTCGGAGACCGCGACGGGCGGCGCGGCGACGGACGTGTCGCTCATTGTCTGGCTCCTTGCGCGTCTGCTTCGGGTGTGGCGACCGGCCGGCCGCCACACCCGTTCGCTATCTAGCGAATCAGACCTTCGGCAGCAGGTCGACAGAGATGATCTGCTCCGGCGTGATGCCCTGCGGAAGCTGACCCGCGCCCTGGAGGATCGCGATGCTCCGGGCCACCCGCTGGGTGTCGATCGTGCCGACCTTCTCGCCACTACCCGCCGAGCGGACGAACGAGGCCATCAGCTCCAGCTCGGCCTTCGCGGCGGCCTCCACCGTCGCCGGCTCGCTCTTCTTCAGGATGGTCGCCGCCTCACCGGGGTTGGCCAGCGAGTACTCCAGGCCCTTGAGCAGCGCCTGCGCGAACTTCTTGACCTCTTCCGGCTTCTCCTTGGCGTTCTTGCTGGAGGTGATCAGCACGTTGCCGTACAGGTCGGTCAGGTAGTCGCTGTATGGCAGGAAGGTCGGCTCCTTCTTGGTCACCGCGGCGATCGTCGGGCGGCCGACCACGAACTGGCCGATGCCGTCGACCTTGCCGGTGGCCAGCGTGCCGATCAGCTCAGCCGCCTGGCCGTCCTGCCACTTCACCTTGGTGTAGTCGATGTTCGCCAGCTTGGCGTACGTCGGGAACAGGTTGCGCACGACGGAGCCGGGTGTGTCGGCGAGGGTCTTGCCCTCCAGATCCTTCGGCGTCTTGATGTTCTTGTCCGACGTGGACGCGATGGCGGCCATCGTGCGCTGCTGGATCGCGGCGACCGCGGTGAAGTCCTTGGTGCCCTTGCCGAACGTGAGCAGACCACCGGTCAGGTCGATCGGGGTGTAGTCAGCCTTCCCCGACACGATGGCGGTGATGTTTCCACCCGTACCCTGACCTTTTTGGATAGTTACGTCAAAGCCGGCGTCGCGGAAGAAACCCTTTTCAAGCGCGACGGCGCCGTACGCGTCGCGGCCGAACGCACCGAACGACGTGAGGTACGTCACCTTTACGAGCTCACCGCCCGAGCCGGCGTTGTTTGTCGTTTCCGGTTCATCGGAGCTGCAACCTGCCACGACGGCCAGAGCCGTGGCCAGGGCGGCTACCGCAAACGTACGGGTAACCCTTCTCATGAACAGATTCCTTCCAACTGGAGGGGGCGTTGGAGCGACGGCGTCGCGGGCCGAGGGGTGACCCACGAAGCCGTTCATGAATGTCGCGCCACAGCGTAGGCGAAAGCCGGGTTTGCGACGCAAGGCGTATCAGGTTACGAACCGATCCCGGGCGGGGTATCGCGTCGCAACGGGATGCCGATAGCCTGACCGCGACCAATCACCCTCATCCGATCGAGACAGGGCGGTTACTGTGCGGGTTTGCGTCTTCACAGAGCCACACCGAGGCGCGACGTACGAGGACCAGCTGCGCCTCGCCCGTCTCGCCGAGGATGCGGGCTTCGAGGGCTACCTGCGCGCCGACCACTTCCAGGCGATGGGGCTCGAGGCCGGGCTGCCAGGGCCCACCGACGCCTGGATCACGCTGGCCGGGCTCGCCCGCGAGACCTCCCGCATCCGGCTCGGCACGCTTGTCACCTCGGTGACGTTCCGCCTGCCAGCACCCCTCGCGATCGCCGTTGCGCAGGTCGACGAGATGAGCGGCGGCCGCGTCGAGCTGGGCATCGGCACCGGGTGGTACCAGCGCGAGCACGTGTCGTACGGCATACCGTTCCCGTCCACAGGCGAGCGCTTCGACATCCTCGCCGAGCAGCTCGCGGTCATCACCGGGCTGTGGAGCACGCCGGTCGGTGAGCCGTTCAGCTTCAAGGGCGAGCACTACCAGCTCGTCGACGCGCCGGCGCTGCCCAAGCCGGTGCAGGTGCCGGGCCCGCCGATCATCGTGGGTGGGCGCGGCCCCAAGCGCACGCCCGAGATCGCCGCGCGGTTCGCGGACGAGTTCAACATGCCGTTCAAGACCGTCGCCGAGTCGAAGGGCGCGTTCGACCGGGTGCAGGCGGTCTGCGACAAGGTCGGGCGGGCCGCCTCCGGCAAGGCGCCGCTCGTGATGTCGGCCGGCATCGTGGTCGCCATCGGGCGCACGGACGCGGAGGCACAGCGGCGCGCGGCACCCCTGCACGCGCCCAGCGCCCTGCCGCCGGAGGACCCGGTGGTCGGCTCGCCGGCGCAGCTCGTCGACCGGATCGGCGAGTTCGCGGCGATCGGCGTGACCCGGGTGCACCTGCGGTTCATCGAGATCACCGACGTCGACCACCTCGAGTTGGTGGCTTCCGAGGTGCTTCCGCAGGTTGTCGCCCTGTGATCACAGAGCGCGAAAATGACCATGGCGGCATGGGCCGCGCTCGGCCTTCCCGATAGCCTGGCACCGGCGAGACCGCGCCGGGTAGGGAGCAGACGATGATTCGACTGGCCGGAGTTTCCCAGACGTTCCAGGCGCGATCGGGCGCTGTGGAGGCACTGCGAAACATCAACCTGACTGTCGCCGAGGGCGAGTTCATCGCCATCATCGGCCGCTCCGGCTGCGGAAAGTCCACTTTGCTCCGGCTGATCGCCGGCCTCATCGCGCCGAGCGCGGGCGAGGTCGCCGTCGCGGGGTCCCGGGTCAACAAGCCGCGCAAGGACATCGCGATGATGTTCCAGCGGCCGGCGCTGCTGCCCTGGCGCTCGGTCCTCGACAACGTGCTGCTCCCCGTGGAGATGTTCGGCTGGAAGCGGTCCGAGCACCGCCGGCGGGCCGAGGAGCTGCTCGACATGGTGGGCCTTGCCGGGTTCCACAAGAAGCAGCCGCACGAGCTCTCCGGCGGCATGCAGCAGCGGGTCGCGCTGTGCCGGGCACTGATCCAGCGTCCCAAGGTGATGCTGATGGACGAGCCCTTCTCCGCACTCGACGCGCTCACCCGCGAGGAGCTCTCGACCGAGCTGCAGCGCGTGCACATGGACCTGGGCGCCACGACCGTCTTCGTCACCCATTCGATTGACGAGGCGGTGCTACTGGCCGACCGCGTGGTCGTGCTCAGCCCGCGCCCCGGGCGGCTGCGGCGCATCGTCGACGTCAATATCCCGCGCCCCCGCTCGCTGGGACACAACGCGTACCTGGAGGAGGTGGCCCGCTGCAGCGCCGAGCTGCACGAGCTGCTGCTCACCCCCGACGGACCGCCCGCCGTGCCGGAGCACCACCCGGTGCCGCCGCAGTCCCAGCGCTCGCGCCAGCGGGTCTGATCGACTTTCTTAAGGGACTTTCAGCGGCTCCTGGGAAGTGCGTCAAGCCACGACCGGTCGGGTAGCGGCTGGGGTCAGGGAGCCGTAACGTGCCTGACATGGCCATCCGTACGTGGAGCAGGGTGCTCCTCGCCGCGCTGGGCGTAGCCATGCTCGCCGCGGCCAGCCAGCTCGGTGTGGCCTTCGGCCTCGGCGTCGTGCGGCTCAGCCGCACCTTCCCGGTCGACCAGGAAAACCAGTGGACCGCGCAGATGGCCTGGGTCGCCTGGTTCGCGATGGTGGCGGCGGTGGCCGGGGCGGTCGCGGCCGACCGGATGGCCCGCCGTCATGGTTACGAGGGCGGCATCGGCTCCCGGACCGCGTATTCGTTCTGCGCCGGCATCGGCGCGGCGGTCCTCGTGCCGCTCTGCATGCAGCCCGCGCGCTTCGCCATCGTCCGCTCCACCGACCCGGTGCTGGTCATCGGCCTGTCCGCCGCGCTGGGCGCGGTGGCTGGCGTGTTCGTCGCGCTGGCGGCGCTGAGCCACCGGCCCCTTTTGTGGAACGTCGGTGCCATCACGGGTGCCGCGTGGCTGCTCGCGCTCATCTCGGTGATCCCGTCGCTCGGCCCGGACGACCCGCTGCCCAACCTGCGGCTCGGCGTGCTCGACCTGGCCTCGTTCAGCACCGGCGCCGCACAGAGCTCGGCCGTCGTGACGATGCCCCTGCTGGCGCTGGTCATCGGGGCCGCGACGGCCGGCATCGGCAGGTGGCTCGGGCGCCCGCCGGTCACGATCGCCGCGTCCGGCATCATCGGGCCGGCGACGCTCTCCCTGGCCTACCTGGTGGCCGGCCCCGGCACGGACACCGACAAGTTCCAGGCCGCGCCCTACTGGGGTGCTCTCGTCGCGGTCGGCGCCGGCACGCTGGGCTCGGTCCTCGCGACGGTCGCCCGCCGCCCCAACTTCGGCCCGGCCACGCCCGACGAGGAGCCCGCACCCGCCGCGCCGCAGGAGCAGCCCTTGACCGGGCAGCCGCCCCGCGAGCAGGGCATCGAGCCGGTCTTCCGCGACCCGCCGGCCGGCGAGTGGAGCGTTCCCCTCCCCCGGCACGGCACCGAGCCGTCGCCCGCTCCGCCCACGCCGGCCCTCAGCTCCGCTTCGGCCGCCGACGAGACCACCGCCTCGCTGCCCACAGTGGAGCCGCCGGCCAGCCGCGGGGGCTCGTTCTTCTCGGCGCCCGAGCCCGCCCCCGCCCGCGACTCAGGCGGCGCCGGCCGCGGGCGACCCGGCGGTGGCCTGTTCGACGAGCCGACGGCCGACCTCGCGCCGCCGCCCTCGCCGCCCCAGGCACCCCCACCTCCCGGTCGCAAGTCCCGCCGCTCCGCCAGCCCCGTGACCCGGGTGCCGCCGAGGCCGCGACCGCGTTCTCCGCCGGCCGCCGCGCCGCGGAGTACTCGACGGGTGAGCTGCCCATCTACTCGGACGCTGAAGAAACCCGCGGCCGGCGCGCAGCCGCCGACCCGCCGGTCGACGACGAGCCGACCGGTCGCCGGTCCCGCAGGCGCGCCAAGGAGGAGGCACCGCCCGCCGCCGCGGAAGAGCCCGCCCGGCAGCGCCGCGGCCTGTTCGGTCGCCGCCGGGCCGCTCCGGAGCCGGAGCCCACCGAGCCCACCGGCAAGCTCGACGTGCCCACGCAGCGCGGTGGCCAGCCCCGCCCGGAGGCGCCGCTCAAGCCGCGCGACGAGGAGTACGTGGACTGGGTGAGCGGCCTTTCCACCCGCGAGACCGACCCGCGCGACTCGTCCCGCTGACGCAAAGCGGTGCCGCCCCGCGCGACTCGTCCCGGTCACGCAAAAGCGGGGCCGCCCCAACCGCGGCCCCGCAGAGTGATGCGCCTACCCGAGCCTCACGGCTTGCGCGCCACGACCACGCCGTTGGCCCCCGGCGCGTCGAAGTGGACCACGTGCGCGTCCACGAAGCCGGCGTCGGTCAGCCAGTCCGCGTACTCGGTCTCCGAGTAGTTGCGCCCGCCCACGGTCTCGACCAGCATGTTCATCCCCATCAGGGCGGCCGACGCGGGTCCGGTGCGGTCGGCGTTGAGCAGCAGCTCCGACACCACCACCGCGCCGCCCGCGGGCAGGGCGGCGTAGCACTTGGCGAGCAGCGCGCGGTTTGTCGGCTCGTCCCAGTCGTGCAGGATCATGCTCAGCAGCATCACGTCGTACCCGGCCGGGAGCGCCTCGTCGTGCAGGAAGTTGCCCGCCACCGTGTCGATCCGGTCGGCGAGCCCCGCCGCCGACGCCTTCTCGGCGGCGATCGGCACCACGTGCGGCAGGTCGAACACGGTGGCCCGCAGCGACGGGTATCGCCGGCACAGCTCGATCGGGTACGCGCCGGAGCCGCCGCCCACGTCCAGCAGTCGCGAGTGCGTGCCGAAGTCGTACGCCTCGCCGAGCGCGCGGGCGGTGAAGATTGACGTCGAGTACATCGCCTCCCAGAAGAGCGCGAGCAGCTGCGGGTCCTCGGTCTCGAACATCGACTCCTGCGTGTCCGGGTCCCAGGTGAGCGGGCGGTCCGTGCGCAGCGCGTCGCCGACCCGGTGCCAGGCCAGGTAGGTGCGCCGGTCGCAGTAGCGCACCTGGCCGCCGAAGTAGTACTGCTTGCCGGCGACAAGGAACTCCTCGGCGAGCGCCGAGTTGCGGTACCCGTCGCCGTCGCGCTCCAGCAGGCCGAGCGAGGCGCAGGCGGCGAAGAGCAGGTCGGCGGGGCGTTCGGCGAGGCCCAGCTCGGCAGCGGCCTTCTCGACGGTGATGCTCTTGCCGCCGGCGAGCTTGGTGAACAAGTCAAGCTCGACGGCGGCAGCAAACGTCTTGAAGCTCCAGAAACCGGACACCAGGCGCATGAGGGGTGTTGGCGTCAGCATCCGGACATGCTACAAAGTTCAACTAACGCTGGTCACTATCTATGACCGTAAACATTAGGAAAAATCATGCGAGAGGCAGATAAACCTTCCCGCCTGCCTCGACGAACTCCTCTGATTTGTCCTTCATGCCCTTCTCCGCGTACGCCTTGAGCTCCTGCGTGATCTTCATCGAGCAGAACTTGGGGCCGCACATCGAGCAGAAGTGCGCGGTCTTGGCGGGCTGAGCCGGGAGCGTCTGGTCGTGGTACGCCCGCGCGGTCTCCGGATCGAGCGCCAGGTTGAACTGGTCCTCCCAGCGAAACTCGAAGCGCGCCTTGGAGAGCGCGTCGTCCCACGCCTGCGCGCCCGGGTGTCCCTTCGCAAGGTCGGCGGCGTGCGCAGCGATCTTGTACGCGATCACGCCCGCCTTCACGTCGTCACGGTCCGGCAGGCCCAGGTGCTCCTTCGGCGTGACGTAGCAGAGCATGGCCGTGCCGTACATGCCGATCATCGCGGCGCCGATCGCCGAGGTGATGTGGTCGTACGCCGGCGCGATGTCCGTGGTCAGCGGCCCGAGCGTGTAGAACGGCGCCTCGTGGCACACCTCCTGCTGGAGGTCCACGTTTTCCTTGATCTTGTGCATCGGCACGTGGCCGGGGCCCTCGATCATGACCTGTACGCCGTGCTCCCACGCCACCGTGGTCAGCTCGCCCAGCGTCCGCAACTCGCTGAACTGCGCCTCGTCGTTGGCATCCGCGATCGAGCCGGGCCGCAGCCCGTCGCCGAGCGAAAACGTGACGTCGTACCGCGCGAGGATCTCGCACAGCTCCGGAAAGTTTGTGTAAAGGAAGTTTTCCTCGTGGTGCGCGAGGCACCACGCCGCCATGATCGAGCCGCCGCGGGAGACGATGCCGGTGACCCGCTCGACGGCCAGCGGCACGTAGCGCATGAGCACACCCGCGTGCACCGTCATGTAGTCGACGCCCTGCTCGCACTGCTCGACGACGGTGTCCCGGAAGACCTCCCAGGAGAGCTTGACCGGGTCACCGCCGACCTTCTCCAGCGCCTGGTAGATCGGAACGGTGCCGATCGGAACGGCGGAGTTGCGGATGATCGCCTCGCGGGTCTCGTGGATCCGCTTACCGGTGGACAGGTCCATCACGGTGTCCGCGCCCCACCGGGTGGCCCACGTGAGCTTCTCCACCTCTTCCGCGATCGAGGAGGTGACCGCTGACGTGCCGATGTTGGCGTTGACCTTCACCAGGAAACGCCGCCCAATGATCATCGGCTCGGACTCGGGGTGGTTGACGTTCGCCGGCAGCACCGCGCGACCGGCCGCGATCTCCTCGCGCACGACGGACGGATCGACACCCTCACGGATAGCAACAAACTCCATTTCGGGCGTGACGACGCCGGCACGCGCATACGCGAGCTGAGTGGGTCGCGAGCCGGCCAGCGGCGTGCCAGCACCCCGCACCGGAGCGACGTCGCCACGTGCCGCGATCCACGGCCCGCGCAGCGGCGGCAGCCCCACCTCGGGATCCGAGCCTGGGCCGGACGTGTCGTACAGCCTCACCGGCGGCTCGCCACCGGTCAGGTCCACCTCGGCGAACGGTACCTGAATGTCCGGTTGGGACCCCTCGACGTACACCTTGCGACGCGCTGACATCGTGCCTCCAAAAGGGCTAGATCGCTTTCCAATCGAGGTGATCGAGCGGTCCCGTGCCGCCGCCCAGCTTCCATTCGCGGGCGCCCGCGAGGGCCCGCGCGACGTACTGCTTCGCGAACGCGAGCGCGTCCAGCACCGAGTCGCCCAGCGCCAGCCGGGCCGCGATCGCCGCGGAGAACGTGCAGCCCGTGCCGTGCGTGTTGCGGGTGGCGATGCGCGGGTAGCGCAGGAAGCGGGTGCCCGCGTCCGTCCACACCGCGTCGACGGCCTCGTCGCCGGCCACCATGTCGCCGCCGGTCACCACCACGAACTTCGGCCCGCCCGCCGCCAGTTGCCCGGCCGCGCCCGCCATGTCGGCCGGCGTGGCCACCGGCCAGCCGACAAGCGCCGACGCCTCCTCCCGGTTGGGGGTGGCGACAAGCGCGTACGGCAGCAGGCGCTCGATAGCGCCGACCACCCCAGCCGCCGCCCGCTCGACGAGGCGAGCACCGGATCGATGACGAGGTTGGGGAGCAGCCCCGCGCGGGCCTTGGCCAGCACGGCAGCGCCGACCTCGGCCGTGGCGAGCATGCCGGTCTTGGTCGCGGCCGGTGGCAGGTCGTCCAGGAGCGAGTTGAGCTGGGTGCTCACGACGTTGCCCGGCATCGGGAACACGTCCTGCACACCCCGGGTGTTCTGTGCCGTCGCGGCGGTGATGACCGACGTGCCGTACACCCGCAGCGCCGCGAAGACCTTGAGGTCGGCCTGGATGCCGGCGCCCCCGCCCGAGTCGGAGCCGGCGATGGTGAGCGCGATCGGAGGTGTCATGACCACACCCCATCCTGGCCAGCGGGCGTTTTGACGGACAGCGTCGCACCGTGAAGGTCACGAACCACCGCAACGGGGTCGTCCGCCCGCATCACCGCGCCCATCACGGCCACCCCGGCGGCACCCGCGGCGAAGCAGTCGGCCGCGTTGTCCGGTGTGACGCCGCCGAGCGCGAGCACCGGAACAGGCGAGCGGTCGGCAAGTCGCGCGAGGCCGTCGAGCCCGAGCGGCGGACCGTACCCCGGCTTGGAGGGCGTGGGAAAGACCGGCGAGACGATCGCGTAGTGCTCGCGCGTCAGCCGGGACAGCTCCGCCTCGTCGTGGCACGAGCGGCCGACCAGCGAGAGGTCCGGAGGCGGGTACGGCCCGGCCGACGCGAGGTGCACCGCCTCCCCACCCAGCGGGTCCGCACCCGCCACGATCAACCGCCCACCCACATCCGCGAGCACCGCGCGCAGGGCCGCCGCCAGCGACGCACGCTCATCGGGGTCCATGTCCTTCTCCCGGAGTACGACCCATCGGGCCCCGCCCTCGACGGAAGCCGCGACGGTCTCCACGAGCGGCCGGCGCGACATCCGCCGGTCGGTGAGGATCACGATCCCCGCCGGGATCACAGCGCCGGCCTACCCTCGTCCGGTGTGGACGCGAGTGCGTGAAAGCGCCGCGGTATCCGTCCAGCCCGCGCCGCGAGCCGCCCCGCCTCGATCGCGTGGCGGATCGCCGCGGCCATGCGCACCGGATCGGCGGCCCGGGTGATCGCGCTGGCCACCATCACCGCGTCGCAGCCGAGCTCCATCGCGAGCGCGGCGTCCGAGGCGGTGCCGATGCCCGCGTCGAGGATCACCGGCAGGTCCACCGACTGGCGGATCAGCTGGATGTGGTGCGGGTTGGAGATGCCCAGCCCGGAGCCGATCGGCGAGCCGGCCGGCATCACGCCCGCACAGCCGGCGTCGACGAGCCGGCGGGCGAGGATGGGGTCGTCGGTCGTGTACGGCAACACCTGGAACCCGTCCGCCACAAGCTCCTCGGCGGCGCGCAGCAGCTCCACGCCGTCCGGCAGCAGGGTGCGCTCGTCGCCGATCACTTCGAGCTTGACCCACGGCGTCTCGAACGCCTCGCGCGCCAGGTGCGCGACCTTCACCGCCTCCCGGGCCGTGAAACAGCCGGCCGTGTTCGGCAGCACCTGCACGCCGCAGCGGTCCAGCATGTCGAGCAGCCCGCCGTTCATGGTGGCGGCGGCGTCGACCCGCCGCAGCGAGATGGTGACGAGCTCGCTGCCGCTCTCCTTGACCGCACGCTCCAGAATGTCCAAGTTGGACGCGCCACCGGTGCCGAGGATCAGCCGTGAACGCAGCTCCACGCCCGCGATCCGCAAACTCCCGCTCACCTAGCCCCCTTGCGCCGCGGTCAGGACCTCCACCTGGTCGCCCTCGCGCAGTGGCGCGCCCGGCCACCCGGCGCGGGGCACGACCTCGCCGTTGACCGCGACCGCGACCCCGCGCACCACCGGCGTCACGACCCGCACGAGGTCCGCGACGGTCGCCCCGTCGGGCACGGCCTGCGGGTTGCCGTTTACGACCACCTTCATGCGAACCTCCCGGGCGCGTACGGTCCCAACATCGGATCCGGCTCCCCGTCTCCACCAGGTCGGCGACGAGGTCGGCGGTGAGCGGCGTGAGCACGATGCCGTGGCGGTAGTGGCCGGTCGCCACGATCACGCCGTCGCCGTGCGTGCCGATCAGCGGCGCGTTGTCGGGCGTGCCGGGGCGGTGGCCGGCGATGGCCTCGGCCAGCTCGTACTCGTAGATCTCCGGCACCAGGTCACCGGCGGCGCGCAGCAGCTCCGCCACCCCACCGGCCGTGACCTGCGCGTCAGCGCGTTCCTCCACAGTCGCGCCCACCACGACCTCACCGTCCAGCCGAGGTACGAGGTATATGTGCCGGCCGTCCGCGTACCCGCGAATGACGTGAGAGAAGCCCGGCGGCTGCTGGCCGGGCGCGCGGAGGCGGATGATCTGGCCCTTGACCGGGCGGACCGGAAGCCCGGTCAGCGCGGCCGACCCGGTCCCGGCGGCGATGACGGTGACCCGCGCGGGCCCGGGCTCGCGGACGATGGTCGCGCCGGCGGCGGCCGCGGCCCTGCGCAATGCCGGCACGAGCCGCCGCGGGTCGACCTGGTGGTCGTCCGGCGCGTGCGCACCACCCCGCACCCGCGGCGACAGCAGCGGCTCGCGGTCGCGCAGCTGCGTGGGCCGCAGCGCCGTGATCGGCAGGCCGAGACCCGTCTGGTACGCGCGCAGCCGCTCCGCCTCGGCAAGGTCGTCGCCGGTCAGCGCGACGACCAGCGTGCCCTCGGTGCGGTAGCCGACCTCCTCGGCGCCCAGCTCGGCGGCGAAGGCGGGCCACCGCCGCGCCGACTCGACGAGGAAGGCGGTGAGGGCGGCCTCGCCGAAGTACGCCTCGGCGACCGGCCCGAGCATGCCGGCGGACGCGTGCCACGCGCCGCGCCGCCCGTCGTCGACCACCTCGACCGCCATGCCGCGGGTGGCGCACCGCCAGGCGATCGCCAGCCCGATGGGGCCCGCGCCGACGACGGTGACGTCCTTCATCGGAGGGCGTCCCAGAGTGCCTTCGTGGCCTCGACCGGATCCGGTGCCTGGGACAGCGCGCCGATCACCGCCA
This sequence comes from Phytohabitans houttuyneae, assembly GCF_011764425.1. Taxonomy (NCBI): domain Bacteria; kingdom Bacillati; phylum Actinomycetota; class Actinomycetes; order Micromonosporales; family Micromonosporaceae; genus Phytohabitans; species Phytohabitans houttuyneae. The sequence goes on from NZ_BLPF01000001.1 coordinate 3,418,271, forward strand.
CCCCGTGGGCGCCGGCCGCCCGCAGCTCGGGTATCCGCTCGGCCGTCACGCCCGCGATAGCGATCACCGGCACGCCCACCGCGCGCGCCACGGCCGCAACCCCCTCGACCCCGATCGGCGTTGGAAGGCCGTCTTTGGTCCTTGTCGCGTACGCCGGCCCGACGCCCAGGTAGCTTGCCCCGGCATCCACCGCCGCCCTGGCGGTCGCCGGCTCGCGCGCCGTCGCGCCGAGGATCGCGTACGGCCCGAGCACCCGCCGCGCCGCGTCGACCGGCAGGTCGAGCGCGCCGACGTGGCCGCCGTCGGCACCGACCGCCAGCGCGACGTGGAGGCGGTCGTTGACCAGGCAGATCGCGCGCGCTTCGGCACAGAGCGCCCTTACCCGCGCGGCAAGCTCGTACGCCTCGCGGTCGGTCGCGTCGTCCTCGACGCGCACCTGCACGGCGAGATGCTCGCCGGCCACGCCGAGCGCAGCCTCGACGACGGCCAGCGGCTCGCGGCCGGGTCGGGTGTCGGTGATGAGGTGAAGCCGAGGAAACGGCCGCATGCAGCTCTCCTCCCTGCGCCGGCATTACCCGGATCAGGTTCGACGGTCGAGGGCTGCATGCCCCCCTCTCAGCCCGGTGCACCGGGCTCCCGTGGGTCACTCCTTCGGCGAGGGTACGACGCCGTTAACGCCGCCGTAAAGGGGACGCCACGTGAGACGCGCGTTACTACGCTCCGGCGGGCACGTCCACCGTGGTCTTCACCGTTGCCTGGTTGAGGTCGTCCAGGCGGATGGTCAAAGTGAGCTCCCACTCCCCGGGGTACGGGAAGGTGATCGCGCCGATGCCCTGGTTGCCGCGGATCGACACCACCTCGTTGGGGATCGGCGGGATGCCCTTATCCGGCAGCGCGGCAGTGACCCGCCACTCGGCCACCTCGACCGGCTTGCCCGCCGGCGTGTAGACGAACGCGTGCAGCGTGTTGTTTTCCCCGATCTGCACCGGGAAGATCTCGAACTGCACCGAGAAGAGCGAGCTGTTCAGCGTCGTCGAGTAGCCGACGGCATCGGCGGCCGCCTGTGCCTCGATGTCCGCCGAGCGCCCCGGGGTGGTCTGCACGAGCACCGAGCTGGCCGCGAGCACGATCGCGGCGAGGCCCAGCTCCGCGGCGACGAGGCGCCCGAGGCGGTCCGGCAAGCGGCGCATCACCAGGCGCCGGGAGAAGAACGCGACCGCGAGCACCGCGCCCAGCAGGCCGGCCTTGGCCAGGATCAGCAGGCCGTACCGCGTGTCGAAGAGCGCGCTCACCCCGCCGATCTCGATGACCGCCTGCACAACGCCGCCCAGCACCAGCCAGCACACGGCGACCGCGGCCCACCGCGACCAGACCGGCAGCACGACGCCGAGCGCGCGGCGGTCGGCCCAGCCCTTGCGGAGCACGAAGCCGACCAGCACCACCAGGCCGCCCAGCCAGACCGCCATGCTGGCCAGGTGCACGGTGTCCGCGACCGCCGACACGGGCGGCATCGGCGAGGCGGCCGCGTGACCGGACAGCGGCCAGGTGAGCAGCCCGACCCCGCCGAGCAGCAGCAACGGCACGGGCGAGGCGCGGTGGCCGGGGCGCGGCACCGGTCGCTCGGCGGGCGGCTGGTCGAGCACCGGCGGTCCACCGGCACCGACGAGGACCCGCTCCCGCACCGCAACGGGATGGGCAGCGCGCAGCGGCGAGCGCACGCGCAGCAGCACCACTACCGCGGCCAGCACCACGAGCCGCACCGCCGACCAGAGGCCGAACGAGCTCAGCGCCACCTCACGCAGCTCGGTCGCCGACACGTCCAGCGGGCCGGCGCCCGACGTGTACGGCGCCTGTAGCCAGAACGACGCCACCGTGCTCGCGGCGATCAGGCCCAACCCGACCCGCACCAGCCGCGTCGGGCCGCGGGTCGGCGTGCGGCGCGGCCACAGCACGGTGAGGAAGAGCAGCGGGCCGACGACGAGCGTGAGCCCGACGTACCCGGCGTACCTGGCGACCGGCATCAGGACGCCCACCGTCGGGTCGTCCTCCAGCGCGGACGGTGCGGTCTGCGACGGCGCGCCGACCGAAAACATGAAGCCGCCCGAGAGCGGGTGCCCGTCGGCCGAGATGATGCGGTAGCTGACCAGGTACGTCCCGAGGGGGTGGTCGGCGGGCCGCACGTCCAGCGACAGCGTGCCACCGGACGCGACCGGGTCACCGGTGTTGATGCGCTTGCCGTCCGGGGCGATCACCTGCGTCTTGCCCGGGATCACGCGCACCGGCTCGTTGAAGGTGAGCGACACCTTCGTCGGCGACGAGCCGATCACCGAGCCCTGCTCGGGCGTGGTCGAGACGAGCGCGGCGTGCGCGCTCGCTGGGGCGGCGGGCACCAGAAAGGCCAGGCACAGCCCAGCCACCAGGGCCCCCACCCACCGTCTCATGCAAGGTTGTTCGGATTTCGCCAGCGGATGGTTCAATCCCAGACCGGCTCGGGCGCCTCCACCACCTCACCGTCGCCGCCGAAGACCACGAACCGGTCGAACGAGCGCGTGAACCACCGGTCGTGCGTCACCGCCACCACCGTGCCGGAAAACGCCGCGAGCCCCTCCTCGAGCGCCTCCGCCGAGGCCAGGTCGAGGTTGTCGGTGGGCTCGTCGAGCAGCAGCAGCGTCGCACCCGACAGCTCCAGCAGGAGCACCAGAAAGCGCGCCTGCTGCCCGCCGGAGAGCGTGCCGAACCGCTGGTCACCCTGCCCCGCCAGGTCGTACCGGTTGAGCGCTTTCATCGCCGCGTGCCGGTCCATCCCGTCACGGTGCTCGTCGCCGCGCCACAGGGTCTCGACCAGCGTCTTGTCGAGCAGCTCGGGGTGGTCGTGCGTCTGGGAGAAGTGGCCGGGACGCACGCGGGCACCGAGCCGGGCACTGCCGGCGTGGGCCACCGCGGACGGCGTGTCCAGGAGCCGCAGGAAGTGCGACTTGCCGGTGCCGTTGGCGCCGAGCACGGCAACCCGGTCGCCGTACCAGATCTCCAGGTCGAACGGGTACGTCAGCCCGTCGATCTCCAGCTGCTCGCACATCACCGCCCGCTTGCCGGTGCGCCCGCCGGTCAGCCGGATGCGGATGTCCTGGTCGCGCGGGGGCAGCTCGGGCGGCCCCGCCTCCTCAAACTTGCGCAGCCGGGTCTGTGCCGCCTGGTAGCGCGGCGCCATCGCGGAGTTGTAGGCGGCCTTCTGCTTGTACATGAGCATCAGCTCGCGCAGCTTCTGGTGCTCCTCGTCCCAGCGGCGCCGCCGCTCCTCCAGCTTGTCGTGCCGCGCGACGCGCGCCTCGTGCCAGGAGGCGAAGCCGCCCGGGTGCACCCACGCGCTGCCCCCTCGACGGCGACGACCCGGTCGGCGGTGTTGGCGAGCAGCTCGCGGTCGTGCGACACGTACAGCACGGACTTGGTCGACTCGCGCAGCCGCTCCTCCAGCCACCGCTTGCCGGGCACGTCGAGAAAGTTGTCCGGCTCGTCGAGCAGCAGCACCTCGTCGGTGCCACGCAGCAGCAGCTCCAGGGCGAAGCGCTTCTGCTGGCCGCCGGAGAGCGTGCGCACCGGGCGCTCGCGCACCTCGTCCCACGGCTTGCCGAGCACCAGCGTGGCCACGGTGTCGAAGAGCACCTCGGCGTCGTACCCGCCCGCCTCGCCCCAGGCGGCCAGCGCGTTCGCGTACGCGATCTGCTTGCGGTCGGACGGGTCCTCGTGGACCGCTGCCTCGGCGGCGGCGAGCCGCTCACCCGCGGCGCGCAGCGGCGGCGGGGCGAGCGAGAGGGCCAGCTCGCGCAGCGGAGTGTCGTCGCCGATCATGCCGATGAACTGCCGCATCACGCCGAGCCCGCCAGCACGCGCGACCGCGCCGCTCACGACGGGCAGGTCGCCGGCCACCATCCGCAGGAGCGTGGTCTTGCCGGCGCCGTTGGGACCGACGAGCGCGACCTTCGCACCCTCGCCGACCCGAAACGAGACGTCGTTGAACAGCTCCCGGCCGTCCGGGAGCACATACCCCACGCCGGCGACGTCCACGTAACCCACGCCGAAATCTTCCCTGATCGGCAGGTCAGCGGTCACCCGACTTTCAGGCGCCGCCGACCTTCAAGACCCGGTACCCCTTCTGGCTGGCGTGCCGCTCGACCCGGTGGCCCTGCTCCTCAAGCCATCGCTGGAGCGAGTCGCCGCCGAGGTGCCGGGCGACCACGAGCCAGCCGACACCGCCCGGCGCCAGCCGGGGCAGCCACCGGTCGAGCATCGCGTGCAGCTCCGCCTTGCCGATCCGGATCGGCGGGTTGGACCAGATCTCCGCGAACCGCACGCCGTCCGCCACATCCTCGGGCGCGACCACCCGCACGTTGCCCGCGCCGAGCCGGGCGGCGTTTTCGGCGGCGAGGGTGCGGGCCCGCTCGTTCACATCCACCGCGTACACCGTGGCGCGCGGCGCGGACGTCGCGAGCACGCAGGCGATAGGGCCGTAGCCGCACCCCAGGTCGAGGAAGGGACCGGCGGCACCGGCCGCGGGCAGCGGGGCCTTCCGCAGGAGTACCGCCGTGCCGGGGTCGAGGCGCTCGGCGGAGAAGACGCCGCCGGCGGTGACCAGCGCGTACTCCCGGCCGCCGGCGGTGAACTCCACGTCGCGGCGGTGCTCGCCGACGCTCGGCTGGGCGGTGAAGTAGTGCTCTCCGGTCACGCCGAGCATTCTCACACGTGGGTTTGCACGGCCTGGAAGTTCCCTCTTCCGGGGATGTGTCCCACTATTGCCATATCTGGTGAAACGTGATCTATTAGCGTGTCCGGCATGGTTCACGGGCGTTGGTTCGGGTTCGACGGGCGGCACGCGCACACCGGTCCTCGCCACGCCCGCCCCAGCTCCATCTCGGAGCTGCTGGCCCGGCCGCAGAAGCGCACATGGCAGGCGTTCACGACCGGGCTCGGCATCTTCACGATGCTGGCGGTGTGCGGGCTGAGCTCGTTCTTCATCGTGGCGGACGAGCGGCAAGGGCGGGACGCGCAGGCGTCAGGGGCGGCACCGCCGGTCACCGTGCTTCGCGACATCAGCTCCCGCGAGGCCGATCCGGCGCCGCTCACCGCGGCCGAGGTGTTTGCGGTCGGCGAGGTGGTGGTCGACCCGGCGCGGCCGGCCTACCGGGTGCTCAAGACGCAGGCGGACCGCAACTGCGCCGCCGCGGCCAGCGGCGAGATCGGCACGTTGCTCACCGACCTGGGCTGTGACCAGGTGGTACGCGGGACGCTGCGCGCGCCCTCCGGCGGGTACCTGGTGACGGCCGGCATCTTCAACCTCGACGACGTGGCCGGCGCGACCTGGGCCCGCGAGCAGATCAAGTCGATGGTCGACGGCGAGCGGGGCCGCTTCCAGGGCATGCCCGCCGGCAAGGGCACCGAGGCGATCGCGCTCTCGTCGGCACACGTCGGGTGGCACGCGCGCGGCCACTACCTGCTCTACTGCGTGACCGCCCGTGCCGACGGTCGGCCGATCCCACCGGCCGACGCCGAGGCCGCGCGGATCCTCACCGACATGCTCGATCTGTACCTGAACGGCACCGTGGTGGAGAGGCGAGCGGTCGTCTCAACCCCGTAGCCTGCGGGTCAGCTCCGCGCGGCTCGCGTACTCCTCGGGGTCTTCGGGATAGCCGACCGCGACAAGCGTCAGGCCGTGCGGCGGCGCGACGGTCACCTCGCTTGACCGCTCGGCGCGGCTGAGCAGGCTCGCCGGCCAGTCGACCGGTCGCCGCCCGTCGCCGGCCACGAGCAGCGCGCCGACCAGGCTGCGCACCATTGCCTGGCAGAAGGCGTCGGCCTGTACGGTCGCCACCACCATGCCGTCCGGGTCGCGCCGCCAGTCGAGCCGGCTGATCGCCCGGATGGTCGTGGCGTGCTCCTTGCGCTTGCAGTACGCCGCGAAGTCGTGCTCGCCCAGGAAGCCCTTGGCGGCGGCGTTGAGCGTGTCGACGTCGAGCGGGCGCGGCCAGGCGAGGATGTCGTGGCGGCGCAGCGGCTCGGCGCCGTACGGCGCGTCGGTGACCCGGTACTCGTACCGCCGGAACGTCGCGGAGAAGCGGGCGTCGAAGTCGCCCGGCACCTCGCGGGCCGCCCGCACCCTCGCGTCGGGGGGCATGAGCGCGGCCAGCCGCCGTACGAGCGTGGGCGCGAGCCGGGCCCACTCCTCGTCGGGCAGGTCGACGTGGCAGACCTGGCCGGTCGCGTGCACGCCCGCGTCGGTACGCCCGGCGACCGTGAGCCCGGTCGCCGTGCCCGGGCCGAGCAGCCGCTCCAGCGCCTCCATGAGGACCCCGGCGACGGTGCGGCGCTCCGGCTGGGCGGCCCAGCCGGAGAAGCTCGTACCGTCGTACGACACGTCGAGCCGTACCCGGGTCATCCGCGCTCCTGTCCCTGGATGCGGCAGGGCGCCCCTCACATGCGTGAGAGGCGCCCTGTCACTGTCTTTTGCCGTCAGTCCTTGACCTCGTCCTTGGCGCCCGGCGCGTCAGCGTCGGAGGCCTCGGGCGTGGTGTCGGTCTCGGCGTCGTCGACCTTCGAGGCCGGCGTCGGCTCGTCGTCGTCCGGCGCGAGGGCCTCGACCTTGTCCCGCTGGGCCGTGGCCTTGCGGGCGGTCTTCTTCGCGGCCTTGGCAGCCTTGGCCGGCGGCTCCGCGACCACCAGCTCCTCGACCAGCTCGATGATCGCCATCGGCGCGGCGTCACCCTTGCGCGGACCGGTCTTCACGATCCGGGTGTAGCCGCCGGGCCGGTTGGCGAACCGCGGCGCGATCTGGTCGAACAGCTCGAAGACCACGTCCTTGTCCTTGACCACGGTCAGCACGCGGCGCCGCGAGTGCAGGTCACCGCGCTTGGCCTTGGTGATCAGCTGCTCGGCGAGCGGCCGCAGCCGCCGGGCCTTGGTCTCGGTGGTGGTGATCTTTCCGTGCCGGAACAGCGACGTGGCCAGGTTGGCCAGCATCAACCGCTCGTGCGCGGGGCTACCGCCGAGGCGGGCGCCCTTCGTGGGCGTGGGCATCGTCTGGTGCTCCTCGTTGATGGCGGCAGCTGGTTAGAGCTGCTCGGTCTCGCGGTAGTCGTCGGAGTCGTAGTCCACCTCGCCGAAGGAGTCCACGACGTGCGCCGGGTCGAAGTTCGGGGCCGAGTCCTTAAGCCCCAGACCCATCCCGGCGAGCTTCATCTTGACCTCGTCGATGGACTTCTGACCGAAGTTCCTTATATCGAGGAGATCCGCCTCCGTGCGGCCGATCAGCTCGCCGACGGTGTTGATGCCCTCGCGCTTGAGGCAGTTGTACGAGCGGACGGTCAGGTCGAGCTCCTCGATCGGCAGCGCCAGGTCGGCAGCGAGCTGCGCGTCCTGCGGCGACGGGCCGATGTCGATGCCCTCGGCGGTCTCGTCCAGCTCACGGGCCAGGCCGAAGAGCTCGACCAGGGTGGAGCCGGCAGAGGCCAGCGCGGTGCGCGGGCCGATCGACGCCTTGGTCTCGACGTCGATGATCAGGCGGTCGAAGTCGGTGCGCTGCTCGACACGGGTCGCCTCGACGCGGTAAGTGACCTTGAGCACCGGCGAGTAGATCGAGTCGACCGGGATGCGCCCGATCTCGGCGCCGGCCTGCTTGTTTTGCGCGGCGGTGACGTAGCCGCGACCCCGCTCGACGGTCAGCTCCATGTCGAGCCGGCCCTTGCCGTTGAGGGTGGCGAGCTTGAGGTCCGCGTTGTGCACGGACACGCCGGCCGGCGGCTGGATGTCACCGGCGGTGACGTCGCCCGGGCCCTGCTTGCGCAGGTACATGCTGACCGGCTCGTCGTGCTCGGAGCTGACGCACAGCTCCTTGACGTTCATGACCAGCTCGACCACGTCCTCCTTGACACCGGGGATCGTGGTGAACTCGTGCAGCACGCCGTCGACCTTGATGGACGTCACGGCCGCGCCCGGGATGGACGACAGCAGCGTACGCCGGAGGGAGTTGCCGAGCGTGTAGCCGAAGCCCGGCTCGAGCGGCTCGATGGTGAACCGCGAACGGGTCTCGCTGATCGACTCCTCGGAGAGGGTCGGCCGCTGGGTGATGAGCACTGTGTTTCTTCCTTCTGTCGGGGCTGCCCGCTATATGACAGCCACCTTGGTCTTGCTTTTGATCTGACGCCGGTGGTGCCCGATCCGGCCTCGTTGGCAAGGCGCACGTCGGCGCCGTGTGCGTTCCTTGCACACAAGCCGGCGCGCAACGCCGCCAGCGAGGCCGGAGCGGGTACCTACTTGCTGTAGAGCTCGACGATCAGTTGCTCCTGGACCTGGGTGTCGATGACCTGCCGGGCCGGGAGGGTGTGCACGAGGATCTTCATCTGGCTGGGGATCGCCTCCAGCCACGCCGGGACCGTCTTGGAGCCGGCCTGGGCCTGGGCCACGATGAAGGGGGTCATCTCCTTCGACTTGCCCCGGACCTCGACGATGTCGTGCTCCTTGACGCGGAACGACGGGATGTCGACCTTCTTCCCGTTGACCAGGAAGTGGCCGTGCTTGACGAGCTGGCGGGCCATGTCGCGGGACATGGCGTAGCCGGCCCGGTATACGACGTTGTCGAGCCGCGACTCCAGGATCTGGAGCAGCACCTCACCGGTCTTGCCCGGCTTGTGCACGGCCTCGTCGTAGTAGCCACGGAACTGCTTTTCCAGCACGCCGTACACCCGGCGGGCCTTCTGCTTCTCGCGGAGCTGGAGCAGGTACTCCCCTCCTTGGTGCGGCCGCGGCCGTGCTGCCCGGGCGGGAACGGCCGGGACTCGAACGGGCACTTCGGACCGTCGCACTTGCTGCCCTTGAGGAACAGCTTCATCTTCTCCCGCCGGCAACGGCGGCAGTCAGCACCGGTGTAACGAGCCATCTCTCTTCGATCTCCCTCAGACCCGGCGACGCTTCGGCGGACGGCACCCGTTGTGCGGCTGCGGCGTGACGTCGGCGATCTGGCCGACCTCGAGGCCGACGGCCTGCAGCGAACGGATGGCGGTCTCCCGGCCGGAGCCCGGACCCTTGACGAACACATCGACCTTGCGCATGCCGTGCTCCATCGCGCGACGGGCGGCCGCCTCGGCGGCCAGCTGCGCGGCGAACGGAGTCGACTTGCGGGAGCCCTTGAAGCCCACCTGACCGGCGGACGCCCAGGAGATCACCGCACCGGTCGGGTCCGTGATCGAGACGATGGTGTTGTTGAAGGTGCTCTTGATGTGCGCCTGCCCGTGGGCGACGTTCTTGCGTTCCTTGCGCCGGACCTTCTTGACTGCGGCCCCGGCGCGAGCCTTCGGTGGCATATGTGTGTGCGCTCCTAATTACTTCTTGCCGGGCTTCTTCTTGCCGGCGACGGTCCGCTTCGGACCCTTCCGAGTGCGTGCGTTGGTGCGGGTCCGCTGCCCGCGGACCGGAAGCCCACGGCGGTGGCGGATGCCGGCGTAGCAGCCGATCTCGACCTTGCGGCGGATGTCTGCGGCAACCTCGCGGCGCAGGTCACCTTCGACCTTGAAATTGGCCTCGATGTAGTCACGGAGCTGAACGAGCTCTTCGTCCGTGAGGTCCTTGGCGCGCTTGTCGGGGCTGATGCCGGTCGCGGAGAGCGCCTCGATGGCGCGGGTCCGACCGACCCCGAAGATGTAGGTGAGCGCGATCTCCATCCGCTTTTCGCGGGGGAGGTCCACGCCGACTAGACGTGCCATGTGCGGGCGTACTCCTCGTGGTGTCTCGCGGAGGTCTGTGCCCGACCCACCCCGCCTGCCCTGGCGGGCCCCGGCCTCCGACCGGGGGTCAGCCACGAGTCACGCCGATGATCGGCGAATTCCGCGGCTGGGTCGAGCGTCTTCTGTTGGGGGTGCGTCAGCCCTGGCGCTGCTTGTGGCGCGGGTCACTGCAGATGACCATGACCCGGCCGTGCCGGCGGATCACCCGGCACTTGTTGCAGATCCTCTTGACGCTCGGCTTGACCTTCACGGTTGGCCTTTTCTGATGGTCGGCTCGACGGTCACTTGTAGCGGTAGACGATGCGCCCGCGGGTCAGGTCGTACGGCGAAAGCTCGACGACGACCCTGTCCTCGGGCAGGATGCGGATGTAGTGCTGCCGCATCTTGCCACTGATGTGGGCCAGTACCTTGTGGCCGTTGGCAAGCTCTACCCGAAACATCGCATTCGGGAGTGGCTCGATGACCCGGCCCTCGATCTCGATGGCCCCGTCCTTCTTGGGCATGTCCTCCGCTGTCCTGACGTCGGGTTCTTCGGACAGGCTCGCACCGTCTTACACGAGTGAAGGAATCCACCCGCGCCAGCCGCGGCTCCGATCACCCACCGAAGCGCGTGGTGGGCATGCCGGAGTGGACGCTGCGCGCCAGCTAGCCAGTGTACGCCGCTTCATGTATTGACAGCAAACCGAGCCACCCGCGCTCAGTAGCGGTCGCGGCGCCGGCGCTCCTGCCTGCGCACCTGCTTGTCGGCCCAGCGCTGCGGCTCGCCCCGGCTCAGCCCGCCGATGGTCGCGAACAGCAGCACCGCACCCCAGGGACCGGCCACCCACATCGGCCAGAAGTACACCAGGTCGGAGGTGGAAAGGCTCACCAGGAGCCAGATCACCACGTTGATCCCGACGGCCGCGGCCCAGGTGCCCCAGAGCGCGACGAGCCAGCGCGGGACGGTGCCGGGCTGGGCGGGGGGCACGGGTGGCGGCATCGGCGAAACCGGCGGGGTCGGCGCCAGCTGGGAGCGGCTCACCGGCGCGACGCCGGGCAGGTCGGTGAGGAGGCGGTCGAGGTCGGCGTACGTCTTCGACCGGTAGGCCTCGGCCACCCGCTCGTCGAACTCGTGAAGCTCCAGCCGCCCCTCGTTCAGCGCCGTGCGCAGGCGCTCGACGACGGTCTCCCGGTCGGCGTCGGCCGCGCGCATCTGGTCCCGCTGCTCCATGCCTACGAGCATCCCACTCGGCCCTATACACCGGCTATGCCAGCGTCCCTGGCTCGACCCTGAGAAGCCGTGTGAAGGCCCCTACGCGGGCGCCGGCTCGCGGGCGGTCACGAGGCCACCCAGGCGCTCGCGGCCGCCGTCCGGGGCGGTGAGCACCCACACGCCGTCGTCCAGCAGCGCCATCGAGTGCTCCACGTGGGCGGCGATCGAGCCGTCGCGGGTCACCACGGTCCAGCCGTCGTCGAGCTCCTCCGTCTTGGGCGAGCCGATAGTGATCATCGGCTCGATGGCGAGCGCCAGCCCCGGCACCAGCCTCGGCCCACGTCCGGGCCGGCCGTGGTTGAGCACGTGCGGGTCCTGGTGCATCTCGGTGCCGATACCGTGGCCGCCGTAGCCGTCGACGATGCCGTACCGGCCGCCGGAGCGCCGCACGGCGGCCTCCACGGCGAACGAGATGTCGGTGAGCCGCCCGCGCCCCGACGCGGCACCCCGCGCGGCCGCGGCGATGCCGGCCCACATCGCGTCCTCGGCGACCTCGGCCATGCGCAGCAGCTCGGGGCGCACCTCACCGACCGGCACCGTGATCGCCGCGTCGCCGTGCCAGCCGTCGAGCACCGCGCCGCAGTCGATCGAGATGAGGTCGCCCTCGCGGAGCACCTGCTTCGGCGAGGGGATGGCGTGCACGATCTGCTCGTTGACCGAGGAGCAGATCGACGCCGGATAGCCGTGATAGCCCTTGAACGACGGCACCGCCCCGGCGTCCCGGATCACCGACTCGGCCAGGCTGTCGAGGTCGGCTGTGGTGACTCCGGGAGCGACCGCCTCGCGCATGCGGGCCAGCGCTGCGGCCACGACAAGGCCGGCGGCCCGCATCTTTTCGATCTGCGCGGGAGTCTTGAGCTGGATCAGCTGGTGGCGCGGCATCCTTCGAGGCTAACTGCAATCCCGGCCGGCGCTGGGCCAGGGCCGAGGAGTGAAAACATCAGCCGCCGTACGAGCGGAGCGCGTCGATCGCCCGGACGGTGACGTCCTCGACCGGGCCGGTGGCGTCGATGCCCACGAGCTTGTTCTGCGCGCCGTAGTAGTCGACCAGCGGCGCGGTCTTCTCCGCGTACTCCTCCAGGCGCTTGGCGATGGTCTCCGCCTTGTCGTCGTCGCGCTGGAAGAGCTGCCCGCCGCACCGGTCGCAGATGCCCTCGCGGGAGGTCGGGTCGAACTCGACGTGCCAGATCTTGCCGCAGCCCCGGCAGGTGCGCCGGCCGGACAGGCGCCGGATCACCTCGTCGTCGTCGACCACGAGCTCCATGACGAGGTCGAGCGCGGTGCCGAGGTCAGCGAGCAGCTTGTCGAGCGCGTTGGCCTGCGGCACCGTGCGGGGAAAACCGTCGAGCAGGAAGCCGTCGGCCGCGTCCGGCTCGGCGAGCCGCTCGCGCACCATGTTGATGGTCACCTCGTCGGGGACGAGCTGACCGGCGTCCATGTATCGCCGGGCCTCCACACCCAATGGCGTGCCCTGGGAGACGTTGGCGCGGAAGATGTCCCCAGTCGAAATCTTTGGCACAGCCAGGTGGGCGGCGATGAACTCGGCCTGGGTCCCCTTACCCGCCCCTGGAGGACCGACCAGTACGAGGCGCATCTACCGCAGGAACCCTTCGTAGTTCCGCTGCATCAGTTGGCTCTCGATCTGCTTCACGGTCTCCAGACCCACGCCGACCATGATGAGCACGGCGGTGCCACCGAACGGGAAGTTCTGGTACTGGCTGCTGTCCAGCCAGATGAAGAAGAAGTTCGGCAGGATCGAGATCAGGCCCAGGTACATGGCGCCGGGAAGGGTGATCCGGCTGAGGATGAAGTCCAGGTACTCGGCCGTGGGCTTGCCCGGACGGATACCCGGGACGAAGCCGCCGTACTTCTTCATGTTCTCCGCGACCTCGGTCGGGTTGAACGTGATCGACACGTAGAAGTACGTGAAGAAGATGATCAGGAAGAAGTAGACGACGATGTACACCCAGTCGGCCGGGTTGGCCAGGTGGTTCTGCACCCACGCCTCGAAGGAGTTGAGGTCGTTGGGGTCGCCGAACTGGAGAGCCAGCTGCGGCAGGTAGAGCAGCGACGACGCGAAGATGACCGGGATGACACCCGCCTGGTTGACCTTGAGCGGGATGTAGGTCGACGTGCCGCCGTACATACGGCGACCGATCATGCGCTTCGCGTACTGCACCGGGATACGGCGCTGCGCCTGCTCGATGAAGACAACCGCGGTGATGACCACGAGAACGAGCGCGAGAACGAGGAAGAACTTGCCCCAGCCCTGGCTCTCCTTGATCGTCCAGCCCTCGGAGGGAAGCCGGGCGGCGATCGAGGTGAAGATCAGGACGGACATGCCGTTGCCGACGCCGCGGTCGGTGATCAGCTCACCGAGCCACATCACCACGCCGGTGCCGGCGGTCATCGTGACCACGAGCGCGACAAGAGTGATCCACATGGGCATCCCCGTGCCCTCGGGGATCAGCGGCCACTGGTCGCACTGGTTGTTGAACAGCTGTCCGGATCGGGCCAGCGCCACGAACGCCGATGCCTGCAGCACCGCCAGACCGAGGGTCAGGTACCGGGTGTACTGCGTGATCTTCGCCTGGCCGGCCTGGCCCTCCTTGCGCAGCTGCTCCAGGCGCGGGATCACCACGGTGAGCAGCTGGAGGATGATCGACGCCGTGATGTACGGCATGATGCCGAGCGCGAAAACCGACAGCGAGAGAAGCGCACCGCCGGAGAAGAGGTTGAGCAGCGTGAAGACGCCGGGCGTGCCCTCCTCCATCGCCTCGATGCATCGCTGCGCGTTGCCATACGACACGCCGGGGCTGGGCAGTGTCGCACCCAGCCGGTAGATCGCCACGATGCCTATCGTGAACAGCAGCTTCTTGCGCAGATCAGGCGTGCGGAACGCACTGAGAAACGCGGAGAGCAACGTCTTCCTCCTGCGCGAGGCGGCCGCCGGATCGTGGCGGACGGGTTGGGCGTCGGGCGGTCACCCGACATCCATACTGGCAACGGACTCTAACAGTACGGTGTGAGTTCGGGCAGATGCGCCCGGGGACATACACGCTTCACTATATTGCCGGCGCGAACCCCGATGTACAACTGGGACGAAACGCCAGATAGTAGACGTGGCGCCCGTCAGTCGCGAAGGCAACTGGCGGGCGCCACGGCTTGTGCCTAGAGCTCGGTGACCGAGCCACCGGCGGCAGTGATCTTCTCCTTGGCCGACGCGCTGAAAGCGTGCGCCGACACCTGGAGCTTCACGCCACCCAGGTCGCCAGTGCCGAGCACCTTCACCAGCTGGCCCTTGCGGACCGCACCGGCGTTGGCCAGCTCGATGGGACCGACCTCGCCCCCGTTGGGGAAGAGCTCGGCCAGCCGCTCCAGGTTGACCACCTGGAAGACGACCTTGAACCGGTTTTTGAAGCCCTTGAGCTTCGGCAGGCGCATGTGGATGGGCATCTGCCCGCCCTCGAACGCCGGCGAGATGTTCTTGCGGGCCTTGGAGCCCTTGGTACCGCGACCGGCGGTCTTGCCCTTGGAGCCCTCACCGCGACCCACGCGGGTCTTCTCGGTCTTGGCGCCGGGAGCCGGCCGGAGGTGGTGGACCTTGATCGTCATTACTCGACCTCCTCGACCTTCACCAGGTGGTTGACGGCGAAGATCATGCCCCGAATCTCGGGACGGTCCTCCTTGACCACCACGTCCCTGATCCGCTTCAGCCCGAGCGAGCGCAGCGAGTTCCGCTGGTTGCTCTTCGCGCCGATCTCGGACCGGATCTGGGTGACCTTCAGGCGTGCCATTACGCGGTCACCCCCGCCCGAGCCGCCAGCATGGCGGCGGGAGCGACGTCCTCGACCGGCAGGCCGCGGCGCGCCGCGACGGCCTCGGGAGCCTCAAGGCTCCGCAGTGCCGCGACGGTGGCGTGCACGATGTTGATCGGGTTGGAGGACCCGAGGCTCTTGGAGAGCACGTCGTGAATGCCCGCGCACTCCAGCACCGCGCGCACCGGGCCGCCGGCGATGACGCCGGTACCGGCCGAGGCCGGCTTGAGCAGGACGACGCCCGCGGCGTCCTCTCCCTGCACGGGGTGCGGGATGGTGGCGGCGATGCGCGGCACCTTGAAGAAGTGCTTCTTGGCCTCCTCGACGCCCTTGGCAATCGCCGCGGGCACCTCCTTGGCCTTGCCGTAGCCGACACCGACGGTCCCGTCGCCATCGCCCACCACGACAAGCGCGGTGAAGCTGAAGCGACGGCCGCCCTTGACGACCTTGGCAACGCGGTTGATCGTGACTACGCGCTCGAGATGGGGGGTCTTCTCGACCGGCGCGTTGCCTTCACCGCGGCCGCGACCGCGGCCTTCGCGACGGCCGCCACCCTCGTTGCCACCGGACCCGCCGCCCCGGCGCTGCTGACCTGGCATTGGTCTTTCCTTCCTAGAACTCGAGTCCGGCTTCGCGGGCGGCCGTCGCCAGGGCGGCGAGCCGCCCGGCGTACTTGTTGCCACCGCGGTCGAAGACGACCTTGGAGATACCCGCAGCCTTCGCGCGGTCGGCGAGCAGGGCGCCCACCTTGCCGGCGAGAGCGCTCTTGTCGCCCTCGCCACCCCGGATCGCCGAGTCCAGGGTCGACGCTGACACCAGCGTGTGGCCCTTGTTGTCGTCGACGATCTGGGCGGTGATGTGCCGCAGCGAGCGAGTGACCACCAGGCGCGGACGCTCGGCGGAGCCGAAGACGTTCTTCCGGACCCGGAAGTGCCTGCGCGCCCGCCCGACGGCGCGCTTCGCGGCCACGCCGCGGCGGCGCTTGAGCAGAGTCGCGCTCACTTCTTACCTGCCTTTCCTGCCTTGCGGCGGATGACCTCGCCCTGGTACTTGATGCCCTTGCCCTTGTAGGGCTCCGGCGGGCGGATCTTCCGGATGTTGGCGGCGATCTCGCCGACCTGCTGCTTGTCGATCCCGGCGATGTGGAACAGCGTCGGGCGCTCGACCGTGAAGGTGATGCCCTCCGGCGCCGGCACCAGCACCGGGTGCGAGAACCCGAGCGCGAACTCCAGGTCCTTGCCCTTGGCGGTGACGCGGTAGCCGGTACCGCTGATCTCCAGGCTCTTCCGATATCCCTCGGTGACGCCGACGATCATGTTGGCGACCAGCGTGCGGGACAGGCCGTGGAGCTCCTTGGCCCGGCGCTCGTCGTTGGGCCGGTTGACGTGCAGCTCACCGTCGTCGCCCCGCTCGGCCGTGATCGGCTCGACGAGGGTGTGCGACAGCTCGCCCTTCGGGCCCTTGACCCGCACGGTGCGGCCGCTGATGGTGACGTCGACACCCGACGGAACGGGGATCGACTTACGTCCGATTCGCGACATTTCTACCTGTCTCCCGTTACCAGACGAAGGCGAGGACTTCCCCGCCCACGCTCCGCTTGCGGGCCTGCCGGTCGGTGAGCAGCCCCTGGGACGTCGAAATGATCGCGACGCCGAGGCCGCCGAGCACCCGCGGGAGCTCGTCGGACTTGGCGTAAACCCGCAGACCGGGCTTGGACACACGCTTGATGCCGGCGAGGCTGCGCTCGCGGCTGGTGCCGTACTTCAGCTCGACGATCAGTCGCTTGCCGACGGCGCCTTCTTCGGGCTCCTCGACCACCCAGGAAGCGATGTAACCCTCGGCCTTGAGGACCTCGGCGATGTTCGCCTTGATCTTCGAGTAGGGCATCGTCACCCGGTCGTGGTACGCCTGGTTGGCGTTGCGCAGACGCGTCAGCATGTCTGCGATCGGGTCGGTCATCGTCATCGGTTCAGATCAGCCTTTCTCGCCGGGGTTCCCGGAGCGCCGCCCGCGGGCCTACGGCGAAGAGAGTTGGTTACCAAGAAGCCTTGGACACGCCGGGGAGCTCACCGCGGTGGGCCATCTCCCGGATGCAGACGCGGCAGAGACCGAACTTGCGGTACACCGCCTTCGGCCGCCCGCACCGCTGGCAGCGGGTGTACGCGCGCACCGAGAACTTTGGCTTCTTGGCGGCCTTGAGGATCAGGGCCTTCTTCGCCATGTTGTCAGTTCTCCTTGAACGGGAAGCCCAGGAGCTTCAGCAGCACCCGGCCCTCGTCATCGGTCTTCGCGGTGGTGACCACCGTGATGTCCATGCCCCGGACCCGATCGATCCGGTCCTGGTCGATCTCGTGGAACACCGACTGCTCGGTGAGACCGAACGTGTAGTTGCCGTTGCCGTCGAGCTTGCGCGCGTCGAGGCCACGGAAGTCACGGATACGCGGCAGCGCGATCGACAGCAGCCGGTCCAGGAACTCCCACATCCGGTCGCCGCGAAGCGTGACCTTGGCACCGATCGGCATGCCCTCGCGGAGCTTGAACTGCGCGATCGACTTGGTCGCGCGGCGCACCAGCGGCTTCTGCCCGGTGATCGTGGCGAGGTCGCGGACCGCGCCGTCGATCAGCTTGGCGTCGCGGGCTGCCTCGCCGACACCCATGTTGACCACGATCTTCACGAGACCCGGCACCTGCATCGGGTTGGCGTAGTTGAACTGGTCCTTCAGCTTCGCCACGATCTCGCTGCGGTACCGCTCCTTGAGGCGCGGCGTGATCTTGGTTTCGGTGGGGGCAGTCATCACAGGTCCTTACCGTTGCGACGCGAGACGCGGACCTTCTGGCCGTTGTCGTCGACGCGGTAGCCGACGCGGGCCGGCTTGCCGTCAGAGTCGACGACCATCACGTTGGAGACGTGGATCGCCGCCTCCTGAGTGACGATGCCGCCGGTCTTGGCGCCACGCTGGGTCGTGCGAATGCGAGTGTGCTTCTTGACGCGGTTGACGCCCTCGACGATGACCTTGTCCTCCCGCGGCAGGGCCTGAATGACCTTGCCCCGGGCGCCCTTGTCCTTGCCGGCGATGACCTCGACCGTGTCGCCCTTCTTAACCTTCACGGTTAGAGCACCTCCGGTGCGAGCGAAATGATCTTCATGAACCGCTTGTCCCGCAGCTCGCGGCCCACCGGGCCGAAGATGCGGGTGCCACGCGGGTCACCGCCGTCCTTGATGATCACAGCGGCGTTCTCGTCAAAGCGGATGTACGACCCGTCCGGGCGCCGCTTCTCCTTCGCGGTGCGGACGACGACCGCCTTGACGACGTCGCCCTTCTTGACACCCGCGCCCGGGATCGCGTCCTTGACCGTGGCCACGATGACGTCGCCGATACCGGCGTAGCGCCGACCCGAGCCACCGAGCACACGGATGCACAGGATCTCCCGGGCACCCGTGTTGTCGGCGACGCGCAGTCGCGACTCCTGCTGAATCACGTCTATCTCCTATGTCTGCCAGTTCTCCGGCGGGTCGGCCGCCGGAGCTTGGCGGAACGGTCGGCTCTACTACTTGGCCTTCTCGAGGATCTCCACGACCCGCCAGCGCTTGGTGGCGGACAGCGGGCGGGTCTCCATCAGCAGCACCCGGTCGCCGACGCCGCACGCGTTCTGCTCGTCGTGCACCTTCAGCTTGCTGGTGCGCCGCAGCACCTTGCCGTAAAGCGGGTGCTTGACGCGGTCCTCGACCTCGACAACGACGGTCTTGTCCATCTTGTCGCTGACGACCAGGCCCTCGCGGACCTTGCGCCGGGCCCGAGGCGCGGCGGCGGTCTCCGCCGCGGCGGTGTTCTCACTCATGACGCAATCACCTC
This sequence comes from Phytohabitans houttuyneae, assembly GCF_011764425.1. NCBI lineage: Bacteria > Bacillati > Actinomycetota > Actinomycetes > Micromonosporales > Micromonosporaceae > Phytohabitans > Phytohabitans houttuyneae. Next base: position 3,436,962 of record NZ_BLPF01000001.1, read on the forward strand.
AGTCGGCGCGGCCGAGAGCCCCAGCTCGCGCTCACGCATGATCGTGTAAATCCTGGCGATCTCCTTGCGGATGACCTGCAGGCGCTTGTTGTTGTCCAGCTGGCCGGTCGCGCTCTGTACGCGGAGGTTGAACAGCTCCGCCTTGGCCTCCCGCAGCTTCGCGGTCAGCTCCTCGTCGGACTGCTCGCGCAGCTCGGCAGCCTTGGTGCCCGCTGCCATCAGACCTCACCCACTTCGCGCGTCACAATGCGGCATTTCATCGGGAGCTTGTGGATCGCGCGGCGCATGGCCTCCCGCGCGATCGTCTCGTTCGGGAATGACATCTCGAACAGGACACGCCCCGGCTTGATGTTGGCGACCCACCACTCGGGCGAGCCCTTGCCGGAACCCATCCGGGTTTCGGCCGGCTTCTTCGTCAGGGCCTGGTCCGGGAAGACCGTGATCCAGACCTTGCCGCCACGCTTGATGTGGCGGGTCATGGCGATACGAGCCGCCTCGATCTGCCGGTTGGTCACGTAGGCGGGCTCCAGTGCCTGGATACCAAACTCGCCGAAGACAACCCGGTTGCCGCCCTTGCTCGCCCCGGAACGGGACGGGTGGTGCGGCTTGCGGAAGCCCTTCGGGGGCTTACGCGGCATCAGCATTTGTCAGCCCTCCTGCTGCTCACTCGGGGCGGCGGTGGCGGCGGGTGCGGCCTCTACGGGAGCGGCTGCCGGCGGAGCGGACTGCTCAGCAGCGGCAGCGGCAGCGGCGCGGCCCGCCTCGGTGCCGCCGGCGGTCGTACCGGACGAGCCGGAACGGCCACGGCGCGGACGCTCGGGACGGTCGCCCCGGTCGCGGCGCGGGCGGGCGGGCCCGGTGTCGGCCGGGGTCTCGCGACCCGGCACGGCGTCACCCTTGTAGATCCACACCTTCACGCCGATGCGGCCGAAGGTGGTACGCGCCTCGAAGAAGCCGTACTCGATGTTGGCCCGCAGCGTGTGCAGCGGCACCCGACCCTCGCGGTAGAACTCCGTACGGCTCATCTCGGCGCCGCCCAGGCGGCCCGAGACCTGCACCCGGATGCCCCGCACGATCGGGTTCTTCATCGCGGACTGCATCGCCTTGCGCATCGCCCGGCGGAAGCTGACCCGGCTGGACAGCTGCTCGGCCACGCCCTGCGCGACGAGCTGCGCGTCCGACTCGGGGCTCTTCACCTCGAGGATGTTGAGCTGCACCTGCTTGCCGGTGAGCTTCTCAAGCTCGCCGCGGATGCGGTCGGCCTCCGCGCCCTTACGGCCGATGACAATGCCCGGCCGGGCGGTGTGGATGTCGACCCGCACCCGGTCGCGGGTGCGCTCGATGTCCACCTTGGAGATGCCGGCGCGCTCCAGGCCCTTGGACATCATCCGCCGGATCTTCACGTCCTCGGCGATGTAGTCCTTGTAGAGCTTGTCCGCGTACCAGCGGGACTTCCAGTCGGTGGAGATGCCGAGCCGGAACCCGTGCGGGTGAACCTTCTGACCCATTACTCGGTCCCTTCCTCGGCGGTGGTCTTCTCCGCCTTCGTCTCGGCAGGCTCGGTGGCCTTGGCCGGAGCCGCCTTCTTCGCCGGAGCCGCCTTCTTGGCCGCAGCCTTGCGCGGAGCCGCCGGCGCGACCGCCTCCACCGCCACGGTGATGTGGCAGGTGCGCTTGCGGATCCGGTACGCCCGGCCCTGCGCCCGCGGCTGGAACCGCTTGAGCGTGGGCCCTCGTCGACGAACGCCTCGCTGACGAGCAGCGCGTCGGGGTCCAGCCGCTCGTTGTTCTCGGCGTTCGCGATCGCGCTGGCCAGCACCTTGTACACCTGCTCGCTGGCCGCCTGCGGGGCGAACTTCAGCACCGTGAGCGCCTCCTGCGCGGGCAGACCGCGGACGAGGTTGACCACCCGGCGCGCCTTCGTCGGCGAGATGCGCACGTGACGCGCAACCGCCCGCGCGCCCGGAAGCGCCGGAGCGTCGCCTTTAACTGGCATCGCTGTAACCCCTTGATCCTTTATCCGTAGTCCTGCTGCTTTACCGGCGCCGGCTCTTGCGGTCGTCCTTCTCGTGACCCTTGAACGTGCGGGTCAGCGCGAACTCGCCGAGCTTGTGCCCGACCATCGCCTCGGTGATGAACACCGGGACGTGCTTGCGACCGTCGTGCACCGCGATCGTGTGCCCGAGCATCTCGGGGATGATCGTCGAACGCCGCGACCAGGTCTTGATGACGTTCTTGGAACCCTTGTCGTTCTGCGTCTCCACCTTCTTCACCAGGTGGTCGTCGACGAAGGGGCCCTTCTTGAGACTGCGTGGCATGTGGGATTAACCCCGCTTCCGGTTGGCGTAACGACGGCGAACGATCAGCCGGTCGCTCGGCAGACCCTTGCGGCGGGTGCGACCCTCCGGCTTGCCCTGGGGGTTGACCGGGTGACGACCACCGGAGGTCTTACCCTCACCACCACCGTGCGGGTGGTCGACCGGGTTCATCGCGACACCGCGGACGGTCGGGCGCTTGCCCTTCCACCGCATCCGGCCGGCCTTACCCCAGTTGATGTTGGACTGATCGGCGTTGCCGATCTCGCCGACGGTCGCGCGGCAGCGCACGTCGACGCGGCGGATCTCGCCCGACGGCATACGGAGCGTCGCGTAGGCGCCCTCACGGCCGAGCAGCTGGATGCCGACGCCGGCCGAGCGGGCCAGCTTGGCGCCGCCGCCCGGACGCAGCTCCACGCAGTGGATCTGGGTACCCACCGGGATGTTGCGCAGCGGCAGGTTGTTGCCCGGCTTGATGTCGGCACCCGGGCCGGACTCGACCCGGTCGCCCTGCTTCAGGTCCTTCGGCGCGACGATGTAGCGCTTCTCGCCGTCGGCGTAGTGCAGCAGCGCGATGCGCGCGGTGCGGTTGGGGTCGTACTCGATGTGCGCGACCTTCGCCGGAACGCCGTCCTTGTCGACCCGCTTGAAGTCGATCAGCCGGTACTGGCGCTTGTGCCCGCCACCCTGGTGCCGCGTAGTGATCTTTCCACTCGCGTTGCGGCCGCCCTTCTTGGGCAGCGGCACCAGCAGCGACTTCTCCGGCGTCGACCGGGTGATCTCAGCGAAGTCGGCGACGCTGGAGCCGCGGCGGCCCGGCGACGTCGGCTTGTACTTACGAATCGGCATGATTTAACAACCCCTCAGCTGACCGGGCCGCCGAAGGCCTCGATGCGGTCACCGTCAGCCAGCTTCACCAGCGCCCGCTTGGTGGCCTTGCGCTGCCCCCAGCCGGTGCGGGTGCGCTTGCGCTTGCCCTCGCGGTTGGCGGTGTTGACCGTCAGCACGCGGACGTTGAAGATCTGCTGGATAGCGATCTTGATCTGGGTCTTGTTGGCGTCCGGCCGGACCAGGAACGTGTACCAGTTCTGGTCCAGAACGCTGTAGCTCTTCTCGGACACGACCGGCGCGATGATGATGTCGCGCGGATCCGGGATGGTGGTCACTTGTCGGCCTCCGTCTCGTCCGCCGGCTTCTCGCCCAGGAACTCGGCGAGCGCGTCCTTGGTGAACACGACGTCGTCGGCGACCAGCACGTCGTACGTGTTGAGCTGGCCGGCCTCGATCAGGTGCACGCCCTCGCCGGCCAGGTTGCGCAGCGACAGCCAGTTGAGCTCGTCTTCAGCGCCGAGCACGACCAGCACGCGCGCCCGCTCGCTGGCGGTGCGCAGCGTCTTGAGCGCCGCCTTGGTCGACGGCGTCTCGCCGCTGACGAACGCCTCGACGACGTGCAGGCGACCCTCGCGGGCCCGGTCGGAGAGGGCGCCACGCAGGGCGGCGACCTTCATCTTCTTCGGGGTCCGCTGGCTGTAGTCGCGCGGGACCGGACCGTGCACCACGCCACCGCCGGTGAACTGCGGCGCGCGGATCGAGCCCTGGCGGGCGCGGCCCGTGCCCTTCTGCTTGTACGGCTTCTTGCCGCCACCGGCGACCTCACCGCGGGTCTTCGCCTTGTGCGTGCCCTGGCGGGCGGCCGCGAGCTGGGCCACCACGACCTGGTGCATCAGCGGGATGTTCGCCTGTACGTCGAACACCTCAGCGGGCAGGTCAACGGTGCCGGCCGTCGTGCCCTCGGGGGTCAGAACGCCAACCGTGGTCACTTCGCACCACCCTTCACCTTCGCCTTGGCCGCGGTGCGGACCAGCACGAGAGCGCCGGCCGGACCGGGGATCGCGCCCCTGACCAGCAGCAGGTTGTTTTCCGTGTCGATCGCCTGCACCGTGAGGTTTTGCACGGTGTAGCGCACGCCGCCCATGCGACCGGCCATCTTCACGCCCTTGAAGACGCGACCGGGGGTCGCGCAGGCGCCGATGGAACCGGGCGAGCGGTGCTTGCGCTCGACACCGTGGCTGGCGCGCAGGCCGTGGAAGCCGTGCCGCTTCATGACGCCGGCGAAGCCCTTGCCCTTGGTCTTGCCGGTGACGTCGATGACGGTGCCCGCCCCGAACGCCTCGACAGTGACCTCCTGGCCGAGCTCGTACTCACCCGCGTCGGTCGTGCGCAGCTCCACGATGTGGCGCCGCGGCGCCGTGCCGGCCTTCTCGAAGTGGCCGGTGCGCGGCTTGTTGACCTTGCGCGGGTCGACGGCGCCGAACGCCAGCTGCACCGCGGCGTACCCGTCCTTGTCGGACGTGCGCACCTGGGTCACGACGCACGGGCCGGCCTGCACCACGGTCACCGGGACAACCTTGTTGTTGTCCCAGACCTGGGTCATGCCGAGCTTGGCGCCCAGGATGCCCTTCACTTGCCTGTCCATGAGTTCGCAGTCCCTACAGCTTGATCTCGATGTCGACGCCAGCCGGCAGGTCGAGGCGCATGAGCGAGTCGACCGTCTTGGGGGTCGGGTCGATGATGTCGATCAGACGCTTGTGCGTGCGCATCTCGAAGTGCTCGCGCGAGTCCTTGTACTTGTGCGGCGACCGGATCACGCAGTAACGGTTGATCTCGGTCGGCAGCGGCACCGGGCCCGCGACCTGAGCACCGGTACGGGTCACCGTCTCCACGATCTTCCGAGCCGAGGAGTCGACGACCTCGTGGTCATAGGCCTTGAGCCGGATGCGGATCTTCTGTCCCGCCATGGTGGCTTCGTTTCCTTCTCTCGCGATGCCGCTGTGTTGCGGATGGCTGTCCATCCCTTGGCCGACCCCCGCGGTCGGGCGTGTCGCGCCTTCGGGCCAGACTCCGCCCCAAAAAGCTGGGGCCTAACCTGGTGGCTTGCGGGGGTCAAGGCACCGGGCGTGTCAACACACCCCGGCCACCCGCGAGGATGGCCGGCTGCTGTGCTTTGAACGGCAGCAGCCGGCCACCCCACGAAACGCAACCTGACTAGTATGCCGTACTACCGCACGGCAGGTCTAATCGGGGTTACTCAGCTCACTTGATGATCTTGGTGACCTGGCCCGCACCGACGGTGCGGCCACCCTCGCGGATGGCGAAGCGCAGGCCCTGCTCCATGGCGATCGGCTGGATCAGCTTGACCGACATGGCGGTGTTGTCGCCGGGCATGACCATCTCGGTGCCCTCGGGCAGCGTGACGACGCCGGTGACGTCCGTGGTGCGGAAGTAGAACTGCGGCCGGTAGTTCTGGAAGAACGGGGTGTGCCGGCCACCCTCCTCCTTGGAGAGGATGTAGACCTGACCCTCGAACTCCGTGTGCGGAGTCGTGGTGCCCGGCTTCACGACCACCATGCCGCGCTCGACGTCCTCGCGCTTGATGCCGCGGAGCAGCAGACCGACGTTCTCACCCGCGCGGGCCTCGTCGAGCAGCTTGCGGAACATCTCGATGCCCGTGCAAACCGTCTTGGTCGACTTCTCGCGGATGCCGACGATCTCGACTTCCTCGTTCGGCTTGAGCACGCCACGCTCGGCGCGACCGGTCACCACGGTGCCGCGACCGGTGATCGTGAAGACGTCCTCGATGGGCATGAGGAACGGCTTCTCGATCTCACGCTCGGGCTGCGGGATCGCGGTGTCGACCGCGTTCATCAGCTCCATGAGCTTGTCGGTCCACTCCGGGTCGCCCTCGAGCGCACGCAGCGCCGAGACGCGCACGACCGGCAGGTCGTCGCCCGGGTACTCCTGCGCCGAGAGCAGCTCGCGAACCTCGAGCTCGACGAGCTCGAGCAGCTCCTCGTCATCGACCATGTCGCTCTTGTTGAGCGCCACGACGATGTAGGGCACGCCAACCTGGCGGGCCAGGAGCACGTGCTCGCGGGTCTGCGGCATCGGACCGTCGGTCGCGGCGACCACCAGGATCGCGCCGTCCATCTGGGCGGCACCGGTGATCATGTTCTTGATGTAGTCGGCGTGACCAGGACAGTCGACGTGGGCGTAGTGCCGCGCCTCGGTCTGGTACTCGACGTGCGCGATCGAGATGGTGATACCGCGGGCCTTCTCCTCCGGCGCCTTGTCGATCTCGTCGAACGGCGTGTAGGGGTTCAGGTCGGGCATCTTGTCGTGCAGGACCTTGGTGATGGCCGCGGTCAGCGTCGTCTTACCGTGGTCGATATGACCAATGGTGCCGATGTTGACGTGCGGCTTAGTCCGCTCGAACTTCGCCTTCGCCACTGGTGTCCTCCTGTGGACTTCTTGGTTCGTACGCTTGGTCTTGCAACTGTGCGGCCATCAGGCCCGGTCTGGTGCGGTCCGACTACTCGCCGGTCGCCTTGGCGATGATCTCCTTGGCGACGTTCTGCGGCACCTCGGCGTATGAGTCGAACTGCATGCTGTAGCTCGCCCGGCCCTGGGTCTTCGACCGCAGGTCGCCGACATAGCCGAACATCTCCGACAAGGGGACCAGGGCGCGGACGACGCGGGCACCGCCGCGCTCCTCCATCGCCTGGATGATGCCCCGGCGGGAGTTGAGGTCGCCGATGACGTCACCCATGTTCTCCTCGGGAGTGGTGACCTCAACGGCCATCATCGGCTCGAGCAGCGCGGGGTCGGCCTTGCGAGCGGCCTCCTTGAGCACCATCGAGCCAGCGATCTTGAACGCCATCTCGGACGAGTCGACCTCGTGGTACTTCCCGTCCAGCAGCGTCAGCCTGACGCCGACCAGCGGGTAGCCGGCGAGGATGCCGTACTGCATGGCGTCCTGGGCACCGGCGTCGACCGAGGGGATGAACTCCTTCGGGATGCGACCACCGGTGACCGAGTTCTGGAACTCGTACGTCGGGGCGTCGTTGTCGAGCGGCAGTGGCTCGAGGCTGACGATCACGCTCGCGTACTGACCGGAGCCACCGGTCTGCTTCTTGTGCGTGTACTCGACCTTGTCCACCTTGCGGCGGATGGTCTCGCGGTACGCCACCTGCGGCTTGCCGATGTTGGCCTCGACGTTGAACTCCCGGCGCATGCGGTCGACCAGGATGTCGAGGTGCAGCTCGCCCATGCCCGAGATGACCGTCTGACCGGTCTCCTGGTCGTTGGCGACGCGGAAGGTCGGGTCCTCCTCGGCCAGGCGCTGGATCGCGGTGCCCAGCTTCTCCTGGTCGGCCTTCGTCTTCGGCTCGATGGCGACCTGGATCACCGGCTCCGGGAACGTCATCGACTCCAGGATCACCGGGTTGGCCGGGTCACACAGCGTGTCGCCGGTGGTGGTCTGCTTGAGACCCTGCACCGCGATGATGTCGCCGGCCTGCGCGGTCGCACGCTCTTCTCGCTTGTTCGCGTGCATCTGGTAGATCTTGCCGATGCGCTCCTTGCGGTCCTTGGTGGAGTTGATCACCTGGGAACCGGACTCGAGCTTGCCGGAGTAGACCCGCACGTACGTCAGCTTGCCGAGGTGCTTGTCCGTCTGGATCTTGAACGCCAGCGCGGAGAAGGGCTCGGACATCGAGGGCCGGCGCAGGAGCGGGGTCTCGCCGTCAGTCGCCGTGCCCTCGATCGCCGGGATGTCCAGCGGCGACGGCAGGAAGTCGATGACGGCGTCCAGCATGGGCTGGATGCCCTTGTTCTTGAACGCGGAGCCACACAGCACCGGGTTGGCCTTGGAGGTGATGGTGGCGCGGCGGATGCCGGCCTTGATCTCGTCGGCCGAGATCTCCTCGCCCTCCAGGTACTTCTCCATCACGCTGTCGTCGACGTCGGCGAGCGTCTCGATGAGCTTCTCGCGCCACTCGGCGGCCTGGTCGGCGAGCTCGGCCGGGATCTCCTCGACCGCGTAGTCCTCGCCCTTCTGGGTCTCGCCGCGCCACGTGAGCGCGCGCATCCCGATCAGGTCGACGACGCCGATGTGGTTGCCCTCGAGGCCGATCGGGATCTGCAGCACCAGCGGGGTGGCGTTGAGCCGGTCGATCATCATCTGCACGCAGCGGAAGAAGTCGGCACCCGTGCGGTCGAGCTTGTTGACGAAGCACATCCGCGGAACGTTGTACTTGTCAGCCTGGCGCCAGACGTTCTCGGTCTGCGGCTCGACACCGGCCACACCGTCGTACACCGCGATCGCACCGTCGAGCACCCGCAGGTTGCGCTCCACCTCAACGGTGAAGTCGACGTGCCCCGGGGTGTCGATGATGTTGATGGGGTGGCCCTTCCACTCGACCTTTGTGGCGGCCGAGGTGATGGTGATGCCCCGCTCCTGCTCCTGCTCCATCCAGTCCATGACGGCGGCGCCCTCGTGGACCTCACCGATCTTGTACGTGATGCCGGTGTAGAACAGGATTCGTTCCGTCGTGGTCGTCTTACCGGCATCGATGTGCGCCATGATGCCGATGTTGCGTAGCTTGGCGAGCGCGTTGTCGGCGGCAGCCACGGTAATCCCTACTTCGTCGTCTCGTCGGGCGCTGGGGTCACCAGCGGTAGTGGGCGAAGGCCTTGTTGGACTCCGCCATCTTGTGCGTGTCCTCGCGCCGCTTCACCGAGGCGCCGAGGCCGTTGCTCGCGTCGAGCAGCTCGTTCTGCAGTCGCTCGATCATGGTCTTCTCGCGCCGGGCCTTCGAGTACTGCACCAGCCAGCGCAGGCCCAGGGTGGTCGCCCGGGTCGGGCGAACCTCAACCGGCACCTGGTACGTCGCGCCACCGACACGGCGGCTGCGGACCTCGAGGGTCGGCTTCACGTTGTCCATCGCGCGCTTGAGGGTCACGACCGGATCGGTGCCGGTCTTCTCCCGGCAGCCCTCCAGGGCGCCGTACACAACGCGCTCGGCGAGCTGGCGCTTGCCGCGCATCAGGATCTTGTTGACCAGCTGCGTGACCAGCGGCGAGTTGTACACCGGGTCAGCGACAAGCGGCCGGCGCGGCGCGGGGCCCTTACGCGGCATGTCAGCTCTTCTCCTTCTTCGCGCCGTAGCGGCTGCGCGCCTGCTTGCGGTTGCGGACACCCTGGGTGTCCAGCGAACCGCGGACGATCTTGTACCGGACGCCGGGGAGGTCCTTCACACGGCCGCCACGCACGAGCACGATCGAGTGCTCCTGCAGGTTGTGGCCGACGCCGGGGATGTACGCCGTCACCTCGATCTGGCTGCTCAGCTTCACACGAGCGACCTTGCGCAGCGCCGAGTTCGGCTTCTTGGGGGTGGTGGTGTACACACGCGTGCACACTCCGCGCCGCTGGGGCTCCCCTTCAGCGCCGGGGTCTTGGTCTTGCTCGTCTTGGCCTGCCGGCCCTTGCGGACCAGCTGCTGGATCGTGGGCACCGGGTTTCTCCGCTCCCTTGCTTCCTCTGTGCGTGCCTGTGTCTGTGTGCCGTGCCTCTGCGCCGGTCGGCACGCGGCCGACCTGGCACTTTCGCCGGGTGGCCCTCGTCCTCCCGGCACCCGCGGTCGGGCGTGTCGTCCGGCACACGGTTGCGGCGCGCGCTGTCACGTGCACCGCGTTTGTCTCGTTGCCCGTGTCGCGGCCCACTATGAGGGCGCACGCACGGATTGCCCGGGCACGCCCGGGCACGAGGGGAAAGAGTACCCACCGTGAGCGCACAGGTCAAAACGGGGGACCCGTCTTTGCCTTCTCGCCCGCGGCGAACAACTCCAGTCGTTCAGTGTACCCGCTCCTGTGCGGGCCACCCATCGACGGGGTCCTCAGACGCTCACTTGGATCAACAGGGAGGTCCCGACGCCGAGCGCGGTGAGCCCGAGCCCCACGGCACCGCAGACCAGGCCGGCGATGGCCACGCCACGGCCGGTGACCCGGATCCCGGAGACCGCCCGCTTGATCTGCCGCATGCCGAGCACCGCGAGCACGACCGCGGCACCCCCGGCCAGGCCGGCGATCATCGCGAAGGCGCCCGCGACCCACGCACCCCAGCCGGCCGAGGCACCGACCACGCCGAAGCACGCTACGACAAACGACACGAGGACCGAACCGATTCCCGCCACCAGCGAACCGACGGCCAGGCCCGACGTGGACGGCGGCAGATTGAGGTGTACGACAGCGAAGTTGGTGCCCGGCACCGCCTCGACCCGCTGCGGCGCCAACCACGCCTCGCGCGGCGGCGGCGGGACCGCGGCCGGCCGCCCCCAGTGCGACGCGGCGGCCCCGACCGGCTGCGGCATCGGGGCGGGGCTCATCCCACCCGGCCATCCCGCCGGCGGCGGCACGTAAACGGGCGCCGAGGGCTGCGCCATGCCCGGTGCCGCCGTCCCGTACGGCGGGCGCCAGCCAGGCGTGTCCTGCGGCTCCACGGGCCTTGCGGGCCAGCCAGGGTGCGCCGGCACGTCCTGCGGCCCCGGGGCCTTGCAGGCCAGCCAGGGTGCCCCCGCACGTCTGGCGGCCCGCTCTGGACCACGCCCGCACCCGCTTGCGCCGGCGCGGGTTGCTCGGCCGCTCCTTGCGCCGGCTCAGCCGCTGCCTGCCCCGGCTCGGCCGCTGCCTGCCCCGGCCCGGGCGCTGCCTGCCCCGGAGCCGCGGGCGCCGGCTGCTCGTCGGCGGGCCCGGTGTCCGCTTGCTGCGCGCTCGGCTGCTCGGCGGGAGCAGGCTCGGTGTCCGTCTGGCGCGCGCTTGGCTGCTCGGCGGGAGCGGGCCCAGTGTCCGCCTGCGGCGCGCTCGGCTCCTCGGTGGCAGTGGACCGGCTCTCAGGCGCCGCCGCCTCATCCCCGGTGACTGACTCGCTCCTGGACGGTGCTGGCCTGCTTTCCGGCGATGGCTCGCCCTCCGGAGCCCCGGCGCGCTCGGCACGCCACAGGTCGCTGGCGCCGATGGACCGCCCCGCCTCACCGATCGAACGCCCGGCCTGACCCATGCCTGAACTGGATTCGCCGAAGCCGGAGCGGGACTCGCCTGTGCCAGTGTCCGCGGGGTGGGCGGATCCTCGGGCCGCGCCGGCCGCGGCGCCTCGTCCGTCACTCCGCCACCTCGCCCTCAGGCCCGCCGGTCTCGACGGGCAGTGTGCCGCAGGACCGCCACATCGCCACGGCCGCCGAAAGACACCGCCACGCTAGTCGACCCCGGGCGCGAAGTCGTGTCCCGCCGGGGTGCCCGCGTAGTCGACCACGCCGATCACGACCGCGACGACCAGGGACGTGGCGGCCAGGGCGACGCCGATCCAGGCCAGCTTTTCACCGCGGCGCAACCAGGCCGAGCCGGTCAGGTAGCCCTCGGAGCGGAACGCCTCGCGCCGCGCCTGCCCGGCCAGCGCGATCGCGATGCTGGCGGGCACAAGGCCACCCACGAACGGGCCGGTGACGAGCGCGACAAGCCCCAGGGCGAACACCGTGCCGGCCTTGGTCGAGCGCACCGGCTCGGGATCGAGCGGGTGGCGCAGGGCCGCCGGCGATGTGGTCACCTCGCAAGCCTACAAAGCGAAAGCGCCCCGCACGTGACGTGCGGGGCGCTTCGCGACTTACCAGGACTTCTCAGCCACCGACCGGGGTCAGCGGTAGGACCCGAAATCGAAGTCGTCCAGCGGCACAGCCTGCCCGCTGGCCGGCCCGAAGCCGTAGTCGGTCTCGGGGTACCCGGTCATCGAGTACACCTTGGCCTTGGCCTCCTCGGTGGGCTCGACCCGGATGTTGCGGTACTTGCTGATGCCCGTACCGGCCGGGATGAGCTTGCCGATGATGACGTTCTCCTTCAGACCGATCAGCGAGTCGCTGCGCGCGTTGATCGCCGCGTCGGTCAGCACCCGGGTGGTCTCCTGGAAGGAGGCCGCCGAGAGCCAGGAGTCGGTCGCCAGCGAGGCCTTGGTGATACCCATGAGCACCGGACGGCCGGCGGCGGGCTCGCCACCCTCCGACACGAGCCGGCGGTTTTCCGACTCGAAGACGGCGCGGTCGACCAGCACACCCGGCAGGAACTCGGTGGAGCCCGAGTCGATGACCGTGACCCGCTTCAGCATCTGCCGAATGATGATCTCGATGTGCTTGTCGTGGATGAGCACACCCTGCGAGCGGTAGACCTCCTGGACCTCCTGGGTCAGGTGGACCTGCACCGCGCGCGGGCCGAGGATCCGCAGGAGCTCGTGCGGGTCGATCGTGCCCTCGGTGAGCTTTTCGCCGACCTCGACGTGGTCTCCGTCGTGCGCCCGGAGCCGCACGCGCTTGGAGATCTTGTCGTGGACGATCTCGTCGCTCCCGTCGTCGGGAACGATGATGATCTTCCGCGAACGCTCGCCATCCTCGATCCGGATCCGGCCAGGCGTGTCGGCGATCGGCGCCTTGCCCTTGGGCACGCGCGCCTCGAAGATCTCCTGCACACGCGGCAGACCCTGCGTGATGTCCTCACCGGCGACACCGCCGGTGTGGAACGTACGCATCGTGAGCTGGGTGCCCGGCTCACCGATCGACTGGGCGGCGATGATGCCGACCGCCTCGCCGACGTCCACGGTCTTGCCGGTCGGCAGCGAACGGCCGTAGCAGGCCGCGCAGACGCCCAGCTTGGACTCGCAGGTGAGCACGCTGCGGACGCGCACCGTCTCGACGTTCGCGGCGACAAGCTTGTCGACCACGATCGAGTTGAGGTCGGTGCCCCGCTCCGCGACGACCGTGCCGTCGGCGCCCTTGACGTCGTCGGCAAGGGTACGGGCGTGCACACCCGTCTCGGCGTGCTCGTGCACCGCGAGCTGACCGTTGATGGTCTCGCCCACCTGCATCGGGATCGCGCGGTCGGTGCCGCAGTCCTCCTCGCGGATGATCACGTCCTGCGACACGTCGACCAGACGCCGGGTCAGGTAACCCGAGTCCGCCGTACGCAGCGCGGTGTCGGCCAGACCCTTGCGGGCACCGTGGGTGGAGATGAAGTACTCCACCACCGACAGGCCCTCGCGGTAGCTGGACTTGATCGGCCGCGGGATGATCTCACCCTTGGGGTTGGCCACCAGGCCACGGATCGCCGCGATCTGGCGGAGCTGAAGCAGGTTACCGCGGGCACCCGAGTTGATCATCTTCCACAACGGGTTTTCCTGCGGCAGCGAGGTCTCCATCTCCTTGGCCACCTCGTTGGTCGCCTTGGTCCAGATCTCGATGAGCTCGCCGCGACGCTCCTCGGCCGTCATCAGACCACGCTGGTACTGCTTGTCGATCCGGTCGGCTTCCTTCTCGTACCGCTCCATGATCTCGGGCTTGCGCGGCGGCGCGATGACGTCCTCCATGCCGATCGTCACGCCGGACCAGGTGGCCCAGTGGAAACCGGCCTCCTTGAGCGCGTCCAGAGTGGCGGCCAGGGCCACCTTCGGGAACCGCTCGGCGAGGTCGTTGACGATCGCGGAGAGCTGACCCTTGCGGATCTCGTAGTTCACGTACCGGTAGCCCTTGGGCAGGGTCTCGTTGAAGAGCGCCCGACCCAGCGTGGTCTCGACGATGAGCGGCTCGCCCGGCGTCCACCCCTCGGGGCGGTCCACCTGGGCTGGCCGGCACCGTTGTCGACCTCGACGACGTCGCGCAGCCGCACCTTGATCGGCGCCTGCAGGTGCAGCTCGCCGTTGTCGAAGGCCATCCGCGCCTCGGCGTCCGAGCTGAACTCCCGCCCGACCCCCTTGGCGTCCGCCGTGAGGTGGGTCAGGTGGTACAGCCCGATGACCATGTCCTGGGTGGGCATGGTGACCGGCTTGCCGTCGGCCGGCTTGAGGATGTTGTTCGACGAGAGCATCAGGATCCGCGCCTCGGCCTGCGCCTCGGCGGACAGCGGCACGTGCACCGCCATCTGGTCACCGTCGAAGTCCGCGTTGAACGCGGTGCAGACGAGCGGGTGGATCTGGATCGCCTTGCCCTCGACCAGCTGCGGCTCGAAGGCCTGGATGCCCAGACGGTGCAGCGTGGGTGCGCGGTTGAGCAGCACCGGGTGCTCCCCGATGACCTCTTCCAGCACGTCCCACACGACCGGCCGCTGCCGCTCGACCATCCGCTTGGCGGACTTGATGTTTTGCGCGTGGTTGAGGTCAACCAGGCGCTTCATCACGAACGGCTTGAAGAGCTCCAGCGCCATCTGCTTGGGCAGGCCGCACTGGTGCAGCTTCAGCTGCGGGCCGACGACGATCACGGAACGGCCGGAGTAGTCGACGCGCTTGCCGAGCAGGTTCTGCCGGAAGCGGCCCTGCTTGCCCTTGAGCATGTCGGACAGCGACTTCAGCGGCCGGTTACCCGGGCCGGTGACCGGACGACCGCGGCGGCCGTTGTCGAACAGCGCGTCGACGGCCTCCTGCAGCATCCGCTTCTCGTTGTTGACGATGATCTCGGGCGCACCCAGGTCGATCAGGCGCTTGAGCCGGTTGTTCCGGTTGATCACGCGGCGGTACAGGTCGTTGAGGTCGGAGGTCGCGAAGCGGCCACCGTCGAGCTGCACCATCGGACGCAGGTCCGGCGGGATGACCGGCACGCAGTCGAGCACCATGCCGAGCGGCGAGTTACGGGTGTTCAGGAACGCCGCCACGACCTTGAGCCGCTTGAGCGCCCGGATCTTCCGCTGACCCTTGCCGGACCGGATGATCTCGCGCAGGTTGTCGGCCTCCGCGTCAAGGTCCATGTTTTCGAGCAGGGCCTTGATCGCCTCGGCACCCATGCCGCCGTTGAAGTACTCGCCGAACCGGTCGCGCAGCTCCCGGTAGAGCAGCTCGTCGGTGACCAGCTGCTTGGGCTCCAGCTTGCGGAACGTGTCGAGCACCTCGTCGAGCCGGTCGATCTCGCGCTGCGCCCGGTCGCGGATCTGGCGCATCTCACGCTCGCCAGACTCCTTGACCTTGCGCCGCACGTCGGCCTTGGCGCCCTCCGCCTCCAGCTCGGCCAGGTCGGCCTCGAGCTTGGCGGCCCGCTTCTCGATCTCCGAGTCGCGGCTGTTTTCCGACTGCCGCTTCTCGGCCAGGATCTCGTTTTCCACCGTCGACATGTCGCGGTGGCGGGCCTCGGTGTCCACCCCGGTCACCACGTACGACGCGAAGTAGATGATCTTTTCGAGGTCCTTGGGCGCCAGGTCGAGCAGGTAGCCGAGGCGGCTGGGCACACCCTTGAAGTACCAGATGTGCGTGACCGAGGCGGCCAGCTCGATGTGGCCCATCCGCTCACGGCGGACCTTCGAGCGGGTCACCTCGACGCCGCAGCGCTCACAGATGATGCCCTTGAAGCGGACTCGCTTGTACTTGCCGCAGTAGCACTCCCAGTCCCGCTGAGGACCGAAGATCTTCTCGCAGAAGAGCCCGTCCTTTTCCGGCTTGAGCGTGCGGTAGTTGATCGTCTCGGGCTTCTTCACCTCGCCGTGCGACCACTGGCGGATGTCGTCAGCTGTCGCCAGGCCGATTCGCAACTCGTCGAAGAAGTTGACGTCGAGCAATTTATGTCCCTCGAGTCGTGTCTCGTATCTTTTGCCAGCTCATCGGTGGGGTCAGGAGCCGGTTGGCCCCTGACCCCGCCGCCTCAGACTTCCTCGACGCTGCTTGGCTCACGCCGAGACAGGTCGATGCCCAACTCCTCCGCGGCCCGGAAGACCTCGTCATCGGTCTCCCGCATCTCCAGCGCCACGCCGTCGCTGCTCAGCACCTCGACGTTGAGGCACAGCGACTGGAGCTCCTTGAGGAGCACCTTGAACGACTCCGGGATGCCGGGCTCGGGGATGTTTTCGCCCTTGACGATGGCCTCGTAGACCTTCACGCGGCCGAGCACGTCGTCGGACTTGATCGTGAGCAGCTCCTGCAGGGCGTAAGCAGCGCCGTACGCCTGCATCGCCCAGCACTCCATCTCACCGAAGCGCTGACCACCGAACTGCGCCTTACCACCCAGCGGCTGCTGCGTGATCATCGAGTACGGTCCGGTCGAACGCGCGTGGATCTTGTCGTCGACCAGGTGGTTGAGCTTCAGGATGTAGATGTAGCCGACCGCGATCGGGTCCGGCAGCGGCTCACCCGAGCGACCGTCGAACAGCTGGGCCTTGCCCGAGCCGCCGACGAGCTGGACGCCGTCACGGTTGGGCAGGGAGCTGGCCAGCAGGCCGCTGATCTCCGCCTCCTTGGCGCCGTCGAAGACCGGCGTCGCCACGTTGGTGTCAGGCTCCGAGGTGTCGGCACCGATCGACTTGAGCGCCCGCTTCCACTCGGCGTCCTCGCCCTCGATCTTCCAGCCGGTCTTGGCCACCCACCCGAGGTGGGTCTCCAGGACCTGACCGATGTTCATCCGGCTCGGCACACCCAGCGGGTTGAGCACGATGTCGACCGGCGTGCCGTCCTCAAGGAACGGCATGTCCTCGACCGGCAGGATCTTGGAGATGACGCCCTTGTTGCCGTGGCGGCCCGCGAGCTTGTCACCGTCCTGGATCTTGCGCTTCTGTGCCACGTAGACGCGGACCAGCTCGTTGACACCCGGGGGCAGCTCGTCGCCGTCCTCGCGGGAGAAGGTGCGAACGCCGATGACCGTGCCGGTCTCGCCGTGCGGCACCTTCAGCGAGGTGTCCCGGACCTCGCGCGCCTTCTCGCCGAAGATCGCGCGGAGCAGCCGCTCCTCCGGGGTCAGCTCGGTCTCGCCCTTGGGCGTGACCTTGCCGACCAGGATGTCGCCGGGCACGACCTCCGCGCCGATCCGGATGATGCCGCGCTCGTCGAGGTCGGCGAGCATTTCCTCGCTGACGTTCGGGATGTCGCGGGTGATCTCTTCCGGACCCAGCTTGGTGTCGCGGGCGTCGACCTCGTGCTCCTCGATGTGGATCGAGGTGAGCACGTCCTGCTGCACGAGGCGCTGCGACAGGATGATCGCGTCCTCGTAGTTGTGGCCTTCCCACGGCATGAACGCGACGAGCAGGTTGCGCCCGAGCGCCATCTCGCCCTCGTCGGTGCACGGACCGTCGGCGATGACCTGGCCGGCCTCGACGCGGTCGCCCTCGAAGACGACCGGCTTCTGGTTGACGCAGGAGCCGGCGTTGGAGCGGCGGAACTTGTGCAGCAGGTAGGTGCGGCGGTGACCGTCGTCCTGGTGCACCGTCACGTAGTCGGCGCACAGGTCCTCGACCACGCCACCGACCTCGGCGACGACGACGTCACCGGCGTCGACGGCGGCCCGGTACTCCATACCCGTGCCGACCAGCGGCGACTCGGCCTTGACCAGCGGCACCGCCTGGCGCTGCATGTTGGCGCCCATGAGCGCCCGGTTGGCGTCGTCGTGCTCGAGGAACGGGATCATGGCGGTCGCGACCGACACCATCTGGCGCGGCGAGACGTCCATGTAGTCCACGGCGGCCGGCGTGACGTAGTCGACCTCGCCGCCCTTCCGGCGGACCAGGACTCGGTCCTCGGCGAAGGTGCCGTCGGACTTCAGCGGGGCGTTGGCCTGGGCCTTGACGAACCGGTCCTCTTCGTCCGCCGTCAGGTAGTCGATCTGGTCGGTGACCCGACCGTTGTCCACCTTCCGGTACGGCGTCTCGATGAAGCCGAACGGATTGACCCGCCCGAACGTGGAGAGCGCGCCGATCAGGCCGATGTTCGGACCTTCCGGGGTCTCGATCGGGCACATCCGGCCGTAGTGGGACGGGTGCACGTCGCGAACCTCGAAGCCGGCCCGCTCGCGGGACAGACCACCGGGGCCCAGCGCCGACAGGCGCCGGCGGTGGGTCAGGCCCGCCAGGGGGTTGGTCTGGTCCATGAACTGGGACAGCTGCGACGTACCGAAGAACTCCTTGATCGCCGCCACCACGGGGCGGATGTTGATCAGAGTCTGCGGCGTGATCGCTTCGACGTCCTGCGTGGTCATCCGCTCGCGGACGACCCGCTCCATGCGGGAGAGGCCGACCCGAACCTGGTTCTGGATCAGCTCGCCTACCGTGCGGAGGCGCCGGTTGCCGAAGTGGTCGATGTCGTCCGGCTCGTAACCCTCCTCGCCCGCGTGCAGGCGGCAGAGGTACTCAACCGTGGCGACGATGTCCTCGACGGTCAGCGTGCCCTTGTTGATCGGGATGTCGATCTCGAGCTTCTTGTTGAACTTGTAGCGCCCGACCTTGGCTACGTCATACCGCTTCGAGTTGAAGAAGAGGTTGTCGAGCAAGGTCTGGGCGTTTTCCCGCGTCGGCGGCTCACCAGGCCGCAGCTTGCGGTAGATGTCCAACAGCGCCTCGTCCTGGCCGGCGATGTGGTCCTTTTCCAAGGTGGTCATCATCAGCTCGGACCAGCCGAACCGCTCGCGGATCTGCTCGTTGGTCCAACCAATGGCCTTGAGCAGGACCGTGACGGCCTGGCGGCGCTTGCGGTCGATGCGGACGCCGACGGTGTCGCGCTTGTCGATGTCGAACTCCAGCCAGGCACCCCGGCTGGGGATCACCTTGACGCTGGAGAGGTCGCGGTCGGACGTCTTGTCCGGCTGCTTGTCGAAGTAGACGCCCGGGGAGCGGACGAGCTGGCTGACGACCACGCGCTCGGTGCCGTTGATGATGAAGGTGCCCTTGGGGGTCATCATCGGGAAGTCACCCATGAACACCGTCTGGCTCTTGATCTCACCAGTGGTGTTGTTGGTGAACTCCGCGGTCACGAAGAGCGGAGCGCAGTACGTCAGGTCCTTCTCCTTGCACTCTTCGATCGAGGCCTTGACCTCGTCGAAGCGGGGAGCGGAGAAGGAAAGGGACATGGTGCCCGAGAAGTCCTCAATCGGACTAATCTCGTCGAGGATTTCCGCGAGACCTGAGCGGGCGTGCGGGTCATCAGCCGACCGGCCCTGCCACGCCTCGTTGCCAACCAACCAGTCGAAGGACTCGTTCTGGATGGCGAGGAGGTTGGGGACCTCAAGATGTTCGGTGATCCTGCCGAATGAAATCCGGCGGGGAGCAAATGCGCTCGACGTACGACTGGTCTTCGCAGGGCGGGAAGCTGCCAAGATGCGTCCTTCCGAGGACCGGTGCTGCAAAACGGCCGTTGCGCGCGCACCCCGACTGACCCCGATCCGGACGGCCAGTTTCGGACATTCCGGGCAGGGCTGAAGTCGGAAGGCAGCGCAAACTAGCAGTGTAGCCGAACGGCTAACCGCTGTCCAGCCCACCACGGCAGCGCGACGCGGAACGCACCTCGTGGCACCTCACGATGCCTCCAGGCCGCTCAGAACGCGGCACGCTAACCACGGTGCCGTCAGGTCGGCTGCGTTGCGATCTCACCAATGGCAATGCCACTTGTGGACCCAACGCCGCCTTACCCAGCCGGTGGCCGTTGCAAGCGCGGAAGGACTTGCTGATGTCAGCGTGCCTGCCAGCAAACGCTGCGTCAAGGGTTCTGGCGCGGGTCGGACCACCGTGATCGGCGCCACGCCCGAATTTCTACTTCGGATGCATGAAGTGGGCTCCCCGTCACCACCTTTTCGGGTAACGAGGAGCCCACTGGAGAGCTTGCGCGAGATTGCCTGAGGGTGAGCGTTTGGGCTAGCCCGACGCGCCCCCGGCCTCCCGCCGGCCATCCACTTACTTGAGGGTGACCTTGGCGCCTTCGGCCTCGAGCTTGGCCTTGGCCTTGTCGGCGGTCTCCTTGTTGGCCTTCTCCAGGACCGGCTTCGGCGCGGCCTCGACCAGGTCCTTGGCCTCCTTGAGGCCCAGGCCGGTCAGCTCACGCACGACCTTGATGACCTGGATCTTCTTGCCACCGTCGGCCTCGAGGACGACGTCGAACTCGTCCTTCTCCTCCTCGACCGGCGCGGCAGCGGCGGCCGGGCCGGCAGCGGCGACGGCGACCGGCGCGGCGGCCTGGACGTCGAACGTGTCCTCGAACTGCTTAACAAAGTCCGACAGCTCGATCAGCGTCATCTCCTTGAACGCGTCGAGCAGCTCGTCGGTGCTGAGCTTCGCCATGGTGTCTGGCGTCCTTCCTAGGTTTGTTTCGAATTTCCCGGGGTTTGGCCGTCACGTGGTACGCCCGCACCCAAAGAAGCTGACTCGCCGCGTTACTGAGCGGCTTCTTCCTTCTCGCGCTTGTCCTGCAGAGCGGCCGCCAGACGAGCGGTCTTCGTCAGCGGAGCCTGGAGCACGGCCGCGGCCTTGCTCAGGTTCGCCTTCATGGCACCGGCCAACTTGGCCAGCAGCACCTCACGGGACTCGAGGTCGGCGAGCTTGTTGACCTCGTCAGCCGAGATCGCCTTGCCCTCGAACACGCCGCCCTTGATGATCAGAGCCGGGTTGGCCTTCGCGAACTCGCGCAGGCCCTTCGCCGCCTCCACCACATCGCCGGAGACGAAAGTGAGCGCGGTAGGACCGGAGAACAGCTCGTCGAGGCCGCTGATGCCCGCGTCCGTCGCAGCACGCTTGGCCAGGGTGTTCTTCGCGACCGAGTACGTCGCGGTCTGGCCCAGCGAGCGCCGCAGCTGGGTGAGCTGCGCGACCGTGAGGCCGCGGTACTCCGTCAGCACGGTCGCCTCCGCCTTGCGGAAGTGCTCGGTGAGCTCGGCGACGGCCGTGGCTTTGTCGGCCCGAATCGGCTTGTCCGCCATGTCCCTCCTCTCGTTGCGCCTGGCTGGTGCACCCGGCCCGGACAACGAAAACGCCCCGGCGCAAGGCGCACGGGGCGGGACTTGACGTCACGCTTACTCGCACATCGCCCTGCGCGGGTCGCCCGTCGAACGGGACCTTCGACCGCGCCTGAGCGCGGTGACCAGCGGTCTTCGGGTGGTACTTCGCGGGCAAGAGTACGCGGTGGTGCCGGTACCCGCCAAATCGAGAGCGGCGCGCTCCCCCAGAGGGAAGCGCGCCGCTTTGGCGATGAGGGGATCAGGCCTCCGCCGTGGCCTCCGTGAGGCCGCGGGTCACGTTGGGGTCGATCGGCACGCCGGGACCCATCGTCGTGGTGACGGTGACCTTCCTCAGGTACTTGCCCTTCGCCGCGGACGGCTTGGCGCGAAGCACCTCGTCCAGCACTGCGGCGTAGTTTTCGACCAGCTTGTCCTCGGTGAAGGACGCCTTGCCGATGATCAGGTGCAGGTTGGAGTGCTTGTCCACCCGGAACGTGATCTTGCCGCCCTTGATGTCGGCGACGGCCTTGGCGACGTCCATGGTCACGGTGCCCGTCTTGGGGTTGGGCATCAGACCGCGCGGGCCCAGGATCCGCGCGATCCGACCGATCTTGGCCATCTGGTCCGGCGTGGCGATGGCCGCGTCGAAGTCCAGCCAGCCGCCCTGGATGCGGGCCACCAGCTCGTCGGTGCCGACCTCGTCAGCACCGGCACCCACGGCCTCCTCGGCCTTGGCACCCGCCGCGAAGACGATCACGCGAACCGTCTTGCCGGTGCCGTGCGGCAGGTTGACCGTGCCGCGGACCATCTGGTCGGCCTTGCGGGGGTCGACGCCGAGGCGCATCGCGACCTCGACCGTGGCGTCGAACTTGACCGTGCTGGTCTCCTTGGCGAGCTTGATCGCCTCGGAGGGGGTGTAGAGCTTCGACCGGTCGATCAGGTCGAGCGACTTGCGGTAGTTCTTGCTGTGCGGCATGTCCTCTGTATCTCCTGTGGTCTCGGCGGGCCCACGCGGACCCTCCCACGAGTGCTGCTGCTTATTCCTTGACGGTGATGCCCATGGAGCGGGCGGTACCAGCGATGATCCGCTCGGCGTGGTCGAGATCGTTGGCGTTCAGATCCGACATCTTCTTCTCGGCGATCTCGCGCAGCTGGGCGCGGGTGACCGAGCCGACCTTCTCGGTGTGCGGAGTGCCGGAGCCCTTCTGGACACCGGCCGCCTTGATCAGCAGGCGGGCGGCGGGCGGGGTCTTCAGCACGAAGGTGAAGGAGCGGTCCTCGTACACGCTGATCTCAGCCGGGACGATGTCGCCCCGCTGCGACTCGGTCTGCGCGTTGTAGGACTTGCAGAACTCCATGATGTTGACGCCGTGCTGGCCCAGCGCCGGACCGACCGGCGGCGCCGGCGTGGCCTGGCCCGCCGGCAGCTGCAGCGTGAACGTCTTGACTAGCTTTTTCTTCGGAGGCATGGCTCTTTCCTGGGCGTGGTGATGACGTGGATGACGGCCGTTGGGCGCGCACGGTCAAGCGCGGCCGACAGACCGACGTTCTAGAGTAGCGCCAGTCGACTGCTGAACGTAAAGCGGCCCGCCTCCACGAGGCGGGCCGCTAACGAGCGCTCTAGATCTTTGCGACCTGGTTGAAGTTGAGCTCGACCGGCGTCTCCCGACCGAAGATCGACACGAGCACCTTGAGCTTCTGCTGGTCGGCATTGATCTCGCTGATCGTGGCCGGCAGCGAGGCGAAGGCGCCATCGGTGACCGTGACGGAGTCGCCAACCTCGAAGTCAAGCACCTTGACCTCCGGCTTGGCCTTCTTCTGCTCGGTCTCGACAGCCGGTGCCAGCCACTTGAGCACCTCGTCGAGCGAGAGCGGCGCGGGGCGGTCGGCCCGGTCGGTCGCGCCGACGAAGCCGGTCACACCTGGGGTGTTGCGCACGCAGGAGTAGGACTCCGGGGTCAGCTCCATCCGCACGAGGATGTAGCCGGGGAAGACCTTGTTTTGCACCTGCAGGCGCTTGCCGTTTTTGACCTCGACCTCTTCGCGGGTCGGCACCTCGACCTGGAAGATGAAGTCCTCCATGTCGAGGCTCGTGATCCGGGTCTCGAGGTTGGTCTTGACCTTGTTTTCGTAGCCAGCGTAGGAGTGCACCACGTACCAGTCGCCGGGCGCGTAGCGCAGCTTCTGCCGCAGCTCGGCGACCGGGTCGTAGTCGGCATCCGGTTCGGCGGCCGGCGTGTACTCCGGCTCGCTGTCGGCCTCGACCGCCTCCGGGTCGGCGGCGGTCGCCACCGCGGACTGCTCGTCGGGCGCCGCAGCGGTCTCGTCGTACTCAGGCACGCTCGCTCACTTCCGTCTTTGTCTATTCCTGGTTGCCGAAGACGAACAACACGCCCTTGGCGAACCCGTAGTCGAGGCCAGCCACGATCGCCAGCATGAAGGCGACGAACACGACCACGACCGCGGTGTAGGTCAGCAGCTCCTTGCGGGTCGGCCAGATGACCTTGCGGAGCTCGGCGACGACCTCACGGAAGAACCGCAGGATCCGGCCGAAGAACCCCACCCGAGTGACGTCCTTCTTCGCCTTCGGCTTGTCGGCAGGCTCGGTCTTGCGGCGCTCGCGAGTGGCCGTGCCGCCGCGCGAGACCGGCTGGTCCTCGTCGTCGTCGGCGTCATCGTCGACAGCGTCGTCGAACGACTCGTCGAGGTCGTCGAAGTCGTCGTCCGCGGGCTCTTCGCCGCGCCGCTTGCTCTCGGCCACTTCGCCCTCCGTGGGGGGTGGGTTTGACACGTTGCCCCACCGGTCCCGGAGACGAGCCTCGGCCAGCGGAGCCGGCGGGACCCGTCCCGGGGCCGGTCAGGCCTTAGGCGCAGGGGCGACAGGACTCGAACCTGCAACCTGCGGTTTTGGAGACCGCTGCGCTGCCAATTGCGCCACACCCCTGTGTAGGCAGCGGTCCCGCCCAAGGCACGCCCGGGCAGGGGTAGCTACCCCACGGCGCACCAGTGTACGGGTACGTCCCTGAGATTCCCAACCTGGCACCCGTCTACGCGTGATGACGGCGGACGATCGCCCGAGCCTGGGAGAGCACCTTCTCGCCGTGGCAGGTCGCGGTGATGTCGATCTGGGTGAGCCCGTCCTCGGTCTCGCCCTTCACGACGCCGCGGAACTCGATCTCCGTGCCCTCGTCGTCGTCCGGCACCGGCACCGGCCGGCTGAACCGCACGTTGAAGTCGACCACCGCGTCGGCCGACCCGGCCCAGGTGGTGACCGCGCGGCCGGCCAGCGCCATCGTGAGCATGCCGTGGGCGATCACGCCGGGCAGGCCCACCTTGGTGGCGAGGCGCTCGCTCCAGTGGATGACGTTGAAGTCGCCGGAGGCCCCCGCGTACCGCACGAGGTCGGCGCGGGTCACCCGGTACGTCTGTGTAGGCAGCTCTTCCATGTCAGCCCTCCCCGCGCACGACGAGCTTGGACCAGACGCTCACCACGGGCTCACCGGCCGAGGTGCTCACGTCGGTGCGGATGGTGAGAAAGTCGTGGCCGCCGCGGGACAGGATCTCCTCGACGGTGTTGACGGAGACCAGCTCGTCACCGGCCACGACCGGCCGCTTGTACGCGAAGCGCTGGTCGCCGTGGACCACGCGGGTGTAGTCGACGCCAAGCTCCGGGTCGTCGACGATCTGCCGGCTGGCCGCCATGGTGATCACCACCGGAAATGTGGGCGTCGCGACGACGTCGGAGTAGCCGGCGGCACGGGCGGCCTCCGGATCGTGGTGCAGGGGGTCGGTCGCGCCGATCGCCTTCGCGAACTCGCGGATCTTTTCCCGCCCAACCTGGTAGGGAGCGGTCGGCGGGTACGTCCGGCCGATGAAGGACTGGTCCAGAGCCATAGCAGCGAACCTACCGCCCTGTGACGCCTGGAGCGTGTGTGGCCGGTGCTGGACCGCAACGACAAATGGACGGCCGCCCGACCGAAGCCGGGGGCCGTCCGCAGCGTCAGACCGAGCTCAGCGCGTCTCGCGGTGCGCGGTGTGCTTGCCGCAACGCGGGCAGAACTTCTTCAGCTCGATGCGGTCCGGGTCGTTGCGACGGTTCTTACGCGTGATGTAGTTGCGCTCCTTGCACTCCACACACGCCATAGTGATCTTGGGACGGACGTCGGTCGCCTTGGCCACGGCGGAGTGCCTTCCTCGTCAACTGGGGTATCTTCGCGTTACCGGCGCACCAGAGTACCCGGACACGCGAAGCGGACGCCAGTGGCGTCCGTTACGTGCGTAGCGGTGGCCGGACTTGAACCGGCGACACAGCGATTATGAGCCGCTTGCTCTGCCATCTGAGCTACACCGCCGAGGTGGGTCCAGGATGACCCGCTGAGCCCCCTTACGGAATCGAACCGTAGACCTTCTCCTTACCATGGAGACGCTCTGCCGACTGAGCTAAGGGGCGCGTGCGCCTGGGTAAGAGTACACGTCACGCATCCCGAGACGAAATCGGGATACCCGTGTCGTCGCAGGCCGCGACAGACGGCCGCGGGTCCCCCGCCCAGCCTGCGCGCGGACGGGCTTGGGTCTGCGCGACCGCGGAGGGTGAGGCCGCGGGAACGCACCCGCGCAACGGTCCGGACCACCGCGGACAGGTCGCGGTAGCTCTGATCCTGGAAAGGCTTGGCTACGTGACGGCGCGGAGGCGGCGGACCTCGCCGAGCGGCGTGGGCTCGGACTCGGTGCGGGCGCCGAACCATGCCTCCAGCCGCTCGTACGGCAAGGGGCGGCTGAAGAGGAAGCCCTGGCCGATCTCGCAGCCCATCTCCTTGAGCAGGTCGAGCGTCAGCTCGCTCTCCACGCCCTCGGCGACCACCGTGAGGCCGAACTGGAGCGACAGGGCGACCACCGCGCGCACGATCGCCAGGTCGCCGGCGTCGGTCGCCATGCCTTGGACGAAGGTGCGGTCGATCTTCACCTCGTGCACCGGGAGGCGGCGCAGGTAGGAGAGGGACGAGTAGCCGGTGCCGAAGTCGTCGACCGACAGGCGCACGCCGATCTCGCGCAGGCGCCGCAGGGTGGGCAGCGGGCGGTCGGTGGGGCCGGTGACTCCGTCTTCCTTGATCTCGAAGGTGACCTGCTCGGGCTCCACGCCGTACTCCTGGAGGAGCGCCTCGACGCGGGCTGGGAAGCCGGGGTCGACCAGCGTGCGCGGGGAAAGGTTGACCGCGACGGCGAGCGGCCGGTCGGCGTCGGCCCACTCTCGGCAGCGGCGCAGGCCCTCCTTGAGCACCGCCTCGGTGAGGCGGCTCAGCTGGCCGGTGTGCTCGGCGACCGCCACGAAGTCTTCGGGCGAGACCGCGCCGTGCGCCGGGTGCTCCCAGCGAGCCAGGCACTCCACCCCGACGAGCCGGCGGTCGGTCAGCGTCACCTTGGGCTGGAAGTAGACCTCCAGCTCGTCATTGTCGAGGGCGCGGCGCAGGTCGCCGGCGAGCTCCAGGCGGCGCACCGACCGCGACTCAAGGCCCACGCTGAAGAGCTGGACGCCGCCGGGCACCGACTTTGCGGCGGTGGCGGCCACGTCGGCCCGCTGCAGCAGCGTCGCGGGATCCGTCCCGTGATCCGGGTGTACGACAACGCCGACGGCCGTGTCGACGTCGAGCGTGAGGGTGCCGAACATGATCGGGTCGCGCACCTGCTCACGAAGCTCGGTGGCCAGCTGGGCGGCCGCCTCGATGCTCTCCGAGCGGAGGGTCACCACGAACTCGTCGCCGCCGACCCGGCCCACCAGCGCCGCGGGCGGTGCGAACGCTCGCAGCCGCCGCGCCACCTCGGCGAGCAGCTTGTCGCCGGCCGCGTGGCCGAGCGACTCGTTGACGTCGCGCAGCCGGTCGACGTCGAACAGGAGCACAGCGACCACCTCGCCGGGCGCCCGGACGACGACCGACTCCTCAAGGGCCTCGGTGATCCGCCGCCGGTTGGCGAGGGCGGTCAGACCGTCGTGGTACGCGTCGTAGCGGAGCCGGTCGACCAGCCGCGAGTTTTCCATCGCCACGCCGGCGTGCGCCGCGATCGTCTCCAGCACCTGCACGTCGCCGGCGGTGAAATGGACGGTGTCGCCGAGCCGGTTGACCACCTCGAGCGTGCCGATGACCGCCTGGCCGGAGCGCAGCGGCGTGACGATCACGTCCTTGACCCCGCTCGCGCGCAGTGCCGTGCGCAGCTCGCCGCTGGTCTCCAACCGCGAACCGGCGGTCACCGTGCGCCCGTTGCCCTCCTGGGCGAGCGCGCGGGCCAGCGGCGGCGTCGGTGTGATGTCGAGCAGGCCGGAGTCGTCGACCCGGGCCGAGAGCAGGACCTCCGGGTAGCGGCCCTGGGCGGGCAGCCACAGCGTCGCGTACTCCGCCTGCATCAGCGCCCGCACCCGGAAGAGCAAGTCGTCGGCGAGGCCGCCCTCCTGGTCGCCGCGGCCGATCGCGCGGCTCAGGTCGTAGAGCTGGGAGAGCATGCGGTGCTGGCTGAGGAACACCGCGTACGACCGGTAGAAGATCGCCAGCACGATGGCCAGACCCAGCACGAGCAGGGCGGACCAGGGGGTCACCTGCAGCACGATCAGGATGATCAGGCCGACCGCGACGTTGACGCCGACGGTGATGACGAGCGTGCGGATGCCGGTGCGCAGCACCTCACGCGCGGCCGCAACGCCCTGCACGAGCAGGAACACACCGATCACGGCGAAGAACGTGACCAGCGTGTACGTCGCGACGGCCAGGAAGAGGATGCCCCACGTGCCCGGCCCGACGCCGCGCATCGGCGGAAGGGCGAGCATGACCGCGCAGGCGATCGCGGCGGCCACGGCGGCTCTTGCGACGTTGAACCAGAGCTTGACCGGCGGGAGGCGCCGGCGCATCTGAGTGATCAGGTTGCCGAGTGCGAAGGTCAGCACCACGATCGGCGGCGGTAGGAAGAAAAGCGCCAGGACAAGCGGGATCTCGTAGATCGCGACGATCATGTTGTGCCGGCGGACAATGAACGGCAGGATCGCGACCTCGGCGCCAACGAGGATCGCCAGCAGCGCCGCAGCGATAGCAAGATCGCTTGGCGTGACCGTGTCGTCGACCAGCGCAAGGCTCGTGGTGATGACCACCGCCAAGATCCCCAGGGGACCGGTGATCAGCCAGGCGTTTTCAGCCTTGCGACGTCGCGCTGCCTGCCGGGAGGACATGCCTGTCAGGGGATGAGGGGAAGGTGCCCCACTCGTAATCAAGCACCGCGCCGCCCCACTCGTAATCCATGGCTGAGAAGCCGCCGCCTGACCATCCGGCAACCACGCCGAGGGTCACGGCCAGCGCCAGCACCAAGCCTGCGAGGCGGCTCAGTCTGCGTGCACGCATCGAACGCTCCCGTCGGGGTAACCGCATGTAACTCGCGAACTTTTGGGGTGACCTGATCGTGCCACACCACAGCCCTCGGAGACATCCTGATCGGCGGCTTAGAACCACACTGCGCGAAAAACATGGCTGAACGGCTGACCGGAAACTTAGCTGGACTTTAGGAACCCATCCCCATGCAAGATTTCACGGCCATGCCGAACCCCCTGACGGCACCCTCATCAAGTTGGGAAAGGACCGATTTTCCCGGCTTGCTGTTTAGAGGGCCGCTCACTTTGTGCAGGATTTGTGGGCTATGACGCTCCGTCACGTTTGTCCAAACTTGCCAGACCTTCCCCGTTCGCGCCACCTCGTCCTACCTTGCGCTGGCCTCCCCGCACGTCGCGCGCCTTCGGATAGTGGATCTTGACGCTCACCGGGACGCCCACCCCTGGAACTTCCCGATCCGACGGTTGCATTTGCGTATTCGCTCGCGTTTATCAAACCTTATTTGGTGACTCGCGAGTAAGCAACGACAAACTTCGACCTATTGCGTAGTGGCGCAGTTCTGACACGACGAGTTACACCCGTGGAACGCGAAACCACTTCCTGATCCAGCGGTCAGGAGGTCAGCACACGACGCAATCCAAACCCATGACACGCACTTATTCCACGGGCCTTTGTCCCAATCGAACCAAATGGTCGATGACCTAATCAACCTAACGCACGATCCCGGGCCACCGAAGTACCGACACCCGATCGGTGCAGGTCCCAGCCCTACCGGCCCACGGGCGAGGAAGCGCTGCCGCCACAGCGGCAAGCGATCGAGGACGCGAGCGCTACCGATCTCCGCTAATCCGGATCGCTTCCAGATTTCGGCGAGATGACGGGCACCGAGATAGCGATGATCGGGCGACTCGAGGGGCACAGCGGTGACCGCCGAAGGATCGGCCGCACCAACAAGATCGGCCCCGGCCAGCGGCATGGCTGGTCGGGGCCGATTTCCCTAGGTGTGGCGGGTAGAGGATTCGAACCTCTGTAGCTTTCGCGACGGATTTACAGTCCGCTCCCATTGGCCGCTCGGGCAACCCGCCTAGGGCGTGCCGCCACGGTGACCGCGGCAGCGGAAGCAAGGATAGCGGTTGCGGTGGCGGGTCACGCAACCGGGTACGGTCGGGGGTCACTGGCCCCGGAACATCTTCATATCGCCACAAAGCAGGAGCATGACCTATGGCAGCCAACCCGTCGTTCGACATCGTCAGCAAGGTCGACCGGCAGGAGGTCGACAACGCCCTCCGGCAGGCGGAGAAGGAGCTCACCACGCGCTTCGACTTCCGCGGCACGGGCGCGCAGATCTCCTGGTCTGGCGAGGAGGCGGTGAGCCTCCAGGCGGAGACCGAGGATCGGGTCCGCGCCGCGCTCGAGGTGTTCAAGGACAAGCTGGTCAAGCGCAACATCTCGCTGAAGGCGCTGGACGCGGGCGAGCCGCGTACGTCGGGTAAGACGTCGAGGATCGACTGCAAGATCATCCAGGGCATCGACCAGGAGAAGGCCAAGGCGATCAGCAAGGCGATCCGCGACGAGGGTCCCAAGGGCGTCCAGGCCCAGATCCAGGGCGACCAGCTCCGCGTCACCGGCAAGAAGAAGGACGACCTTCAGGCAGTGATCACCCTGCTCAAGGCCGGCGACTTCGGCGTCGCCCTCCAGTTCACGAACTACCGGTAGCGGTCGCTGCCAGCGCCTGGTCGATCCGGGCCGTCGCGCGCGCGTCGGCCCGGGCGATCGAGCCGGACGGGAGCCCCGCCACCACGGCGGCGACGCCCACCGCCGCGCCACCGAAGAGGAACGCCCACGGCACGCCACCGGGCTGGTCGACGATCAGCCCGGACACCGAGCCGCCGAGGGCGGAGGAGCCGATGGCGACGGTGATGACCCAGGTGTATGCCTCGTTCAGCATCGTGACCGGCGCGATGCGCCCCACCATGTTGTTTTCGAGCGTGAGGGCGGGCGCGATCGTGGCACCGCCGGCGGCGAGGGCCACGCCGAGCGCGATCGGGTGCGGCATGAGGGCGTAGAGGGCGAACGTCGCCGCCAACGCACCCAGCAGCAGCGAAAACTGCCGCGCCTGGTTGCGCACGGCCGGCCGCGCGCCAAACCAGAAGCCGCCGGCCGCGCTGCCCAGCGCCCATACCGCGAGCAGCACGCCGCCCAGGCTGTCGCCTTCGCTGTGCTGGCTGGCGTACGCGGGAACGATCACGCCGGCCGCGCCGAACGCCGTGCCGAGGCCGGCCACGCACACGAGCAGCGCCGGAAAGCCACTGATCCGCAGCGGGCCCAGGCCGCGGGTGTGGTCCTCGGCCGGGTGGGGACGCCAGCCGCGCATCGCCCGCCCTCGGGCGACCACGGTCGTGCCGAACAGCGTGAGGACGGCGGCGCCCACGATCGCGGCGGCCGGGCTGGCGAAGAGCACGAAGCCGGCGACAAGCAGCGGGCCGATCACGAAGACGAGCTCGAAGAGCGTGGTCTCGGCGGCGAGCGCCGCGCCGCGTACGTGATGGCGGCCGCTGCCGGGCTCGGTGAGGTCGTTCCAGGCGCCGCGGATGGCGGCACTCAACGGCGGGTACGTGGCGCCCGCCACCGCAGACGCCGCGAAGATCATCGGCAGCGCGTCCATCCGGCTGGCGAACAGCAGCGCGCCGAGCGCGACGGGGTGGGTGATGCCGGTCAGCAGGAGCACCGGTGACGGCCCGATCCGGTCCGCGATCCGGCCGGCCACGGGGCTGAGCGCGGCGCCGGCCACCGCGTAGATGCCACCCGCTATCGCGGCGGGCGTGTACCTGTCGGTGGCCTGCTGCACGAGCAGCAGCAGCGCCAGCGGGGTCATGCCGATGCCGAGCCGGGCGATGATCCCTACGACCAGGAGAACCGGAGCGCCGGGGATGCGCCAGACCGCCGAATACTGGCGCAGCGCAGCCACAGCACACCTCCCCTGTAATGACCGAAAGACCCACCGACCCTAACCAAGATCCTTGGCCGGGAACCACATGATTATGGGCTCGGGGTCTGTGACCCCGAGCCCATAAGAGGTACGGACTACCGCTGGAACTGGACCGGACCGGAGTTGGCGGCCATCTGCTCCAGGCGGCGCACCCGCTCGGCCATCGGCGGGTGGGTGGAGAACAGCGACGCGATGCCGCCGCCCTTGAACGGGTTGTCGATCATCAGGTGCGCGGTGCTCGTGAGCTGGCCCTCCGGCGGTAGAGGAAGCTTCTGCGCACCGTAGTGGATCTTGCGAAGCGCGGAGGCGAGCGCCAGCGGGTCCTTGGTCAGCTGCGCGCCCGAGGCGTCCGCCTGGTACTCGCGGCTGCGGCTGATCGCCAGCTGGATCACCGAGGCCGCGATCGGGCCGAGGATCACCATCAGCAGCAGCACGGCCGGGTTGACGCCGTCGTCGTCGCTGCCGCCCATGGGCAGGAACAGCGCGATGTTGGCGACGAACGTGATGATGGTCGCGAGCGCGCCGGCCACGCTGGAGATCAGGATGTCGCGGTTGTACACGTGCGACAGCTCGTGGCCGATGACTCCGCGCAGCTCGCGGTAGTCGAGGATCTGGGTGATGCCCTGCGTCACCGCGACCGCCGCGTGACGCGGGTTACGGCCGGTGGCGAAGGCGTTGGGCTGCATCGTGGGGCTCACGTAAAGCCGTGGCATCGGCTGGCCCGCCTGCGTGGAAAGCTCCCGAACCATCTGGTACAGGGCGGGGAACTCCGCCTCGCTGACCGGCTTGGCCCGCATCGACCGCAGCGCGATCTTGTCGGACCAGAAGTAGCTGACGGCGTTGATGCCGAGCGCGATGAACACCGCGATGACGAGACCGCCGCTGCCGCCGAGCCAG
This sequence comes from Phytohabitans houttuyneae, assembly GCF_011764425.1. NCBI lineage: Bacteria > Bacillati > Actinomycetota > Actinomycetes > Micromonosporales > Micromonosporaceae > Phytohabitans > Phytohabitans houttuyneae. Next base: position 3,469,061 of record NZ_BLPF01000001.1, read on the forward strand.
TAGCCGAGGGCCAGGACGATACCGGAGAGCAGGCCGAGCAGAGCGGCCGTCTTGAGACCGTTCCAGTGCCTGTGCACGATCACTCACTCCTTCAGGACCCGGGACCGGGAGGGCCCGGCATCAGGCGTAACAACCTGATGCCCCTCCCATCATCCGCGCATACCTGTGACCTTGCTGAAAGTCAGCGCAGGTCAGGAGAGGTCGAGCACGAGCTGCGGCGCGAACCCGACCACCACGATCGCGAGCGTGGCCACGCCGAGCGTCGTCGCCACCGCCCACGGGATCCGCACCCGCGTGCCGGGCGCCGGGGCGGGTCCGTAGAGCACCGCCGCGACGCGTACGTAGTAGGCGAGGCCGATCACCGCGTTGAGCGCGACGACCACGGCCAGCCAGCCGGCGCCGCCGTCGAGCAGCGAGCGCACGACCACGACCTTGGCGAAGAGCCCGGCCAACCCCGGGGCAGCCCGGCGAGTCCGATCAGCGCCAGCACCAGGGCGGCGCCGACCCATGGGTGGGTACGCGCGGCGCCTCGGTAGTCGGCGATCAGCCCGCCGTCCTCCCCGGCCGCAGCGCCACGACCGATCCGAAGGCGGCGAGTTCGAGGAGCACATAGAAGACGGTGTACGCCACGGTCGCCGCGACGGCCACGGACAGCGCCTCGTCGGTGCGCCCCTCGGCGAGCATGAACGCGCCGAGCGGCGCCAGGATGTACCCCGCCTGGGCCACGGACGACCACGCGAGCAGCCGCACCATCCGGGTCTGCCGGAGCGCGACGAGGTTGCCGACGGTCATCGTGAGGACGGCCAGTACGGCGAGGGCGGGACCGGCGAGGTCGAGCGCGGGGCGGAGGGCGTCGACGACCGCGTACAGGATCGCGACCACCCCGCCGAGCTTGGAGGCGGTGGAGAGGTACGCGGCGATCGGGACGGGCGCGCCGTCGTACGCCGCCGGGGCCCAGGCGTGGAACGGCACCGCGGCCACCTTGAACGCCAGCCCCGCCAGGACCAGCACCACCGCGGCGCCGGTGAGCGGGAGGTCGGGCAGGCCGGTGGCGAGTGTGGCGAAGTGGAGGCGGCCGCTGACCGCGTACAGCAGGGCCGCGCCGAGCAGCGTCACGGCGGTCGCCACGACGCTGACCACGAAGAACGTGACCGCACCCTCGGCGCTCTCCACGGTGCGGCGGCGCAGGCCGACCAGCACGTACAGCGGGAGGGTGAGCGTCTCCAGCGCCACGATCAGCGTGATCAGGTCGCCGGCCGAGCCGAGCGCCACGCCACCTGTCATCGAGCAGGCCAGGAGGAAGGCGTACTCCCCCGGAGGAACGTCTCTCGTCGTGGCGGACAGGCCGATCACACCGAGCGTGAGCAGCGCGAAGAGGGTGGCGACCAGGGCGGAGCGGTCGTTTGCCACGAAACTGCAGGCGTCCGGCACGCAGAAGGTCCGGCGGTCGTCGCCCAGCCCCACCCCGATCGCGCCCGCCGCGGTGGCGAGCGCGCCGAGCGCGGCCACCGCGAGGACCGCGGCCCGGCGGGCGAGGATGAGGTCGGTGAGCAGCACGAGTACGGCGGTGCCGGCGGCCAGGTAGACCGGCAGCAGCGCGACATGGTCCACGGACTGGGTCACGACCGCACCGCCTCGACGAGAGCCCCGACCGGGTCACCGGCCATGCCGAGCACCAGCGCGGGCAGCAGGCCGACGATGAGCGCGAGCAGTACCAGCGGTGCCCAGGCGGCCACCTCGGCGCGGGCCAGGCCGGGCGGATTCAGTGTGCCGACGGCGGGGCCGTGTGTGACCTTGCGGAGCAGGCGCAGGAAGTACGCGGCGGTGAGCGCGCCACCCACGGCGGCTATCGCGGCCAGGGTCGTCCAGAGTGGACCGCCCTTGTCCAGGGAGGCCACGACCGCGAACGCCTCGCCCCAGAAGCCGGCCAGGCCCGGCAGCCCGAGCGAGGCGATGGCGGCGAAGGCGAGGATGCCGGCGAGCCACGGCGACTGCTCGCGCAGCCCGCCGAGCTGGGCGAGCTCGCCGGTGTGCGCCCGCTCCTTGATCGCTCCCGCGAGGAAGAACAGCAGGCCGGTGATCACGCCGTGTGCCACGTTGCCGATCAGCGCGGCCTGGATGCCGGTGGCGGTCAGCGTGGCGATGCCGAGCAGCACGAAGCCCATGTGGCCCACGCTGGAGTACGCGATGAGCCGCTTGAGCTCCGTCTGCGCCAGGCACACCAGCGAGCCCACCACGATCGCGGCCACGGCCAGGATGCCCAGCGCGGGCGCGGCCCACCGCGCACCCTCGGGCGCCACGCCGACCGCGACCCGGATCAGGCCGTACGTCCCCATCTTCAGCAGGACGCCGGCCAGGATCACGCTGCCGACCGTGGGCGCCTGCGTGTGCGCGTCCGGCAGCCAGGTGTGCAGCGGCCACAGTGGACTCTTCACGGCGAACGCGATCGCCAGCAGGATGAACGCCGCGATCTGCGTGCCCCGCGACAGCTCCCCGCCGCCGGTGAGCGCCACGATGTCCGCGGTGCCGGCCGAGACCACGACGGTGAAGACGCCGACGAGCAGCAGGACCGAGCCGAAGAGCGTGTAAAGCACGAACTTGCGCGCGGCGTGCGCCCTGTCTTCGCCGCCCCAGACCGCGATCACCGCGTACATGGGCAGGAGCACGACCTCGAAGAAGACGAAGAAGAGCACAAGGTCGAGCGCGAGGAACGTGCCGAGGATGCCCACCTCGATCACCAGCAGCAGGGCGACGAGCGTGTGCCCTCGGCCGGGCGCGGGTGCCCGCCACAGGGTGTACGCGCAGCAAAGCAGCGTGA